>JADGQB010000006.1 GCA_017882145.1 Anaerolineales bacterium
AGAATGCCCTTGCCCTGCTTGCCGCTCGATTCGTCGATGAGTTGCTCCAACCAGGCACCCAACGGTGCAACCGCTTCATCGGCCAGAAAGGTCAGTTTGTCACGGCCATCCACGGCCGCCTGGCCTAGTAACGCTCCAAGCACCAGGCCGGGGTTACGCGCTCCGCTGACGTCTGCAGCACACTGGCGCATCATCCAACTGGCACGCAGGAGCATGTGCTCGACATCCAGACCGAGTAAAGCCGCCGGGACTAACCCGAAGGCACTCAAGGCTGAAAAACGTCCGCCGACGGCCGGATCAGCAAGGAAGGTTTTGCGGAAGCCGCGTGCATTCGCCAGGGCTTCCAGGGAAGTGCCAGGATCGGTAATTGCAATAAAGTGCCGGCCATCGCCGCCAGTCTGTTCCCAAAAATAATTGAACATTGCGTTGACTTCCGCCGTGCCCCCGGATTTGGAAGAAACTATGTATAGAGTCTGCGAGGGCGGAAACCGGCTGGCGGTTTCCATTACCTGGGCAGGATCAGTGGAATCGAGGATGGAGAAGGTTGAAATCCCCTCACCCCTACCCCTCTCCCGAGGGGAGAGGGAAGTAGAAACGAGGGAGAGAACTTCGGGTGCAAGCGAAGAACCGCCCATGCCAAGCAGGAGCGCATGTGTCAGGCCATCCGCGCGCACGCCGCGGACAAAATCGTTGATCTCCTTGACGGCTGTGCGGGAACTATGCGGCAGGTCCAACCAGCCCATACGCTTGCGAGCATCTGCCTGCCCGGCCGGGTCAGCGGTCCAGAAGGTCGGATCATGCGACCATAAACGGGCAGGACCGGCATCCGCGATCAGGCTGGCGACACGGCGTTTGATTGGAGCTGCCAAAGGTCCAAGTGCACTCACGGCAGCGGAACGGCGTTCCTCGATAGCCAGAAGCATGGAGGCGAAGGCGTCCGAGAAGGATTTCACGCCCTCGGCTTCCAGTTCGGCAGTGACCCTGTCCATTGATATGCCCAGTGCTTCCAAGTCGGAGAGAGTCTGGCGCGCCCCATTAAGATCAGCAGAGATGGTGAGCTCAGCCTTGCCGTGATCACGGAATGCATCCAGGGTCTGGGGCGGGACGGTGTTGACCGTGCCCGGACCGATCAAGGTATTCACATAGAGCGTGTCGGGATAGGCTGGGTTCTTGGTGCTGGTGGAGGCCCACAGCGGGCGCTGGACAGAGCTACCAGCCGCCTTACAGCGTGCAAAACGGTCGCCACTGAATACCTTGAGGAATTCAGCATAGGCCAGTTTGGTATAAGCGATGGCGGCCTTCCCGCGCAGCGCTTTAGCTGCAGGGGTGGCAAGCGACTCGAGCAGGGCATCCACTTTCACATCCATGCGCGAAACGAAGAAGGAGGCCACCGAAGCGATCCGGCGCACAACCAGGCCGGCGCTGAGGCGATCTTCAAGACCAGAAAGATAAGCATCCATAACTTCCCGGTAACGCTCCAGGGAGAAGATCAGGGTGGTGTTGACATTGATCCCGGCAGCAATGGCAGCACGGACGGCCGGAATGCCTTCAATCGTGGCTGGGATTTTTACCATCAGGTTCGGGCGATCGACCAATTCCCAGAGTTGTTTGGCCTGGGCAAGGGTTCCGGGGGTGTTGTGCGCCAGGGTTGGATTTACTTCCAGCGAAACGTAACCATCCGCGCCTTCGCTTTCGCGGTAGAGCGTCGAGAAAAGATCGCAAGCTTCACGGATGTCTTCGATGGCAAGCTGCCAAAAGATCGGCTCGGCCTCCCAGCCAGACCAGGCCATTGGGACAAGTGCCGGATCGTAGTCGTTGGTTTTGGCAATCGCATTCAGAAAAATGGAAGGATTGGAGGTGACCCCGCGGATATCACCGCGTGCGATCATGGCAGCCATTTGCCCGTTTTCAAGCAAACGGCGTTGGATGTTGTCATACCAGAGCGACTGACCGAGGGAAAATAATTCTTGAATTGTCATGTTCTTCACCCATCAACCTTCCAATTTCCTGACCTTGGCAACCCGGCGGGCATGGCGTTCCTGCCCGGGATCATAACCAATGAAACGTGCCGACAAAAAAGCTGCAATAATTTCCCCAGCCGGCCCGGGTCCGATCACACGCGGTCCCAGGCACAGGACGTTCATATCATCGTGTTCGACCCCCTGGTGGCCTGAATAGGTATCGTGGCAGACTCCTGCGTAAATGCCTTTCAACTTATTGGCTGCTATGCAGGCCCCCACGCCAGAACCGCACAATAAAATGCCGCGTTCGGCCTGACCGGTCTGGATAGCCTGACCTACCTTCAGGGAGAAATCGGGGTAGTCATCGAGCGGATCGAGGTGGTCCGCTCCCAGGTCGAGCGGAGTATGTCCGAGGCGCCGTACGACTTCCAATACCATTCCCTTAAGCGGAAAACCGGCGTGGTCACAGGCGATTGCAATCTTCATGATCATCTCTCCTGCCAGCTAAAATCGGCCTGATTCTACCATGCCGAGGATGAAAAGCCTTGGCTGGGAGGATTTTCGATTTTAAATTTTTTATTACCCCTTAGAATAACCATGGACAGGCTGATTGTTGGTCGACGAATGGAATATGGAGAATGGGTTCTGACGGGAATAGTTTTTGAGGCACAAAGGAGAAACAATTATTGATTATTTCATCAAGATGAATAGGGCTTTCATAAAAGTGCATCAATGCCTGGGAGGAATTAAAGTCCATTAATTTGCCTTTTCCGCGGAACGAATAATTGGAGGTGTGAGAAATGAAGTGAAGATTTGCCTGTAAAGCAACCTTTGCGAGGCTGCCATGATCAGATACGACCGGATTATAGAACAAATGTACTGTTTATGCAAGCGCTGATCAGGAGGAAGACAATAAACAACCACATATTTTTATGTTAGCAAGCCCAAATAAATCCCAATTTTCTCCAACAAATCCACTTCTGTTCCATGCCATAATGGGATTTAACGAGTCTTATGATAAGTACACCATACGTATTCCAAATAAATAACAAAAAAGGGAAAGCCGGAAGGGATGTGTCCGGCACAGCGAACAACAAAAAAATGGGGCCAGCACGAGAGAGAGGCGACAATCATGCCAACGCAGGTGTTATTCAAGAACGAAGAGCATGCCAATTATCTTCTCGAGGATTCCACTCATGGGAAATTTGGATATTCCAACCAGCATTTGATCATCCATAACGAGCGAGCGATGCTGCTGGACCCAGACGGGCACAAGGTTTACCCGTATGCGAATGGTGAACTATCAGCCCGAATGCCGCGGCATCGAATTGAATATGTTTTCTTATCGCACCGGGATCCGGATTTACTGGTTTCACCAGACGCCTGGTTGGCGATCAGTGAAGTTCAAGCCTTGTTAACGAATACGTGGCTGGACTTCATTTTACACTTCGGCATGGACGGGGTTACCTCCGACCGTATCACGTCCATTCCACATGAAGGAATGACTCTCCACCTGGGAGGCTCTCCACTGATGATCCTGCCAACGCAATTTCTGGCCTCAGGCACCAATTTCCAAATTTACGATCCCATCTCCAAAATTCTATATTCCGGCGACCTGGGCGCTTCAGCGGGTATTGGCTACACAATCGTCGAGGATTTCAACGATCACATCCAATACATGCGCGGATTCCACCAGAACTATTTAGCCTCGAACAAGAGCTTCAAGCTATGGGCAAAAATGGCTAGGCAATTTGAGATCGATATGATCGCCCCACAGCACGGTGCAATACTTACAAAGAAAACACACGTATCGGCTTTTATCGATTGGGTGGAAAACCTGCCGAGCGGGGTGGATCTTGAGGATCAGGTAAACAAGCTGCCGGTCTAATTTACTTAGGTGGGTACAAAAAAGTAATCCCATATCAAAAGCAGTACAAATCGAGCAAATCGACCCTGTTGACTATGGCAAAGCCAGTCTGACTGCCTACGCAACTACCAGTCGACAGTTTGTAATGCGCTTGTAGTGTTTCTACGGAGGCAGGTAAGATACACTGACGATCGCGTTACAAATTAGCGTAATTGGACACATGTCGTAGAACAACCACATAAACAGTCATGGTAAACCAGTTGTCAACTCATAGCTTGTATGCAATAATAAAGCCGGCATCCTCCAATCCCCAAAAGGAGCAATAGATATGGCAACCCCCAATCCCGTCGAACAATTTTCAGATGACCTGCGTGCGTTACAGAACAAAATCGGCTCATTACAGCAAAGCGTGCAACTAACCAAGGCGCGTGACAGCGTGGAAGACGTTCAAACCAGCGTCAACGGGATGGCCCAGCGCATCCTGAGCCTGCGCACGCGCGGTTACGTTTTCGAGAAGGATCTGGAATCACAGGCGCAAGCGTTCGTTACATCCTGGGCGCTGTTGTACCCCAACCTGCAAGCGCAGATCAACCTGCAATCCAACTCGCTCCTGAACGCGCTGCGCCCGGTTGAAATGCAGATGCCGCAACTGGCGTCGATGGCCGGCAACCCGGCGATGGGGCGCGGTCTGCTCGCCAACCTGCAATCGGCCGTGGAGGGGGTGGAGAGCAAAGTCAGCGCCTCAGAACGGGCGATCGAGGGGATGTATGACCAGTTCAACAACCAGGTCTACGCGGCTACGAAGCACCTGAACGATATCGAATATATGGTCACGCAACTGGCCGAAGCCTCCTTCCAGCTGCTCCCCACCGAAGCGGGTATTGCGGCGGTCAAGGCAGTCTGGTGCAAGGCCGGCAAGGAACAAAAGGAAGACCCGGAAGGTGTGCTCTATCTCACCGACCAGCGCTTGCTTTTCGAACAAAAAGAAGAAGTCGCCACCAAGAAGGTGTTGTTCGTGGTGACCGAGAAGAAGAAGGTCCAGGGATTGCTACTAGAAGCGCCGGTGACACTGGTGGAAAAAGTGGACACCAGCAAGCAAGGCATGCTCAAGAATGAAGACCACATCGAACTGCGCTTCCTGAGCGGCGCACCACTGCAGGTGGCACACTTCCATATCTGGCAGGAGAACGTGGCCTGGCAGGCATTGGTAAACCGCGCCAAAAGCAAGGATTTCGATAAAGGGCGCGCTGTGGAACTCGATCAGGCGGCAGTGGACAAGGTCAAAGCCGCCCCGGCGCAGTGCCCATCCTGCGGAGGTAATATCACGACAGTAGTGCTGCGCGGCATGGACAGCATCAATTGTGAGTACTGCGGATTCGTGATCAGGCTGTAATTTTACAAAAAGATTTTCTAAAGACAAGAGGAACGAAGGATTAGAAATGAACAATTTTTTGAATATCTCTGCGTGGCTGACTAAGGACACGAGAGGATGAGTAAAGTGACTAGCGAAGTGCCTGCAGAGAAGTTGGAACAGTATAAAAAGTTGGTGGCGACAGTTCCAGGTGTGCCACTCAAAGGCGCCATGGTACCGTATACTTCCGTCAACGGACACATGTTCAGTTACCTGTCGAAAACTGGCATGCTGGAACTGCGGCTCCCGCAGGAGGCGCGTGAGACATTCCTCAAGAAATACAATGCAGCGCTCTCCAAGCAATATGGCGTGGTCCAGAAGGAATATGTAGAGGTGCCCGAGTCGCTTTTGGAAAAAACTTCGGAACTGCAGGAGTATTTTGGGATAAGCTTCGCCTACGTTAGTTCATTAAAGCCGAAACCAACGACCAGGAAGAAGGTTGACGAAGAATGAAACTATTGATCGGAAGATCTATACTACCGGGAGCAACTATCGGGATTGCATCCCCTGCCAGCCCAGCCTCACGCTACTCGGATATATTGAGAGGGATTGCCTGGTGGGAATCGCACGGTTACCGGGTTAAACTGGCTGAAGGCGCACTCGAGAAATCCGATTACTTCGCCGGCAGCCCGGAAAGGCGCGCCAAAGATCTAATGGCGTTATTTGAAGATCCGGAGGTGGATGCCATCCAATGCCTGCGTGGGGGATACGGATCAGCCGAAATCATCCCGCTTCTGGATTTCGACCGGATTGCGAAGAATCCGAAGGCTTTCATCGGTTTCTCAGACATCACCGCCCTGCACTGTGCGATTCTGCAGTTTAGTGGGTTGGCGACGTTTTACGGCCCGTCCCTGACCTCGGTTGGAGACCCGGGGTTTCCTGAATTCACATCCAGCCGGCTGCTGTCGGTTCTGGCAGGAAAGACCACCGGACCCATTCCACACAACCCTGAGGATCCATTTCTCGGGAAAATGGCACCCGGCAAGGCCAGTGGCCGCCTGGTGGGAGGCTGCCTGTCTGATCTGATCCACACCCTGGGCACAGCCTGGGAAGTCAATCTGGAGGAAGCGATCTTCATTTTTGAAGAAGTCGGCTCAAGTCCGCACGGGATCGACCGTGCACTGCTGCACCTGACGCAGGCTGGGAAGCTAAAGAATGTGCGCGGCGTTGCAATCGGCGATCTATCAGGTTGCGAATTTGACGAAGGCGGCGGTTCCCCATTTCCTAGAACGAAAAATCTGGAGGAAGTGCTGCAAGCGCGCCTGGGTGGTCTGGGTGTCCCGGTCGTGTATGGGTTCCCCTTCGGGCATGGCAGCCATTTTGCAACCCTTCCGTTAGGTGTGACTGCCAGGCTCGATGGAGATGAGGGCAGCCTGGAGGTAACGGAGGCTGCACTATCTGCCGGGGGTTGAAACCCACAGATCACCTGTGCCTGCGGAACTAGCGCAGGCAGGATACAAAGTCGTCTACCCTAAAAGGGTGCTGTGCGAAAGCAGATTGACCGGAAGCTTCATACGGATTTCGCTGTCTCATCGGATAAAATAATCAGGTGATTATTCGCGAATCGATGTTACAAAATCGTGCGAGGAGAAAACCGTGTCTCTGAATTTACAAGGCAATTTTGAAGTCAAGGTTTTTCCTGCGACAGCTGAGCGCTGGAAGGATTTGGAAGCCCTTTTCGGTCCAAATGGTGCATATTCTGGTTGCTGGTGCATGTACTGGCGATTGAAAAGAGCGGATTTTAGCAAGATGAAGGCGGAGAGCAGAAAAGCGCTTTTGAAAAACATGACCAGCAATAACGAGGTGCCCGGACTTCTTGCATATATTGATGATCAACCCATCGGCTGGTGTTCGATCGGCCCGCGCGAAGATTATGCCAGTCTGGAAAAATCGCGAACTCTTAAGCGGATAGATGCTACACCAGTTTGGTCGATCGTATGCTTCTTCGTGGCAAAACCGTTCCGCAATAAAGGCATCCTGTCCAGATTGCTGCACGGGGCAGTCAATTACGCCGAACAACAAGGCGCCAGAGTAATTGAAGGTTATCCGATCGACATGCAAACCCACAAATTGGCCGGTCAGACGCTAAAGGGGTGTTCAGGTTACATGGGCATTGCTTCCATTTTCAGAGCGGCAGGTTTTGTAAAAGTGGCAGAGGCAAATGAAACACAGCTTATCATGCGTTTCACGGTAAAAAACAAGAAATAACCTGTTTTCGGTAGTAAAGAGTAGGAGTCGCCAATGCTAAGAGGCTGCCGCCATATCCCCGGATGGCAATTGGAATGCCAGTTATTAAACCCATGTGAGGAATTCGGAGCATGAAATGCTATCCGAATCTTACCTTCTTACTCATTCAAAAGTTGATAAAATCCATTGATTGATATTGGATGGTTACATTTGGAACATATCTGTCTTCCACTGTACTCCATACGAAGGAATAGATCCAGAGGCAACATGAAATGGAAAAAAGGGAAAGGCAAGTTAAATCTATTCGATCCGCTGCTCGGTACCTGGCAGGCAGAAGCGCCGTCTGAATTGGGGCCGGTCAAGTGCAAACGCGAGTTCAAGAAAGTGCTGGCAGGAAAATACATCCAACTTACGGCTGTCTGGGAATTTGTCGATAGGTCTTACGTGGAACAGGCGATGATCGGCGTCAACCCTGAAAAGGAAATCGGTTTTTGGTCTTTTACATCCGACGGTAAGCAATCGACCGGGAAGTTGGCCAACGTAAAAGATGTTCATCCGGAGGCAATTGGTTTTGAAGCGCACATGCCGGCGGGTCTGGCCAGGATGGTGTATTGGCCTGATGGAGAAAATGGTTTTTATTGGGCAGTCGAATCCATGACAAAAAAAGGCTGGAACAGATTTGTCGAACACCATTACCTACCGGATTGATTGGAGGGAATATGACTTACAAACCGGAAGCTGTGAGAAAAGCATACGACGAGATCGCGGAAAAAGAAGACAAATTCGAGAAGGAATTTTCTCTACGCAACCAGGTCCCCCGGGAATTCATTAAGAAGTATCTCAAGCCATCCGATAATGTTCTGGATGCAGGTGGCGGATCAGGTATTAATGCAATTATGATGGCCCGAGGTTGCAAAAGAGTTACGCTGGTGGACATCTCACCAAAGATCCTGGAATTGGCGGCAACAAATATTCAAGAAGCCGGATTGACCGAAAAAATCAACATTATGGAGGGCAATATTGCGGACCTTGGTCAGTTTAGAGAGGCTGAATTCAGCTTCGTAGTTTGTGTTGGAGGTACATTATCTTATCTT
Organism: Anaerolineales bacterium; assembly: GCA_017882145.1. GTDB lineage: Bacteria > Chloroflexota > Anaerolineae > Anaerolineales > Villigracilaceae > UBA877. The sequence continues at coordinate 8,521 of JADGQB010000006.1, forward strand.
CTGGAAAAAGGGCAGCAAACCATCCAGGAATTAGTGCGAGTGGCGAAGAGAGGCGCCACCCTGATCATAGGTTGTGATTCCAAATTTGGCTTTGTGAGATGGCTCTTTAATCAATCCGATGCAGAAAACCAACTTGAATCTGCGATAGAGGTGTACGATACAAATGAATACCAGGCCGCAGAAGGTGTGTTTGCCCGTCTTTACACTGTCAATGAGTTGACAAGACTGTTGGAAGATGCGGGATGTGAGATTATTGAAATCGCTTCAACCCCGACCCTGGTTGACTCATGGGAGCAAAGTTCGTACCCAAAAGAAAAGCAGCGGAAATTGCTCGATCTGGAATTAAAATTTTGTTGCTTGCCAGAACTGCTTGGAATGGGGCATCACCTATTTTGTATCGCCCGCAAAATGTAAAATGGAATTCTCATGAGCAATGGCATTCGCAACCTGGTTTTTAAGACCAAAACCGAAGGCCGCAAAAAAAACACACGAGCTGTCCCTGGAGGCTTAATAGATGGATGCAGAAAGGCCGGATGAACCAAACGGATGGAGCGAAGAAACCAGCCACGATTTCATCAATTATGGCCGCTATATCGTGCCTGAGCGGGATACCCAAATGCAAATCATTTGCAGCCTGCTCTCAGACCTGGATTCTCCCGGAATCATCCTGGATCTTTGCTGCGGGGAGGGGCTCCTGGAAGAAATATTAATGGATAAATTCCCGACGATCAGCATCCAGGGGCTGGATGGTTCAGATGAAATGCTGCAGAAAGCCAGTCAGCGTTTGAGCCGATTTGGGGAAAGGTTTCGAGGCGGGAAATTCGAGCTGTCATCGCCAGCCTGGCGCAAACCCGGTCACCCATTCAACGCGGTGGTCTCATCGCTGGCGATCCACCATTTGCTTGGGCCGCAGAAACAAGCCCTTTTTATGGATGTGAAACAGATGCTGAAACCCAATGGTATATTCATAATTGCGGATGTCATTGAACCGGGTCCGATGGGGAAAGAGCTGGCGGCCGTAACTTTGGATGAAATCGTACGAAAGCGCTCGTTCGAACTTGACGGAAATAGCTCCGCTTTTGATTTCTTCAAGCGGGAGGGCTGGAATATTTTTCGATATCTCGATCCGGAAGACATCGATAAGCCCTCGCCTTTGTTTGATCAACTAAAGTGGCTTGAACAAGCTGGTTTTGTCGAAATCGATGTCCACTGGATACTGGCCGGCCATGCAATTTTCAGCGCACGGAAAGCAAAGTGATCCAGTTTGTAGCAGGACATCCGAATGGATCTTAATTTCCTGCTCCGGGGTCTGATCATCGGCTTCTCAATTGCCGCGCCGGTTGGGCCGATCGGCATCCTGTGCATCCGGCGTACATTAAACGGGGGACGCATTTCCGGCCTGGTATCCGGGCTGGGGGCAGCCACAGCGGATTCGATCTATGGCTGCGTTGCAGGATTCGGGCTGGCTTTCATCTCAAATTTCCTGGTCAAGCAGCAAATATGGCTGCATCTCATCGGTGGCGCATTCCTGTGCTATCTGGGGATCAAGACCCTGTTGGCAAAACCTGCAAACCAGGCAGCCGCAGCCCGGGAAAACGGCTTGTTGGGCGATTATGCTTCAACCTTTTTTCTAACGCTCACGAATCCCATGACGATCATTTCGTTTGCAGCGATCTTTGCCGGGTTGGGGTTGGCAAGTACACGCGGGAATTACGGATCTGCAGGAATCCTGGTCCTGGGGGTTTTCATGGGTTCAGCCTTATGGTGGCTCGTTCTGAGCAGTGGGGTTGGCATATTCCGCAAAAAATTCAATACCAACAGCTTGCAATGGGTTAACCGGATTTCAGGCTTAATCATCACCGGTTTTGGTTTGTTTGCACTGCTGAGCGCAATATAAAGCCATACGATAATTTACAATAGTCACACATTACCGTAAGGAGAAATATTATGACCACACTTATAGAATCCAGTTCTAAATTGCTCTCTGGCGCCCTACCCGGTACATGGGAACTCCTGTCGAGGGTTGATGTGACCGGTTCCGGTGAGCGACGACTAGATCCGGCATTGGGCGACGACCCGATAGCGATCCTGATCTATGATCGTTCCGGACACTTTGCCGCACAGTTTATGAAGCGCGATCGGACCACCCCCATTACAGACGCAACCGCCTCGGCAGGCAACAATAGCCGGGCACAAGGCGGCTACGATGCGTACTTCGGAACATACTCCGTTGACGATACGCTGGGAACAGTCACGCAGCATCTTGTTGGAGCCCTTTCTCAAGAAAACGTCGGCGACGTGCTAACCAGAACCATGACGGTTGAAGGCAATAATCTCACGATTCAGCTCCGGACCAACTCTTTTCAAGGTGAACCGATCCTACGTACCCTAGTATGGAGACGGGTCGGGTAAGAACCGTTGAAAAAAAGGATATTAGATAAAACATGCTGTAATAAAGGAAATCAGGATATAATTTGAATGGATGGAAAGTTGGCATCCACAGCTCGAAAATAAGAATCAGATGAAAGATTCTGAACTGGTCTTTATGATAAGCCTGCCCGCACGTTTCTTCGAGTTTGATGGATCTGGAGGAGGAAAATTTCATGACACCCAAACATTCATTCGTTCAATCGAAATTCTATTCACTAATCATCGTATTGGTCATTTCCAGCCTGCTTTTGGCTGGCTGCGGCCTGGTGCCTACAGCGGCTCCCACGCCTGATCTGTCCGCCTCTGTCCCGAGCCCCACACCCCAGGTAGTGCTGGATACACCGGCAGCTACAGTCCCGGCCGGTCCCGCCGCTACCCAGGTACCAGTGGCTACTGCGACTGCCGTTCCCCCTACGGCTGTCGTGGCTACGGCCCAGGTAGTTTTGCCGACATTAACACCCCTCGTTGTCAATCCAACGCTCCAGCCGGCGGTGGTCAATACGCTACCGGGAGCAAGCATTGTCTTCACTCCCGGGACAACCGCGGCGGTGGTGCTGGGTACGACACAGCCGGGACAGGTTTTGACCTATACCCTGGACGCATCCCAGGGCCAACCCTTGATCCTGATCATGGATGCCCCTAAAAATGACGTAACCCTGGGGGTTTTCGAGCAGAACGGCAACGTGTTGCTTAACCCGGCCAACCGCTGGACGAACTGGCAGGGAATACTGCCTGCAACCGAACGCTACACCATCCAGGTGACAGGCGGCGCGACGGTTGAGAACTTCAACCTGACCGTCAAGATCGCACAGGTGGTTAATTTTGCCTCCGGTACCAGCTCGAGCACTCTGAACGGCACAACCGTTTTAGGATACCTGTTTGATTATGCGCTAACCTGCTCAGGCGGCCAAACCATGACCGCCAGCCTGAACGTACCCTCCACAACGGCTTATCTGGATATCTTCGGGATCGTTTCCGGGACGCTCCTGGCCGATGCTGCCCGGGCCAACAACTGGACCGGCGTGCTGCCACAAACACAGCAATACGTGGTGGAGGTTGTTCCAATCAATGGCATGGTGATCAATTACAGCCTGACGCTTTCCTGCACCGGCACTGCGGTGAACAATGCGAATACTACCTCCACGGTAGGCAGCATTACCATCGCCCCCGGATCGACTGCGGCGGTCAGGCATGGCACGGTCGCACCCGGGCAGGTGGTGACCTACACCCTGCAAGGCAACCAGTACCAACCGCTGGTCCTGAACATCGGGACCGTTGGTTCCAGCAAGAACGATGTGTATCTGGGAGTGCTCTATCCGGATGGGAGTACGTTTGTAAGCCCTTCCAAAAAATATTTGAACTTTCAATGGCGGCTGCCCGTGACCGGGATGTACACGATCCAGGTCTTCGGCGGTGCCACGACCGAGAGTTATGAACTGACGGTCAAACTGCCCAAGATTGTGTATTTTGCCGAAGGCACCAGCTCGATCACAATCAAGAGTGCAACGGAGCAAGGTTTCGTTGTTTCCTACGCGCTTTACGGCAATTTCGGACAGACCATGAATGTGAGCCTGAACGTTTCGTCCGATGTAGCATATCTCGACGTTTTCGGGCTGGAATCCGGTGGGCTGTTGAGCTACACGGATAAAGCCAGCTCGTGGAAAGGCGTCCTGCCGCAAACGGAGCAGATTATTGTCGAGGTCATTCCAAGAGGCGGGCAGATTGTACAATATTCGGTGACGATCTCGATGCATTAGGATTAGTTCAAAAGGATAAGTCGGGATAAATTATCCTGACTTATCCTTTTTTAGGGGCAACATAATGAATCTCACACACTGTGATGTTCCAATTAGGGTGGAAAAACACACAATTTTTGGCAAGTGTTGTCTAATTCCTTTAAAATAATTGGGGATTTTTACGGATATTTTCTAATTTTTCCCTAAGCTTCTCTTAACCGATTCGTAAGAATAAGACTACATAATTCAGACATATTTTGTCATATTAATACCGCGTCTGGTTGACCATCGCATCATTTACCCCATCCAGATGCATTCAACTACCGACGGGCAAACCTGACAGGTTTTCAGTGTTGTTTGGTTATGTTCTCTCAAGGCCTCCTCGGAGGTCAACTAATACAGTTTTAGTTGGGAGACAGGTATCTGTTTTCCAAGAAGGAGAGGTAGTATGAAACGTTTTACTTATCCGTTGGGAGCTTTTCTATCGGTACTCCTTCTGGCATTAACACCGGTAACGGCGAACGCCAGCAGCTCCTTTCTCGGTCAGTTCAATACGCTAAGCGTGGTAGCTTCAACCGTACCAGCCAATGGTGACATCAATCCTTATGGGATTATGGTGGTTCCCCGGACCGTCGGAAACCTCATCAAAGGCAATGTTTTGATCAGCAATTTCAATAACAGCAGCAACCTGCAGGGAACTGGGACAACAATCGTTGAAGTATCCCCTAAAGGCGTAATGACAGTTTTTGCCAATCTCAAAAGCAGCAGCCTGCCGGGTGCTTGCCCGGGTGGTGTTGGCTTGACCACAGCTCTGAGTGTACTTCGATCCGGCTGGGTGATTGTCGGCAGCCTTCCAACCAACGATGGCACGGCAGCGACCGCCAAAGCTGGCTGTCTAATTGTTTTAAATAGCAAAGGGAAAGCGGTGGAGACTATTTCAGGCAATGGGATAAATGGCCCATGGGATATGACACTTGTGGATGGTGGTTCCAGCGCCACTCTGTTTGTCACCAACGTATTAAACGGTACTGTTGCAGCCAGCCCGAAGGTAGTTTACAAGGGCACGGTCTTGCGAATCAACCTCTCAATACCGGATGGAGATAAGCCTAGAGTAATGTCCAGGAAGGTTATTGGCTCCGGATTCCAGGAGCGCACCGATCCGGCTGCATTGGTAATCGGCCCAACCGGCCTGGGTCTCGGCTCGGATGGGACACTATATGTGGCGGACACTCTGCCGAATCGTATCGTTGCCATCCCGCACGCACTGACCCGCAATTCAGATGCAGGCACTGGTAAAACGGTGTCGAGTAACGGTGCTTTAAATGGTCCACTAGGCTTGACAATCGCTCCCAACGGAAACATCCTGGCAGCTAATGCCGCAGACGGAAACCTGGTCGAGATCACGCCTGCCGGCGTTCAGATCGCCACAAAAACGATTGAGCCCGGCGGAGCGGGTACACTCTTCGGCCTGGCAATTGTCCCGCAAGGAAGGGGCGTTTATTTCGTTGATGACGGAACCAACCAATTAGGCCTGCTTAGCAAATAAAAAACCAGCCCCAATCGAGAAAACCTGACTAGAACCCCGCCTGGATCCAAAGAATGGCGGAACCCGCTGCCAAGCACTGGAAAAGTGTAGGAAGCGGGTTCCCGTTTTTTGGATGTTATGAAATGAGCAATTTTGCTTTATGCCATTGGCAGATATAGATCTTTCCGGAAGCAACGCCGGTTGCGAAAACGTATCAAGCCTTATTGCCAAAAAGTTAGAGGATTGGCTGAACATCTATCAGGAGCCAGTCACCCAAATGAAATTATCGGGGGCAGATGATGAAAGTGTGCCGACCTGGACGGGGTTGCCTTTGGCAAGCTCCAGGAAATACAGTTGAAGGGTGGTGTTTTGATCAATGAGATCATGGTAGGTAAAGAACAGGCCGGAGGAATCTTGCCGCCAGATGATCGGCCCGATGCCTTGAGGATCCAGGCCGGCGGGCAGGTCCACCGTGCGGATCAGAGAGCCATCGTCAGAATAGACCTGCAGGTTGGCAGCGATGGCGATCCATTTCAGACGGTCGGGGGAGACAGAAATCTGATCGGCCTGGACACCGGCGGGAATAAGTTTCCCTTCTGAAGTTAAATACTGGATCGCCTGGTTGTCATGATCGTTGACGAGAAACAAATGCTCCGGGATATGTCCAAGAGGAAAAAACTGTGAAGGATTACAGCAGCCCCAGGGACCGAGCGAATTTACCCGGACCTGCTTCAAGCTGGTGGTGTTCACAAGAAATATCCCAGTCGAGAAATCAGTGCTGGTATACGCCCACGGCCAGGTTGGCGTGTTGGCGTTCAGAACCACCCAATTCCCGTATGGGATGTAAGCATATTGACTGTATGAACCCTGCCAAATCTCTGATGTTTTACCTGTATTAACATCGACCAGTTTCAAGTCATACGATCCGGGACCGTTGGCTCCATTGGAATCAACGTAAGTGGTATCGTCCAGCCAATCGCTGGAAGTGACAATCTGAGGGGTGCCATTGGATAGCTGATTTATCGTAGCTCCGTCCACCAAAGTGGCGTAAACATTGAATTGCATGCCCTCGCCGACCGAATAAGAACTGCCATCCAGGATCCACTTCCCATCCGGGGACCAGGAAATCCATTGGACTTCCTCCGGACCGGAGCTCAGGCGCTTGATTGAGCCGGTTTCGGAATCGTAAAGATAGAGGTCGGATGAAAGCCCATCCATTTGCCCGGCGAAAGCCAGGTATCGACCATCCGGGGACCAGTCCAGAGACTGGGTGATGCCGAGGATGAAGGCATTCCTTAACGTGTCTGCAGTCAAATCCGGTTGGCTCAACTGTCCGGCGGCCTTGGTGAAAATGTCCGGATAATCCTTTGACAATAACGGCGTGACCACCTGCACTGTACCATCCGGCACTCTCATCAGGTTGAGGGTCAGATCGGTGGCATCCGGCCCGGCTGCCCCAAAAGCCGTTCCGGCGGATCCGGTGTAATAGGCCAGCCATTTTCCGTCGGGCGAAAGCGTATTGGATAACGGCAGCGAATTGGCAGAAGCGTCATAATTGGCAGGAAAGAAGGTGCTGGACTGCCCCTGTCCGTCCGCATCCAGGAGCGTGAGGACGGAGCGGCTGCCAGACTGGTCCCGGTAAGCCAGGTAGGGGCCGCTGGTGTGCAAAGATTGGCGCGGCTTAGCGGGTGTGGATGAAACCGGCGCTGGGGTAGGCGGGGTGACGGTTGAGGCTGGAACAGAGCTAGGGGAAAGGGTGTTGTTGACCGTAGGCGGCACTTGAGTGGCAAGGCTGCCTGGTATCGTGCAGCCGAAAAGAAGGATGAAAACGATCAAGGATAATGCGGAGAGCTTATTAAGTTTCATGTCTTGTTCCTTCGCCCTTTATAGGCCCTTCTTATTTCACTGCCTTGTCGGTTTCTTCCAAAGCCTGGTCGAGTACTGCAAAGCCTTCCTGCAACTGCTCTGTGGTGATAGGCAGAGGCGGGATGATCAGCACGGTGTGCCAGTGAGTATAAACATATAAACCATGCTCCAGGCAGGTTTTGCGAAAAGCGGCCATCTCCGGGCTGGAGCCGTTCCAGGGCGCCAGCGGCTCTTTCGTTTTCCTGTCCTTGACCAGCTCGAGGATCCCGAACAGGCCGATCGAGCGCACATCGCCAACGGAGGGGTGCGTCTCGCCCAGATCTTTCAGGAGGCGGTTCAGAACCGGACCCAGCTCGGCGGCATGTTCGACCAGTTTATCTGCACGCATGACATTTATATTAGCAACTGCGGCTGCCAGAGAAACCGGGTGGGAGGTGTAGGTTAAGCCCGACTCGAAGGTGCGCTGGTCGAAAGCCGCTGCGATCTCGGGCTTCATTGCCACGGCTCCCAGCGGGGCATAAGCTGAGGTCAGACCTTTGGCCATGGTCATGATATCCGGGATGACGCCCCAGTTATCGACTGCAAACCACTTACCCGTGCGGCCAAAGCCGCTCATCACTTCGTCGGTTACCATAACGATCCCGTAGCGGTCACACAGCTTGCGAACACCCTGCAAGTACCCCTCCGGCGGGACAATGATCCCATTTGTGCCGGTGACCGATTCGATCAGGATAGCCGCGATCGTCTCCGGACCCTCGAAGCGGATGATCTCTTCGAGATGGTTAAGATAATCCTGGCAGAATTCCGCTTCGGAGATATCCGGGGTGGTGCGGTGGAAAGTGGAACGATAGCGGTACGGGTCCAGGAAGTGTACAACGCCCGGCATCAGTCCCGGCTCCCAGGCCACCCGGCGCGGGTCGCCGGTCAGCGCCATCGCCCCGGCGCTGGCGCCATGATAGGAGCGGTAGCGGCTGAGCACCTTGAAACGGCCAGTGTAGCCGCGCGCCAGTTTGATGGCATTCTCATTGGCATCCGCCCCGCCCAGTGTGAACAGGACCTTGGTCAATTTTCCGCCCGGTGAAACCTGCGCCACAAGTTGGCTCGCAACCGCCCGGACTTTGGTGGCCATGCCGGGCGCGGCATAAGGAAGTTCACGCGCCTGCGCCACCATGGCTTCAATGACGCGTTCATCGCCGTGCCCGATGTTGACACACATGGTCATCGAGTTGAAATCCAGGTAGCGTTTGCCGGAGGTATCCCAGAAGAAGACGCCTTTGGCAGATTTTATCGGGATGGGGGCTACTTTTGCCTGTGCCGACCAGGTCCAGAAGACGTGTTCTTTGGAAAGCGGGAGGATTTCATCGTCGGGAAGATCAAACATGGCAGCCTCGTTTTGTGCATTTCTCTTTTAAAGGATTAGTGACAAACATGTGTAATTCACTACACTGGCCACAAAGTAATGCTAATGAAAAGAAATAAGAAAAGGAATTCCGTGTTTTGGTTCTTCAAGGCTTGAGCATAAGGGCAAATAGGAGTTTCCAGGCTATTATAAAGGTATTTTGGTTCAGGGGATTGACATGGATTTACAGGTTTGGTATGATGAAACTTACCGACCGGTAAGTAAGCAATATATCCATTATTGAAAAGGATCTCTCCAAGGCTATGGACGATAAAACCCGCAACCGTGTACTGATCGTGCTTTTCCTGGGTGTGCTGATGGGCGCGCTGGATATTGCCATCGTCTCACCTGCGCTTACCCCCATCCAGGCCTATTTTGGCGTGGATGAACGCGCCAAATCCTGGGTCTTCACCATTTACGTGCTGTTCAACCTGATCGGCACGCCCTTGATGGCAAAACTCTCGGACATCTTTGGGCGGCGATCGATCTACATACTCGATATCAGCATGTTTGCGGCGGGCTCGCTGGTGGTGGCGCTTGCGCCGCACGCTCTATTTTCGGTGCTGCTGGTCGGGCGCGCTCTGCAAGGCTTCGGAGCAGGCGGAGTCTTCCCGGTAGCCAGCGCGGTGATCGGCGACTCGTTCCCGCCTGAGAAACGCGGCGGCGCGCTTGGATTGATCGGGGCGGTCTTTGGACTGGCTTTCCTGGTCGGCCCGATCCTGGGAGGGATCATCATGTCCTTTACCGTCTGGCAGTGGCTTTTCATCATTAACCTGCCAATTGCGGTGATCGTCATCGTACTGGGATTACGCCTGCTGCCTGCCACCCACCCTGAAACCCGGCGCGCCTTCGACTGGGCTGGCATGCTCGTGCTGGGTGGGCTGCTGACCGCCATGGCATACGCTCTCAACCAGATCGATACGCAGAATTTCTTTGCCAGCCTGGGCTCTCTAAATATATGGCCCTTCATGGTCCTGGCAATCGTGCTGATGATTGTATTTCCGATCATCGAACGGCGTGCCGAAGATCCTGTTCTGCGCATACAGCTCTTTTCCAGCCGTCAATCCGTACTGGCCAGTGCCCTGGCAGCCGGAGCCGGGCTGGGTGAAGTTGGCATGGTTTTCATCCCCTCTCTGGCTGTGGCAGCCATGCCAGCCATCATCAATAAACATACCGCCAGTTACCTGCTTATGCCGGTGGTGCTGGCGATGGCAGTCGGCAGCCCATTGGTTGGCCGGATCCTGGACAAAGCCGGCTCCAAGCTGGTGGTGCTGGCTGGCAGCGTTCTGGCAGCCATCGGGATGATCATGCTGGGCATCCCGGCCGTCACCTCGGTGCTGGCGCTTTTCATCATCGCCGGTATTGTGATTGGGTTGGGCCTTTCGGCCCTGTTGGGTGCACCGGTGCGTTATATCATGCTGAACGAGGCGCCTGCCAACGATCGGACCGCGGCGCAGGGCGCCATCACGCTCTTCACCAGCATCGGGCAATTGACCAGCAGCGCACTGGTAGGAGCAGTGGCGGCTTCCCAGGGCGGTGGCGTGAAAGGCTACGGCTCGGCTTATCTGGTCATCGGGGGCATCGCCGTAGTATTGGTGTTACTGACGATCGGTCTAAAAAACCGCAACGAAGAAATGGCTACGGTCCAGCAGGTGCAGGCCGCTGCCAGCTAGAGCTGGCATTTGTGTTCTTGATACAAAAGAAGAAAGAGAGTAATGTATGTCTGAGACTACCACGATGTGGATGGAAGTCGGCTTCGATGTGGCCTACCTGGTCGCCATTTGGGTGCTGGTGGCGGTCATGATCCGGCGCTTTGGCCGGGTGAGCAAGGCGGACCAACCTGTGGCTAAATGGGTGCTGATCGCTTTCGGCCTGCTGGCCCTGGGCGATACCGGTCACGTAGGCATGCGCGTGGTGGCCTATGCCATGGGAAATATTGGATTGACCGTCAGCCTGTTCGGAGCCCGCCTCCTGCTCGTCGGAGTGGGGTCATTTGCTACCGCCTTCACATTGACGTTTTTCTATGTGCTGATGCTGTTCGCCTGGCAGGCACGCTTCGGCCGAAGTTTTGGCTGGTTCGAATGGCTGCTGATTGCGTGCGCCGCAATTCGACTGGTCATCCTGGTGCTGCCTCAAAACGAATGGAATAGCCTCGCTACTCCTTATTTCTGGAGCATAACCCGCAATATCCCACTGCTGGTTCAGGGGCTGGGCGTGGCTTACCTGATCCTGCGCGATGCCATTAAATTGAAAGACGGTACATTTTCCTGGATGGGAGTCATGATCCTGGTATCCTATGCCTGTTACGCTCCGGTGATATTATTCGTCAGCCAGATCCCATTGCTCGGCATGTTGATGATGCCCAAGACCCTCGCCTACCTGGCCGTAGCATTTATTGCGTTCTTCGCTCTGTACCCAAAAAAGAGCACTGCATAGTGAATCCTCTGCCCCTCTCCTGGTGAACCGGGCGGGGATATAATATTCTTGTGATGACCACTCCCGAGTCTGGATTGCGCGAAAAGATCCTGGCAACAGCCAAAAGCCTGTTCATCCAACACGGCTATCATGGTTTGGCTATGCGCCAGATCGCCGAAGCCCTGGATGTTTCCAAACCGGCGCTGTATTACCACTTCAAGGACAAGGAGCAGCTTTTCCTGGCCATCCTGAGGCTGTATCTGGATGAAATGGAAACAGCCATCGACCGGATCACAGCCCAACCCGTGACCAGCCGGGAAAAAATCCGGGACTTTATGAAATACATCCTGGCCCAGCCGCCCGAACAGCGCGCCATCATCCGGCTTGCCAGCCAGGAGATGGGGCAATTGTCCGACCCGGCGCGCAAATCCTTTGAAACGATCTACCAGGAAAAATTCATCGGAAAAATCGAAGCGATGCTGATTTCTGGGATGGAGCACGGTGAGTTCATCGCGGTCAGGCCCGAGGTGGCCACCTGGACCTTGTTGGGGATTATGTATCCTTACTTTTATCCGGCAAACACGGGGGATGGCGGCCTGCCGGAGGATATCATTCAACAAATCATAACCGTCTATATGGACGGGATCGTTATTTGACACGCAGGTGACAGTTCTCCTTACGGGCGCGCTGCGTGGAGATGGCTGTCAAATCAGTTCACCCAATGAATCTCAGACCTGCGGTCCCCTTCCCTTATAAACGTATCGTCGTGGTCGGTGTGACCGGCTGCGGTAAATCCATTCTGGCAGAGAGTTTGGCAGGCAACCTTGGCCTGGAATTCATCGAGCTGGATGCCTTATACTGGAAACCGGGTTGGGTCGAATCCAACCCGGATGAATTCCGCGAAAGGGTCAAGACGGCGATAGGCGCCCCAGCCTGGGCGCTGGCCGGGAATTACAGCCAGGTGCGAGAATTGGTTTGGCCGCGTGCCGAGGCAGTGATCTGGCTGGATTACAAGTTTCAGCTGGTCTTCCGGCGCTTGGTGAACCGCACCTGGCAGCGCTGGCGAACAAAGGAAACCCTGTGGGGCAGCAACTACGAACGTTTATGGCCTCAGTTCAAAATCTGGTCAAAGGAAAGCCTGTTTTATTGGCAGGTGAGGAGTTACAGGCGCCATAAGCGTCTATATCCACAACTATTTGCCAGCCCGGACTACGCCCACCTGAAGGTCTTTCATTTCAAAACGCCGGGGGAGATGGAAGAATGGTTGGCTTCAATAACCTGAGGTTCCGTGCAGGCATGCTGCCAACAGAGATAAACATTTTTTGGCTTGATTAATACTGAAAAACTGGTTCTTACAGGTTTTATATCCAGTTTATCCCCCTCTATCTCTGGTTGTTTTTTGTCGCAGCCTAGAATATCAATACACTCTAAACGCTTTGCCGAAGGCGTTTCACCAGTTGCAGCAGCCCAAGAATTGCCACGATCGCCAGCAGGAGCAGCCAACCGAAGGAAATCTGCAAACGAACAATCAGCGCCGCCAGGGTCAAAGCCAGGCTTAGGCCCCCCACTCCAGCCAGGCGCATGAGATGCTGCTTTTCCAATAGACGCAGGTTATCTTCGGGGGCAGCCCGCCGCAAGCGCCGGGAAAAATCGGCCAGATCCCAGGCCAGCAGGCTCCCTAAAACGCTGATCGCCAGAAGGAATGGGCTCAAGCCAACCCAAACCCCCAGTGCAGACGCACCCGTAAAGATAAGCATGCCCAGGGAAGCCGCCCAATCCAAACGACGCCACTGCGACAACAGCCAGAGCAAGCCAATAACGAGACAACCGATCGCTACCAGGGGCAAATCGAATTGGAAATAGCCCGCCGCCAGCGGAAGCATGCCTGCCAGGATGCAGATGGTTTCAGCAATTATTATCACCGGCTATCTCCTGATGGCTCTGATCCAGGCAGCCGGCCGCCCAAGTCCTGCCAGGCCAACCTGGTCAAACGGCCGGGCCACATCCCAATCCAATACCTGCAGTCCGGCATGCCGAAGTTTGTTTAACAACATGGCGCGTTCCATGCGAACAATGCGCCCGGCCAGAGCGCTCTCCGGGAGTTTTGGCAAATAAGCCAGTTCAAACCGGACCGGGTCGGGGCTGATGACCATGACCTGGTAGCCGCGGGCGCGCAATTGCAGCAACACGTCATAATCCGCTGGTACCAATGGAGAGACCAGCACGATTTGTGAATGCGCCGGGAAAAACTGAGTTGGGATGTGGGCGAGGTCGGCAAAGACCAGGCTTTCACCCGGTTCAGCGCGCGCCAGGGATTGCAGGATCCGTTCTCGCTGGATTTTGCCGTAACCCGGGAAAGTCCAATGCAGGTAATGCCCGTACAGCAGCATTCCAACCCGGTTCCCCTGGGTCAGGAACGCATCCGCCAACGCGGCAGCGGCCTGCACCGAATACTCAAAAAGCGAATGACCTGCCCGCAAGGTATTGGCTCGCAGTCGGCCATCCAGCACAATACCTACGTCGGCTACACGCTCCTGCTCGAATTCATTGGAATACAGGTTCTCAGGGTGACGGGCGCTGATGTTCCAATTGATCCAACCGGGCGGATCGCCGGGCGCGTAGTCGCGCACTCCGAAAAATTCCACCCCCGGCCCCCCCAAGTGCGCCGGGATCGTCCCGGAATAAACATTCGTCCGGCGAGGACGGATGGCCACCCGCTGGATACGCATTACAGGCGGCAGAACGAACAACTGGCCATGGACAGGAAAACTTTTCTTGCGATGAAGGAGACCGAATAGATCGCTGGCCTCGACCTTCACTTCCGTAAAAGCATAATAGCCGCGCGGGCCCTGGATGTCATACGACCAGGAAAAGGTTCTGCCGGATGCCAGGGAGAGCAGATGGTGGTTCGAACCACCCCGTACCTGCAGACCAGCCGGCAGGATATCTTCCAGGAACACTTCTTCCAGCGCAGGGCCGGTATTGGAGACGGCCAACGTCACCCGCACCGGGGAATCGATCGCGGCGCGTTCACTGCCCAGGCTGCGACGGATCTGCAGTTGGATTGTCTCTGGCGCGCGCGCCAGGCCAACCAGCAAATATAAAACCACGGGCACAACCAGCGCCAGCAGTTCGCCGCGTAAGGTCGCCAGTCCGGCGATGACCAGTATATAGGCCAGGGAGATCAGGAGAAATATACGTCTTACCATGGCAGACAGATAAAATCAGGGTCTATGCGCCGGTACCATTTGAATTAGCGCGGCTGGGTAGCACCGGAACCGGCACCCTGGCAAATACATCCGCAATTACATCTTCGGCCACCTGGTGTGACATCCAGTATTCAGGCTGCAGGATCAGGCGGTGGCTCAACACAGGTAGGGCGAAACGCTTGATGTCATCCGGGAGAACGTAGAGGCGGCCTTGCAACGCGGCGTAGGCTCTGGCCATTTTGAGAAAAGCCAGTGAACCGCGCGGGCTGGCCCCAACCGCAACGCGCCGGTCCTGGCGGGTTTCAGAGACGAGGCTGGCGATATACTGCTCCAGGTCCGGATCAATGTGGACAGTTTCGAGCTGCCGGCACATTTCCAGAAACCGCCCGGCGTCCGTAACCTGCTGCAGTTGGACAACCTCCTGCTGGCGTTCGCGCCGCCTGCGCAGGATCTCGGCCTCCTCCTGAACGCTCGGATAGCCGACCTTCAGTTTTAGCATGAAACGATCCAGTTGCGCCTCGGGCAACGGAAATGTGCCTTCGTACTCGATCGGATTCTGGGTTGCCAGCACCAGGAAAGGTTCGGGCAGCCGCTCGGTCTCGCCATCCAGGGTTACCTGGCCTTCCTGCATGGCCTCCAGCAAGGCCGACTGGGTCTTGGGAGAAGCGCGGTTGATCTCATCCGCCAGCAGGATATTGGCAAAGACCGGTCCCTTACGAAGCTCGAAGCGATTATTGTCTCGGTTGAAGATATAGCCACCCGTGATATCCCCAGGCAGCAGGTCCGGGGTGAATTGGATTCGTTTGAATTCCAGCCCAAGCGCAGTGGCGAAACTGCGGGCGATCAAGGTCTTGCCGAGGCCGGGATAATCTTCCAAAAGAACATGCCCTCCCGTCAATGCGGCAGCCATGATGCTCTCCAGGAGAGTGCGCTTCCCTACCACAGCCCGTTCCACTTCAGCAATTACCTGGCCGACTGTTTCGGACAGCTCAAGCTTGGTTTTATCCACTGCGTGCCTCCATAAGGTTGGATGGAAATCGCCGTGACGAAAATGAAATCTTCACTGGTTCACGATTATTCCAGACGATCCTTCAACTCAGATTCAAGGAATTCGACCGCCTCGTTCACATCCAGGTCAAAAGGAGTGGGCTGCCTGCGCATAAAGGGCAGCGCAGGCAGCGGGAAATCAACGAACGACTTTTCGAGGCCGGCCTGCAAATAGGTCTGAAGCTCTTCCGGTGGAACCCGGCCGCGCTTTCCCAGGCGGATATCCATTTCACGCTTGAGCTTGGCCAGGCGATTGGCGATCATCCATTTATAGTAATTCCCCTTGCCGGTCTTCGAGATCCAACCGGACAGGCTCTCCACCGGACCCAGATCAGGTTTGGGCGGTTCGTCATATCTCCGGCCGCCGGAATACCAGTTTAACAGGCTGGTGCTGGCGATCAGAACCAGGCCTGCCAGCAGCACGATCCACAAGAGCAATTGAGGAATTGCGGCATAAAACAGATTCAACACCCACCACAAGTAAGCCAAGGGGGTGATGACAGTCCGGCGGATGACATCCTGCAGGAAAAAAGCCAGGATTACCGCAACCACCAGCCCGGCTGCAGCAAGCAGAAGGTGGCGGCGTTTCATCTATCCACCCCACAGGCCTGCAGGACCACTGTCAGGCAGGCAACCGCTTCAGCCGTCTCCTCGTGATTGGCCTGCCCGGTCCCATAGCGGGCAGCTTCGAACAGGCGTGTCAGCCTCCGGACAGCCTCAGCCGGTAAACCGGCGGTTTCCAGGCGGGAAGCGAATTCGCTGGCGGTTAAGTCCATGCGGCGCTGCAGGCCGTGCCGGTAACTAACCACTTCGCTCATGCGCGCATAGGCTTTTATGATGGTGTTCTCCCAATCCTGACCGGAGGAGATATCCGCCAGGCTGCTGCGGGCGATCTCCGCCAGGTTCTCCAAAGGTTGGGAGTCCCGGTTCATTCGCTGCCTGCGCAGCCACCAGCGTCCGGTCAGGAAAAGGATGGCTGCCAGCACCAGCACCACCCCCAGGCTGACCAGGTAGAGCAGCGAGTTGGGAACCTGCGGTGGGTTGAAGACCTCTGGCGCAGATTCCGCCCCGGGCGGGGTATTTGCATTGGACCCGACCGACCCGACCAGGTCGAGCCCCGCAAATAAATTGCGAAAATTATTAAGGAGATAAAAAAGGGCCAGGACGAACAAGGCAAAGCGCAGGAAGTACAGGATAATGCGTTTGCGCAATTCAGGCGAAAAGAATGAGGCCACGATGACGATTAATATAAAAACCAGGCTCCAGAATATGAGCTGCTTCCAAAGTGGGATATCGGCGATCTGTGCGGCGATCTTCTCGACAGAGACCTGGATGGTGGTGGATTCTCCGCGCGCAAGCGGGCGGCCAGGCTGGAAATGGATATTCCCCAGCCCCATCGCCAGGACCACCAGCATCAGCACGGCAAAGGCTGCCAGAAAGATTACCCAATTCTTGTGGGCGAAAAATCTCTTTAACATGGCGCAGGAATTGTACCAGAATCCTAATTAAGATAAGAATGGTACTCTATGGGGTGAATAGTGCTTTCCTGGAGTTGCAGCTGAAAGGATTTTAACCATGAAGTTGCAAAGAAGGTAAAGAATTCCAAGCCGCTGCCCATTTGGGATGATCAACAAATTGATAGCTCTATTGCACCTGGTTACGCTGACTAAGTTTTTCGCGTTCATGCTCCCAAATCTCTACAAGTTTTCTGAAATAGCCGGCGATCAATTCCAACTCTTTTTCGGAATAGCTCGAATTCAAGGTGTCTATGGCCTGCCTGCCAGAAGCGAAAATGGCGCCCACTTCCGCGGTCCTTTCATCAGTCAGAACAATTAATGTGCCGCGCCGGTCTTGTGGATTGGGGCGGCGCTCAATCAAATGGGCTTTCTCAAGCCGGTCAAGCATGGCTGTAGTGGCGCCGGAGGTCAGGCCGGTATAGCGGGCCAGTTCCGAGGGGGTGGCCAGCCCCTTGAAAAAGATGAGCGCCAGGCATTCCATATCGGTGACATTGACGTACCAGCCGGCAGCCGATGGATATCCATGGAGTTCCCGGGTGGCGGCACATCCATAAATCTCACCAACGTATATGAAAACATGCAGCCGGGAACCATGAAGCTGTACCTTTCAACTCCGGATATTGAAGCAGCATACAAGGAATTGAAATCCAAAGGCGTCAAGCCAACGCATGAGATTACACGTGCCGGCTGGGGAACATCTTTTGATTTTCGTGACCCGGATGGCAACCAGTGGCTGGTTGTGCAGGCAAAGTAAGTTCAGTGCTCTTTCCTTAACAAAACCCAAACAAAATTGTCAGACAAAAGTAGGGCAGTCGTTGAGCAGACGTCAAGCAAATTTTAGGCAAAATGATAAGATATTGGTGTTTGACAATTTCTTAACCCTTCTTTTCAAGCGAGCCAGGAGCGGAGTCCTGGCTCGCTTGATTCTCTGCTGATTTAACAGAATGGTATCAAGATGGATGCCGGCTGGCCAAATCCGCTTGCGACTTCATCCATTTATGACACAAAAATGGGTCAGGGAGAACAGAAATGATATAATTTCACCCACCATGTCCGATTTGAACACACCAGATTCTTCCAACTGCCGCGGAGCGCTCCATCCAAAAGCCATCGAGGGGATGGAGTTGTTCAACGCCGGTCATTACTTCGAGGCGCACGAGGCGCTGGAGGCCGCCTGGCGGGATGAAACCGGGCCGGTTCGGGACCTTTATCGCGGCATCCTGCAGGTGGGGGTCACCTACCTGCACATCCGTCGGCACAACTACGATGGGGCGATCAAGGTCTACCAGCGCAGTCTTAAATGGCTGCGACTGTGGCCGGATACCTGCCGGGGTGTGGCAGTCGGACAGCTGAAGAGCGACCTGGAGGCGGCCATCGGAGCAGTAAAAAAGCTGGGGCCGGAGCGTATCGCCGAATTTGATATATCTCTGCTGAAGCCGGTGTTGTATTCCATAAGCGAAATCCAATGAACAATTCCCTGTTGTTTTCCGGTAAAGTTGCCCTGGTGACAGGCTCGGGGCGCGGGATCGGGCGGGCAATCGCGCTATATTTCGCCAGCAGCGGTGCAGATGTGGTCGTCAACTTCTTCCGCAATCGTGCGCCGGCCGAAGCGACTGCTGCCGAAATCGAGAAATTGGGGCGGCGTGTACTGCTGGTCAAAGCTGACGTAGGCGATCTTGAGGATCTAAACCGGCTCTTTGACGAAACCGAACTGGCCTTTGGCGGGCTGGATATTTTGGTACACAATGCGGCTTCGGGCTATAACCATCCGGCATTGGAGCAAAAACCCAAAGGCTGGGACTGGACCATGAATATCAATGCACGCGCCTTTTTATTCGCAGCGCAGCGCGCGGCAGGCCTGATGGAAAAACGCGGCGGCGGGAGCATCGTCAGCATTTCCAGCCCCGGTTCGGGGCGGGTGCTGCCGGATTACGTAGTGGTAGGCGCCAGTAAGGCCGCACTTGAAGCGCTTACGCGTTATCTGGCAGTGGAACTCAGCCCCAGGAACATAATAGTCAACGCGGTCTCACCTGGCATTGTGGAAACCGATGCGCTGAAACACTTCGATCTCCTGCGACAGGCAGGCCTGATCCAGAAAGCCGTAGCAGCCACGCCGGCCGGGAGGTTGGTCACGCCGCAGGAGGTGGCGGAGGTGGTCGGATTCCTGTGCACACCCGCGGCTTGCATGATCCGCGGACAGGTGATCGTGGTGGATGGGGGTTACACACTCCCGGCAAATTAACAGATCAATGGGATGGATGGGGGATATGTTGTCATGGAAGATTAATTTATAAATTATATAAAATAATTATATTTATTAATCAAAAGATTGGTGGCATGCAACCAATTTCTTCCTGGAGAACGCACATGAAACTAAAAGCCATTCTCATGATAGTTTCCATTATTCTGCTGACTGCCTGCAGTATGAAGACCAGCCCAACAGATGCCGGGAATCAACCCTTGATCCCGGTCACAGGCGAAAAAAACGTAACCATCGACAATTATGCCTTCAGTCCGGCGGACTTGACTGTCAAGGTAGGCACAACGGTAACATGGACAAATAAGGATGCGGCCGGGCATAACGTGATCGCCACCGACAACTCCTGGGGTTCCTCCAGCCTCTTGAAAACGGGACAATCCTACCGCTACACCTTTACCAAGGCCGGGACATATCCCTATCATTGTGGCATTCATACCGAGATGAAAGCAACGATCACTGTAGTGAATTAAGACAGCAATGCTGTCTCTCTAAATGACCCTAGTGCTAGCCTGACGTTTCAGGCAATGCTTCTGGAAGAAAATTTATAATCACCACTTTTTTGCCCAAAAAGGAACCTTCCAAGGGAGACAAGTCCTAAAAATTGCGCTTATGCGAAATTGCTGCCGGGATCGCCCTGCACTGACCGAATATGACGAACATCTTTTATCCATTCGTTAGTAATATTGTCCGAATATTCGTTCTCTGCGATTGACTTTTGTGTTAGAATAAGCTCACTTGCAGTAGGAATCGTGTGCATTTATGCCGCCAGCCCTGTACAAGGCTGGTGGATTTTTGCAAGCCCGCTGCCCCACTCAAAAGGAGAGAATGTAGAAATGGAAACAAAGATTTATGTAGGCAACCTGTCCTACGATACCACCGAGGATGATTTGCGCACGCTCTTTGCCCAGGCAGGGACGGTCGCATCGGTGGCTCTGATTAAAGACCGCGACACGGGGCAATCCAAGGGCTTCGCGTTTGTGGAAATGAGCAACCAGAGTGAAGCCGAGAAGGCCATCCAGACCTTCAATGGTTACACCCTTTCCAACCGGCCTTTGAAGGTCAACTTGGCCCGCCCGCGGGAAGAACGCAGCTTCGGCGGTGGTGGCGGTGGCGGTTACAATCGCGGTGGTGGCGGTGGCGGTGGCGGCGGCGGTTATGGTGACCGGCGCGGCGGACCCGGCGGCGGCAATCGCGGTGGCCCGGGCGGCCCTGGCGGCAAGGCTCGTGGCGGCCAGCGCAGATATTAAGAAATAATAAGCTCCCGCAAGTCAGACTTGCGGGAGTTTGCTTTAACCTGAAAAGAGCGTAGAGGCGAATAACGTGAATATTGGATTATTCATGCTGTGGTACTGGAGTGCCTATATTGCTGTAACGCTAGTGGGAATAGGGCATACGATTTTTAATTGGAAAATATTAAAAATGGAAATCAAGGTGGAAAAAGTCGCCAGTATGTACGATATTGTTCCTTACGCAAAAACTGTACCATTTCACCCACTTTATAACATTATCATTTGGCCGATCTTCGCCTACATTTATCTCTTACAGACAACCCCGGCGAATGTTTGGAAAGCTGCACTTGTTTTGGGCGGGAGTTGGACACTCATTACGATTGTTTTCGATTTGTTCGGATGGGTGATCATAAAACATCCCTGGAGAATGACTTTCCGGGAAATGTACGTGGATTATCAACCCTGGATAACCCTGATCTATATTTCCATCTTTGTAAGCCCTCTAATCGCTGCATTATTCATTTGAAGTTGTTTTTTTATTCAGAAGATCCATAGAATAAGCTGCCGGGACCGAAGTGGATCTCGGCTTCCTATCATTGGTTTATTCGAAAGGTACGGGCAATCTTATCAAAAATCAGGATCCAATTGCGAAATTCATCGTAATGAGAAAGGCCTGAAAGGATCCAGACGGTATCCCCATCCTTGATGAAATAAATCGCTTCTCCCATTGGCACACTATTAAAAATCATTTGCACTTTTAATCGCAGTGCCTCGTAGGTTCCAATTTGGAAATTCTTCTTTTCCAAAAAAGTCATCTGAGGAGTGAACTGTGTGAGACCTTCTTGAACAAAATCATCCAGGTTGGATAAAGTTGTTTTCTCATTGGTTAAATTTACGCTGACAATAAATCCATTGCCATTTTCATTTCCGTTTTCAGCATATAAGAGGTAACCACCATCACTTTTTTGAACGAACTCGGCCGGCATCCATAACTCCACCTTTTCGTATTTAGCCTGTTTCCATTCTCCCGGGATAAGAGATTCATAAGTGGTCGCTGTAAACGTTAGGCTGGGAAGGATTGGAGTAGGAGATGAAAATGGTGTACGGGTTGGCAAAGGGCTGGAAGCCGCTTGATTTTCCTGGGTAGGTGGATTCGTTATGCCATTCAAAGATGTCATCTTTCCCAGGATCATTATCGCTGCAAAACCCATAATCCCAATCGTAGCCAACCCCAGACAGGCAAGAACGATCAATTGTGTAACGGTCATTCCAAGATATCTTTGTTGGTTATTATGCATGGGCTATCTCCCTTTTTCCTAATTATAGCTGAAATTGTTAAAACATTTTATCCCACCAGGATGGTCCGGGCGGGTGCGCCATCCGATCCGACCAGCTTGAGCGGCAGGCAATACAGGCTGTAAGTCCCGGGGGCAACGGCGCTCAAATCCAATCCTTCTATAATAACGATCCCGGCGGTCAGCAGTGCCCGGTGAGTCGGGATGCTCTGGTGGTAAGGCGCCACAGAGAGATAATCGATGCCAACCAGTTTCAGGTCGTGCTGAACCAGCCATTCCGCTCCATCGGCTGAAACGCCGACAAAGCCGGTATCAAATCCATTTTCCCCACGTTTCCAGTGATTTGAATTGCGGGTTTTCAAAAGCAAGCGTTCCGTACCGGGCAGAATGGCGGCGTGATCCAAAACCTGTGCGTCGATCACCGCCACATCTTCCGGAATTTGAACCACGCAGGCCGGGCCAACCAGGATATCCAGCGAGAGCGACTCAACTGTACGGTGGTCGTTCAGGAAATGGTGCGGCGCGTCCACATGCGTACCGACATGGACTCCACATGCCAGGCGTGAAACATTGTCATGCGCCCCGGCATCCATGGAGGAGACCTTCTCGAGCACCACCTGCGGGTCGCCAGGCCAGACCGGCAGTTCGGGGGAAATCGGGAGGGAGATATCATAGATTTTCATGGTTCACCTTTTATTTTACCAGCCTGCGACAGTGAATATGCGTTGCAAGAACTGGGTGCGCTCGGCAGGGGTCATCTGGCGTGGGCGGGCGTAATCTTCGATAATGTAGGTTAACAATTCCGTTCCAATATACTTTCCATCGTAAAAAACATGCCGATCAACAAAGCTCTGGGTTGTCTCCAGACTGAACATTTGGTCAAAGAACAAATTCCCCGGACCATAATGAATAAACGAACCGTTGTCCAACTCCATTGAAGCCGGTTCGTGGGCCTGGCTGCCGCTGACGATGACCGCGCCGGCTTCCGCCATGCGGCGAAAATCTGCCTGTTCTTCGGGGGTTGGGTTGGGCTGGTAATATTCGCTATATTGAAAGGTCATGATCGGGAGATAACCTTGAGAGCGCAGACGGGTGATCTCGGCAGCCATATCGTCCAGGTTGCAGGGCGCGGATCCGGGACGGTTGTCCGTGGCCCAGTCGTCAGCCGGCCCGGCAAAGTTGCAACCGATGAAAGCCAGCCGGTTGCCGTGATTCTCCTCCAGGGCCGGTTGGAGCGAAGACTGCAAATCCCGGCCTCCGGCAAAATATTTCCAGCCGAGCTGGTCATACATGTCCAGGGTATTCAACAAATCCGCCGGGCCGTAATCCAGCAGATGATTGCCGGATAGTTCGACAATGTCAACGCCAATATCCTGCAGCAATGCGATGTAACGCGGGTCGCTGCAAAACCTAAGGCTCTCAGTCCATGGTTCAGGTTTGGGACAATTCGCATCGAACGAAATTTCATTGCTGACATGCGTCAGATCGGCGGCGCGCAGCACGCTGCGGATTTCCTCACCC
The DNA here is from genome assembly GCA_017882145.1 of Anaerolineales bacterium. GTDB lineage: Bacteria > Chloroflexota > Anaerolineae > Anaerolineales > Villigracilaceae > UBA877. The sequence continues at coordinate 31,970 of JADGQB010000006.1, forward strand.
GGATAAAGTATGCCATGGCTCTCCATCCGGTCGGCTGTGGCACGTACCAGTGCTGTGACGCCCGTCATAGCCAGTACCGTCAACTTGTTCGGATCTCGATTTGTTGCCGGAAGGCTGAATGATGAAGGTTGAAGCGAAAAAATGATTTTGAGAGGGTAGGCCGCCGGCTCGAAATCGTTGTGGATCGGAGATTGACCATCCACACTGAGGACTTTCCAGCGCGGATCGAGCGCCTCGAACGGAATGATTGCCCAGGCCGGACGGTCTGCCCAGACTGAATCGACCAGCTGGTCGGCGGAGGCCACTCGTACGGCTCCGGAAGCGGGCGCGCCCCACAGAGCGCTGAATGCGGCCAGGGTGGGCTTATCAATCCATAAATAGCGGCCGGCAAAGGCTCCCGAAGGTGTCCCGGCCCAGGTACTTTGGATATCAGCCATTGAAACACCGTCGGTCAGGGTCGGGAAAGGTGCCACGAGCGCATAGATCCAGACGGAGGCAGGCTGATTGTCGATCGTAGATTGCTGGTTGTTGATTTCCAGGCGTTCCGTGGCCGCATCCGGTGTTTCCACAGATGGCAAACCGGAGGCCAGGGCAAATTGACGCAGGGTTTCCGGGACGGCAGGGGAAATCCATAAAGAGGCTGGAACGGGCGTGAGAGTCGGTTGAGGCGGTTGAGTTGGCTGGTCCTGACTGGAGAGCGGAACCGGGGTATCCGCAGGGGCCGGGGTGAAACCTTCCGGCTGAAAAGGTGTGAGCGAAGGCGCTAAAGAAATTATTGTAGGAGCGGCGGCAATGAGGGGGGATTTACCCCACAGGTTTCCGCATGCGGCCAGTAACAGGCTGCAGGCTAAGGCGCACTGGCAAAGAAGAAAGCGGCTTTTGCGCATTGAGTTCCCCAAAACTACCCGTCGGCCAGGCGTAATTCGGCCAGGCAGGCCTTTTTAAGCGCAGCTTTATCCACTGTAACACCAAGCCCTGGAGCGGAGGGCACATCGATCGTACTGCCGGGATCCAGCTTGAAGCGCTCATGCGTGATATCCCTGGCATAGTAGCGATCGGAGGCGGATATATCTCCCGGAAGGCTGAATCCTGGCAGGGAAGCCAACGCCAGGTTTGCGGCCCGTCCGACACCGGTCTCGAGCATCCCACCGCACCAGACCGGGATACCCTGCGCCCGGCACAGGTCATGGATGAGGACAGCCTGGCTCAACCCGCCCACCCGTCCGGGTTTGATGTTTATAATCTTGCAGGCGTCCATTTCGAGAGCCGAGCGGGCATGCTGCAGGCTGAGGATGCTTTCATCCAGGCAGATGGGTGTGTGAAACTGTTTCTGAAGCTTGTGATGATTCCAGAGATCATCCTCATCCAGCGGCTGTTCGATCAACAGCAATTTCAAACGATCCAATGGACGTAAAACCTGGCAGGTCTCGAGCGTATAGGCCGAGTTGGCATCCACTTGCAGAGGGATATGCGGGAAAGCCCTTCGGACGGCTTCGGCGTCGCCAACATCCCGACCGGGCTTGATCTTGATCTTGATGCGCCCGTAGCCGTCAGCCAGGTATTTCTCAACCCTTTTTACCAGCGCCTCGGGGTTTTCCTGCAGGCCGACCGAGACTCCCACCTCCACACGCGCCCGCAGGCCGCCCAACAAATCCTTTAGGCTTTTTCCAAGGCGTTTGCCATGCAGGTCCCAGAGTGCCATTTCCACCCCGGCCTTGGCCAGGTTGTGGCCGCGGATGTTTTTCACGCGCGTTTGGAATTCGGCTGCATCAGTTATGGGCAGGTCGAGCAGCCTGGGGGCAACAAAATCTTTAAGGATATGCCAGGCGGTGCCGGTGGTCTCATAATTGTAGCCGGGTTCACGGTCCACCGCACATTCACCCCAGCCGGTCAGACCTTCCGATTGGATGGATACGAGGATACATTCACGTGCGTGCGTGACCCCAAATGAGGTCTCGAACGGTGAGACGAGCGGCATGGAAATGTGATGAAGAGTAAGCGAGTCCAGTTTCATAGGATGGTTAAGGGTCCGAATAGTTGAAAAGGTCAGGAACAACGCATGTCCAAACCGGGATCCAGGTCCAGGTGAAAGGTATAGACCAGGTAGAGGTGGTCGCGCGGCTGGTCGGGAGAGTCCAGCCAGGCCGATAGCGCGGCCAACTCAGGTGGCAGCCAGTTGCGGCCCGCTTCTGGGAATTCGCCATTTTCGATGAACATCAACCCATCTCCCAGACCGGTGTAATCCTGACCGGCATAAAAAGAGCTGATGGCCTGCCGGTCGCCGCTATAACGGCGCAGCTCACCCACGAAATAATTGCAGTGGTTGCCATTGCCTGAAATCAGGCCAACATATTTCTTATAGGAAACCGGGCTCGTGTTGGCCGGGTGACTTATCCGCCGGAACGCCTGGGAGTAGCGGTAGAGGCCATAATCATGGAGCAGAACATCCCTTGCAAATGGAAAAAGCAGAATGGCACACAGGATCAGGCAAGCTGCCAGGAGAGTGGAGGTAATACTCAGGACAAAAGGTTTCGAAAGACGTTTCGCAACCATCTCGATCTTTGAAGTGTCAAGGTGACAGCCACATTACTCTGGTTCTTCTTCCGGTAAGTTCTCCAGTGCGGGTTGGTCTTCTTCAGGGAGATTTTCCGCAGCCGGTTGCTCTTCCTCCGGTTGTACTTGCGCGGCAGGCAAATCTTCCTCAGGCAGATTTTCCGGTTCCAGGTTTTCTTCCTGGGGTAAACTTCTGACAACATCTTCCATGGTCGTGCCTTCCTTACGCATCCCCGGGGCTGGCGTACCGCAATACGGGCAGATATTCCAGGGTAGTTCCATCAACCTGCCACAGGAATGGCAGGGTTTGCGCAGTTTTGTCTGGCAGGTCGGGCAGACCTGCCAATCATCTTTGATGTGACGCTCACAGCCTGGACAGACGGACTGGTCCTCGATCGATTGTAAAAGCGCCTCTTCTTCCAGGGTTTGCTGGTATTCCTCCTCCAGCGTGCGCGCCGGGCGCAGGATCAGATAGACCAGAACACCCGGCAGGTTCAACAACGCCACCATGAGCGCGGCCAGGATATGCACCAACCGGTCGCGATGACGGGAACGCATGTCGCGATAGGTCCATACCACCAGTGCGACCCACAACGCCACCAGGAAGGCTCCGGCCAGGCCGGTCAGGACAAGTGTGAGGCTGCTAAGGAATGTCGGGTCCAAGGTCATAAAGTCTCTCCAATTTATCCACCGCTACTACCGCCGGCGATGCCGCCTTCGGTCAATTTGCGCAGATCGGCCAGGGCGGCTTCGATTTCTTCAGGAGTCACCGGGCGATCCTGGTCTCGGTGTTTCAGCGCGCCGAGGCGGGCTTTTTCCAGCGCCACTTCGCGGATGGCCAGGTTACGCTTGAGGGCTTCCTTGACCAGCGCAGCGCCCTGGCTGTAGCCGATAAGCGGGTTGAGGGCGGTGACGACAATGGCATTCTTCGCCAGCCAACCGGAGGCCTTTTCCTTGTTGGCCGCCACACCTTGCACGGCCCGCAGGCTGAAGGCTTGCACCGCTCCAATTGTGACCTGCATGGCTTCGAACAGGTTATGGGCAATGATCGGCATCATCACATTCAGTTCCAGCTGCCCGGCCTGGGCAGCCAGACTTACGGTGGTATCGCAGCCGATCACGTGGAACATACTCATATCCAGCATTTCAGCCATGACCGGGTTAACCTTGCCCGGCATGATACTCGAACCAGGTTGGACTGCCGGCAAACGGATCTCGTCCAGCCCGGTGGAGGGACCGGAGGCCAGCAGGCGAAAATCGTTGGCAATTCGGATCAGAGTCAAGGCCAGGGTGCGCAGGGAACCTGAAAAATCGACCGCATCTGCCATGGACTGCATCGATTCGAACAGATTATCGGATTCAAATAATTGCAGGCCGGTCAATTCGCACAATTTCTTGACCATGCGAGCGTGATACTCCGGATGGGCGTTCAATCCAGACCCTACAGCAGTCCCGCCGATCCCCAGCCGCCGCAAGCCATCGGCCGAGCGCTTGATTCTCATCGCATCGCGTTCAACAGCTTTGGCATAGGCGCCAAATTCCTGTCCCAGGCGCACCGGCACAGCATCCTGTAGATGGGTGCGGCCGGATTTGACCACATCATCAAACTCGACGGCTTTCGCTTGTAGAGAAGAGCGCAAATCTTCGAGCACCGCCAGCAGTTCATCCAGCCGCCACAGGCAGCCCAGCCGCAGCGCGGTGGGAATCACATCGTTGGTGGACTGCGCCATGTTGACATGGTCATTGGGATGGACACGGTACTCGCCCAATCCCCCGCCCAGGATTTGCGTGGCCCGGTTGGCAATGACTTCATTTACATTCATATTGTGGCTGGTGCCGGCGCCCGCCTGGAAGGGGTCCACGACAAATTGATCATCCCATTTGCCGTCGATCACTTCCTGGGAGGCTTTCAGGATGGCATCGGCGCGTTCCACATCCAGCAGGCCCAGGTCCAGATTGACCTGTGCGGCAGCACGCTTGATCACCGCCATGGACCAGATGAAAGCCCGCCAGGGTTTCAGGCCTGAGATCGGGAAGTTCTCTACGGCCCGCTGTGTCTGCACACCGTACAACGCCTCAGCCGGTACCTGTAATTCTCCAAGGCTGTCACGTTCGGTACGAGTGTTTTTTGGCATGTCTACGGGTTTCCTCCAGGTGATTATACACCGGGAAGGAAAATCAAAAAACAGACTCACCCCGATTGAATAATGCTGCGGGTTGCCGATAACAGATACAACAGGAAATCCATATCGACCGGCTTGGTCAGGACCGTTTTTATTCCCTCGCGCAAACCCTGCTGGATCAGGTCGTCAGCCGCATAAGCCGTCATGAATATCGTGACCAGGCCGGGATGGGTCTGGCGGGTTGCGCGGTACAGTTCCACCCCATTCATATCCGGCATGATCACGTCTGTCAGCAGGACATGCACAAGATGATCGCGCAGGATCGCCAGGGCGGCAGCTCCGGAATTCGCGATATAGACCTGATGGCCCTTGGCATCCAGAACATCTGCCAGCGCGCTGGCCATGGATGCGTTATCGTCCACGATCAGTACCGACAGGGAAGCGAGCATGCCTCATTTATCCTGAACGGGTAAATAAACCGTAAAGGTACTGCCCAGACCGACCTGGCTGTTTACTTCGATCCGCCCACCATTGGCCTCCACCAGTTTCTTGCTGACGGGCAGCCCCAACCCGATACCTTTCACTTTGGTGGTGAAAAGCGGCTCGAAGATTTTTAGTAGATTTTCGGGGGTGATGCCACTGCCCGTATCTTTGACTGTGATCGCCACCTGCTCTTTTATCTTAATAGCCGAAATGGTCAACTGCCCGCCCTGCGGCATAGACTGGCAGGCGTTAACGGTGAGGTTGCCCATCACCTGTTCCAACTGGCGCGGATCTGCAAGAACAAGCGGGAGGTCCCCAGGGATATCCATCGTGCCCTTCACAGTCTCCGGCAATGGGAAGCGCTCCAGCGTGTGCTTAACTATTTCACCCACAGATACCGGCTGCCGGTCAGACGAAATCACACGGGCGAAATCCAACAGGTCGCTGATGATCTTATCGGCATTTTGCACTTCATGTTCGATCATGGCCAGATGCTGCCGTATCTTTTCACTGGCGTCCGGTTGAACCATTTTCAGGTAATAGATGGAAGTATTGATCACCCCCAATGGGTTGCGCAGTTCGTGTCCCACCCCGCCTGCCAGTTGTCCCAACACCGCCAGTTTCTCCTGAACCAGGAGTTTCTCCTGGGCCTGACGCAGTTCACGCGTGCGTTCTTCCACCATCTCCTCGAGCCGTTCAGAATATTCTTTTACCTTCTGCTCGGCGCGTTTACGATCAATTGCGATGGCCACCTGTGTGGAGACATATTCCAACATGTGCTGCTCGCGCTCCCCGTAGGCATTCGGGTCGGTATAATGCTGAACCACCATGACACCGATGGTTTTACCTTCTACAATCAATGGCACGCCCAGCCAGATCGCAGACGCCACCCCCAGCAATTTCACTTCACCCTGGCGTTCCAGCTCGTCATGAACCGCCTGGGTGCATAACAAGGATTTACCCATCCTCAAAACGTAGGCGGTCAAACCCTTGCCAGGCTGGAGGCCATCCACGAAGGGCTGATCGGCGGCGTCCATGAAATAAGGAAACCGGAGCAGGTTTTCGGCTTCATCATACAACGTGATATAAAAATTCTCGGCTGGCATCACGGACGAGATGATCTGGTGGATTTGAGGATAGAGTTCGTCCAGGGAACGGGTCGTTTCGGCTGCCGAAGCAATCTGATAGACGGCCTTCTGAAGCGTTTGGGTTTGCTTTCGCTCGGTGATATCCTGGATTGAGCCTTCAAGGATGCCCTGATCGGGATACAAATGTGAAGAAGTGATACAGGTGCGCTGTTCGCCTTGTTTGGTAAGGAGCACAAACTCAAAATCGGTCACATGACCCTGATCCTTCAGCAATTGCACCATCCTGTCACGTTCCAGTTTATTCGCCCACAAATCGACTGAAGGCCTGCCTTTTATCTCATCATAGGTGAAGCCAAGGATTTCAAGGTACTTCTCATTAAAATCCAGAATTTCCGAACCATCCAGACGCGTCCGGAACATGCCTACTTCAGAATTGTTGAAGAGATTCCGATACTTTCTTTCGTTCTGGCGTAAAGTCTCCTCTACTTGCTTGCGCTCGGTGATGTCATGTGCCAGGGCAATAACAATATCCTGGCCAAAATAGATCCCTTTCGACAAAAGGATCTCCTGCGGGAAGATTTCCCCGTTGGAGCGCAGGCCCCAGAATTCGAATTGCTGAGGCTCGCCACCCAAGGCCTTTTGAAAGGCCCGCTCGTACATCGCCTTGTTATTTTTTCCGGGCGCACCGAGGTTGGCTGGAAGCTTGCCGATGAAGAATTCCCTGGAATAACCATACATCCTGAGTGCACCCGGGTTAACATCCTGGAAACGGCCCTGTTGGTTCTGTATGAAGATCCCCTCTGTTACGCTATTGAAAAGCCCGCGGTAGCTGGTTTCGCTCTCCAGCAGCCCCTGCTCAGCCAGCCGGCGCTCGGCGATTTCCTGCTGGGCTTCGTGGTACAAGCGCGCCGACTCCAACCCAAGCGAAATGATATCGGCAACGGATTGGATCATCCGTGTATCTGATTCGCTGAACGCGTCGACACGATCGCTTTCGACATTAAGGGCGCCAAGCAGAATTTCACCACTGCGGATGGGAGCAACAAATTCACTCCGCAGGGCAGGCGCTTCGGTCGTGTGTACGTCTCTTACATAATCGGGATCCAGCAAAATATCCCGCGCCCATTGAACCTGTCCGGTTTGAAAAACGCGTCCGATTATGCCTTGATGGACCGGATATGTGGCACCCATTTCAGCCGCAAGAATGCCGGCGGCTGCGCACACTACCCAGTGTGTTTCGGATTTGTCCGGTAAGGCAATGCAGACATGCGGGTAGCTGGTCAGCCTGACAATGGTTTCTACGGCAGATTGCACCACCCGATCAGCATCCAGTTGGCCGCTTAACGCACGTAGAACCTGAAACAAAACCTCCTGTTGCAGGGTCACCTGATTCGTCCCAATAACTTTCGCCGGTTTTGCCGCAGTTACCTTGTTCCCGTTAGCCTGGCGGGTTCTACGCGAGGAACTGGCAGGTGTGCGAATCTTTGGCTGAGCAGCTGGTTTCTTCTTTTGAGTCATCACGAATCTCCCGGAAGGCGCTTCCTCCTACCGCTATCACCCTTTATAATGCATAGATTCATCTCATTGTACAGCTTTTTATGGTTTTATTGTGGGTAGCGAATACCAAAAGAAAACCCGGCGTCTGGGTAAGACCCCGGGTAATCTGTTAATTATTATGGCTGCTTTCCGCCCATCCCTTTCAAAGCGAGCTGGGCGATAAGCAATTGAATTTCGTAATCGAGGGCACTAGCCTCCGGCGGCGATGGTGGTCCAACCGGTTACGACGGCTTGCATGGCTTTGGTAAAGGAATCAAAGCCGGTTGGGAAATGCAACTTCCCATAAGCACTCTCGGGGAGCAGTTTGGCAGCCACATCCGCGGGCAGCACAACATCACTGCGGGCAGGATGAGCATAGCCCTGTGCCAGCATGACCTGACCCTCATCCGACAACAGGAAGTCCTGTTCGAGTTTGGCTGCGTTTGGGTGCGGAGCAACGGCGCTGATGTACTCGGCAAACAGCATACCGACGGTTGCATCCGAAGGGATGATAACTTTCAGGGGCAAACCGGTGGCATCCCGCTTGGCGAACCCGTCGAAATCATAGACAATTGAAATAGGGCACTCACCCTTCTGGACGGCGGCGACGTTCAGTACCACGCCCTGGCGCCAGTTGCCGTTATCGCGCAGAGTCTTGAAGAAATCCAGGCCGGGCTGAACATTGGTCTCGCTCCCGCCATGAGCATAGGCAGCGGCCAGCACAGAACCGGTGGCATAGGAGGATTTGCTGGGGTCACGGCTGCAAACCATATCCTTATACTCGGGTTTCAGCAGGTCGTCCCAGGTCTGGGGGAGGTTCTTGACCAAGTCGGTATTAACCAGGAAGCTAATGGCGCCCCAGTAGGCGACTGCCCAACGGCCCTCGGCATCCTTGAAGTTGGCCGGGATCTTGTCCCAGGAGGTATTCTTGTAGGACATGGCCAAATTGTTTTGGATCAATTGACCGACAAAGTCGAAACCGATGTCGGCGACATCCATCACTGGAGCGTCCTTCTCGGCCAGCAGGCGGGTGACCTGCTCGGCGCTGGTCATATCTGTATCGGTGTGAACCACACTGTACCGTGTCTGGAGAGTCTTCCATATGTTGCCCAGGTTGACCCAGTCATCCGTCATACCATAGCTAACGATTTGGCCTTCGGCCTTTGCGCCGGCGATCTTGAGCGCCTGCGTGTCCGCGGTCGCCTGGGTAGGCTTCGCAACCGGTGCGCAGGCAGCCAGCGGGATCGCCAGCATGGCGATCAATGCAACAATCGTAAAAGCTTTTTTCATTTCATTCTCCTTTTCTTTTGATAAATTCCACCCGGGCGGGTGGTTTTTCACGACAAAACTGATTTACAGCCTAACGGCCAATAACGTGGGTAGACTCGCGGCCACCCTTGCTGGTGACCCATATGATCAGGAGTGAGGTCACCCAGGCAACTACAAAACTGATGACCGCCAGCGCGCTTGCCTGGCGTCCATCCTGACGGGTGAATTCGACCAGGTAAATTGGGAAAGTCTTAAAGCGCGTCCCAACCAGCAGGTTGGTAAGGGTATATTCTGCAAAAACGGTTGAAAAAACCAGCAGGCAGCCGCTGATGATACCCGGCAGGATGTTCGGAACGATAACCCGCACCAGGATAACCCAGCCACCCGCACCCAGGCTCTGTGCGGCCTCGGTCAGCACGCGGAAATCGATCGCCTCCAGGGCGTTCACAACCGGGCGGTACATAAACGGCAGCGATAGCACCATGCAGGCTGCGATCAAGATGGCAGGATGGTTGATGATCGGGAGCGGCACCTTCGAATAGAAACGGATCAGAGCCAGGGCCAGGACCACCCCCGGCACCCCAAAGGAAAAGCTGGTGATCAATTCCACGATCGGCTTCCCCTGCGGCACTCGCAGTTTCATCCAGTAGGCAGTCGGGGTGACCAGCACCAGCAGGCAAAACATGGTCGCGAACGAGGCGATAAAAGAATTCTTGAGAGTCATGAGGAAAGCCGGGTGGGAAGTGACGGCTACCCACCAGTCCAGGGTCAGGCCCTCCGGCCAGATGGTGCGGTCCCAGCGTGTGGAGATCGAGAATATGAAAGTAGCGATGACCGGCACGATCATGAACAACAGGAACAGGGTGATCACCACCGGTCGCCAAACTTCCCTGGCTTTCATGCCCTGGCCTTCCTGGCGCGGTTCGAAAGCAGCATATATCCGATTACGCAGGCCGACATGATAAGCAAGGAAATGATCGACAATGCATCCGCCAGTTCCGGAGCCAGCTGGACTTCGCCTCGGATCAAGGCAGCAATGCGGATGGTGATCAGGTCTACATCGGATCCCGTCAGGGTCCAGGCAGTTGCGTAGGCGCCAAACGAGTTGGCAAACAGCAGCAGGAAACCGCTGGCCAACGAAGGGAAGAGGATAGGTAAGGCCACTCTGACCCAGTACTGGTAGGTGGAGGCGCCCAAGTTCAGGGCGGCTTCGCGCCATTCACGTTTCAGTCCGTGCAGGGAGGGAAGGATCAGCAGGATCATCAGCGGCAACTGGAAATATAAGTAGGCTATGGTCAGGCCGGAGATCGAATAGATGCGGAAACTTGGATAGAGGTGAATACCCACCTGCTTCAAGAGCAGGGTGATAATGCCGGTCGATCCCAGGATGACGATAAAGGCGAAGGCCAGCGGCGCACCGCCGAAATTGGTGGTCACGTCTGAGAGGGCGGTCAGGGCATTTTGAACGAATTTATTTTTCGTGGTTATGATGGCGTAGGCTACCAGAGTGCCGAGCACCATTCCGAGCAAAGCCGTGGTGGCGGAGATCTTGAAGGTGTTTCCAAAAGAGCGCATGAAAATCGGCTGCATGGCCTGGCGATAGAACTCGAGGGTCAGGATACCCTTGCTGGTCAGGCTTGAGCGGATGGTGGTTAGAAGCGGCAGGAATTCAAATGCCAGACCAAAGAAGAAGAATGGCAACAGACCCAGCCAGGCCGTCCAGGCGAAGGCGAGTTTTTTAGCAGGACGGATGGAGGTGGTAGTGACAGACATTCTTATAAAACCAGGTGCAGGCCATCCACGGCTACCTGCAATTCGCCATGATAATGATTGCGGACTTGTGCCAAAACGTCTGCAGCCAGCGCTTGGGGATAGAGATGGGTAAGGACCAGCGCCTCCACTTCTGCCTGGGCGGCAATGATCCCAACATCTTCGGCGGTCAGGTGATCTTGCGTCTCCCAGCCCTCCGGGAAAGAGCATTCGCAAACCAATACGTCCGCAGCTTGCGCCAAACCCGCCAACTCGCCATAGCGTGAGGCATCCCCGGAATACACCATACTATGTTCGCCATCTTCCAATCGGTAAGCCACGCTGTGCGAGGTATGCCCGGTCGGGGCTGCCTGGATTTTGAGGTCCCCAATGAAAAACTCATCACGGTAAACCTGGCGTACTTGCAACTGGTATTTTTCGGGTACTAATTCGGGATAGAGGGCATACAAACGTTGGAGGAAATCCTGGCTGCCCTGGCAAGCAGTGATCGCGAAGGGCTGCTTGCGCTCGGCCCCCGGGGCATAATTGAAGACCTGTAACAAGGTGGCAATGTCGAGACTATGGTCGGGATGGAGATGGGTGAGTAGAAGCGCATCCAGCTGATCGTAGGTCGTGCCGGAGAGTTCCAGGCGGGCCAGCGTTCCCGGTCCGATATCCATCAGCAGGTTTTGACCGCCCGCACGCACCAGCAACCCCGCTGAAGAATGGTTCTTGACGGGGACTGCTGTACCGGTTCCGAGAAGATGGATATCCATGATGAGCGGGGGGATCTCTGGGATGTTGCGGGTTTGAATGGCTGAAGAATGGAGTTTGGGATGGAATAACTCGTTATATGTCGAGAGATTTAATCAATCCCTGGCATGTATTGAATGTTATTAAAATTATAACAATAAGGGACACAAAAGTCAATGATAATCATTGCTTATTTCTTTATAATAACGATTAAACACAACATAAATCAAAACAATAAAAAACATATGTATGTTTGATTTAGACGAGATTCGTAGTCTATCCGCGATAAGTTACGTGCAATACCCCAAATTTGTCGCAGCCGGCCGAAGAGCCTGTGAAAACATAGGGCTCGGACTTGCTCCAGGCGGCATATTGTTCGACAACCCGCCGGAAGGCGTCTTCCGCATCCGGGCGGTTCCAGCCCAGGATGGCGACGGTGCCGCCCGCTCCTCCGCCGGTGATCTTGGCCCCGAGCAAGCCGTGGCCTTTTTCCGTCCGCACCAATTCGACCAGCTTATCCGTAGCGCCGGAACCCAGCCCGCACTGGCTGTATCCAAGGTGGGCGAGGTACATCAGTTCACCCAGCAGGCTGCCGCAGGTATCGTCAATATTATCCACAGGCCTGGAGAGCAGGCTGAAGAAACTCTGCACGCGCCAATTCTCTTCCACGGCGTAACGCGTGGCGGCGCGCACCGGATAAGTGACTTCCGG
>JADGQB010000030.1 GCA_017882145.1 Anaerolineales bacterium
GTGGTCGCCAAGCAGCATATCCGCGACGCCATCCGTGAAATGGCCTCCCAGGAAAACGTTGGAGTGTTGTTGACCTCGCATGATGCCGGGGACCTGGAGGCGCTCTGCAAACGGGTAATCATCATCAACCATGGTCAAATTGTCTACCAGGATAAAGTCTCGGTTCTGAAGCGTTCCTTCCTTACCTCCAAGCTGGTCGAAGTGCGCTACGCACAGCAGGTATCGCCTGACTTTCACGTGGCAGGCACGGAAACCATCAAAGTCTCGAAAGACTGCTATGGCATCAAACTGCGCTTCGATACGGTCAGTACACCCGTCGAGAAGGTCATGGCGCATCTTTCCGCGGCCGGCACACTGCTCGATATCACTGTCTCCGATCCGCCGCTCGAAGAAGTCATTGCAGCAATTTACCAGAAGGAAGAGAGGAGGGGCTAGAACGAAGAAATACCTCGCGATCTTCAAGATCAACCTGCTCAACAGCCTGGCCTATCCGGCAGAAGTTGCCACGCGCAGCGGGATGATCCTGATCTTCATGGCGGTCTTTTTCCAATTATGGCAGGTCACTTTCAGCGCATCCGGTTCGCAGGTTCTCAATGGCCTTACCCTCCACGACACCATGTGGTACCTGCTGCTGGCCGAGACGCTGGAGCTGGGACGTCCGCGTCTGGCGCGGCTGATCTCCCAACAAGTCAAGGACGGCTCGATCGCTTATCTGCTCAATAAGCCATACGATTTCCTGCTCTACCAACTCGCCAGCGGTTTGGGTGAAAGCCTGCCGCGCATGGGGATACTGTTCATCCTGGGAGGCACTCTGGTCTGGAGCATGGCGGGTGCACCGCCAGCCCTGCAAAACTGGCCTCTGGCAATGATAGCCCTGGTGGGGGCCTGGCTGCTGCATTTCTGTGTCAACGGGCTGATCGGCTTGGCCGCCTTCGTTGCCGAGGAAGTGGCACCGTTCGAATGGATCTACCAGAAGCTGGTTTTCATCCTGGGCGGCATGCTGATCCCGCTGGATTTTTACCCGTCCTGGCTGCAGACAGTCGCAAAGTCCCTGCCATTTGCCTATATGATGTACGGTCCGGCGCGGCTTTTCGTTCGATCAGATATGCAGCTTTTCGTTCAAATCCTCGCCGGGCAGGTTCTCTGGCTGGCAATCATTGGCGGACTGTTGGGCCTGGCCTTCGCACGCGGGATGCGCAGATTGGCGATCAACGGAGGCTGATGGTGAAAGAGCTTAAATTCCTCACTTCGCTCTGGAAGACGAACCTTGCCGCAGCGATGGAATATCGGGTCGCGTTTATATCTCAATCCATCGGCATGATCTTGAATGACGGCGTCTACTTCCTGATCTGGATAATCTTTTTCGACCGGTTCAAAGACATTCGCGGCTGGCAGTTGACGGATATGTTCATGGTTTTCGGCATTTCTGCTGGCGCTTACGGGTTGTCCGGAATGCTCTTTGGGAATGCTTTCAACCTGGCCGATATCATTGTCAATGGTCGTTTGGATTATTACCTATCCCTGCCGCGACCGACTTTATTGCATGTTCTGGCCAGCCAGGCCTCACCCAGCGGATTTGGGGATTTCCTCTATGGCTTCATCAGTTATTTTGCCTCCGGTCAGTTCAGTCCGGATGGATTTGGGCGGTTTATCCTGGGCTTGATCCTGGCGACTGTTGTTTTCGTATCCTTCCTTGTCATCGTTCAAAGCCTGACCTTCTGGCTGGGCACAGGCGGTGCGCTTACCGGCATCGCCATCAATGCCATGGTCACCTTTGCTTTATATCCCATCACGCTTTTTAACAACACCGCCAAGTTGATCCTTTTTATTGTCGTACCGGCCGCCTTTATGGGTGCCGTGCCGGCTGGTTTTGTGCGCAGTTTTTCCTGGTCTTCCATTGGACTTATGATCTTGGCCGCGGCCGGCTTCTTGGCACTGGCCTTATTGCTTTTCCAGCTCGGTTTACGGCGTTATGAAAGCGGTAGCGCCATACAAGTGGAAGTGTAGTCGGGAATAAAAATCTTCTCCGCACTTTCCAGTACGGAGTAAAATCAAAGCTCAATTGATTGAGGAGACATGATGACCATTGCAGATAGAGAGTTCCTGCTTAACCGCTTGGATGAGACTCGCTCCAAAATCGAAGCATTCCTGCCGAAGGTTGATCCGGATAAAGAGATCTATCCCGGCTGGACCATCAAAGATTTACTGGCCCATATGACCGGCTGGGATGACGCCACGATTGATTCATTGCGGGCACACGTGATCGGTCGCCCGCCGTCCGTGCCCGCCATCCGCAGCCTGGACGAATACAACAATTCTACCGTTTCTTCCCGCAAAGATCTGGATTATGACCAGGTCCTGAAAGAATGGCGCTTGACCCGTCAGGAATTGCGCACGATCATCGAAAAGATGCCCGAGGATAAGTTCTTTGACCCGCTCGTCGTCCCATGGGGCGAAAAGGCAACCTTGTCCTCTCTGGTGGATATGTTCCGCGACCATGAGGCAGAACACGCCCAGGATGTAAGCGAATGGCTCAAGAATCCGGATAAAGTCCTCGGAAAGTCAGGCAACTAATGTCGAGCGTTTTGAAAATCGATCAATTTGTCAAAGCCACACCCTCCCAGGTTTATTTTGCCTGCACCCACGCAATCGGCTTGACCGAATGGATGTGTGATTTCGCCACGGTTGCGCCGCGCCCCGGCGGGCGTATCTATTTGTGGTGGCATGGCGATTTTTATTCCGCCGGAGAATTCATTTCTCTCGAACAAAATAAGTCCATCGTCTTTACATGGCGTGCACGCCAGGACCCGGCTCCCAGCCAAATTGCGATAATATTGAAAGAAAAGAACAGCGGTACTTTGGTGACATTGGAGCATACCCTTCCGGATGGAGACTATTGGGTTAAAAACTCCCTGCAATTCCATCAGGAATGGACCTTAACGTTCGCCAATCTGGCCCAGGTCTTGGAGACTGGCCTGGACAAACGCACCTTCGACCGCCCAATGCTGGGGATCAATATGAGCGATTTCAACGCCGGCATTGCCAGCGCCATGGGTGTGCCGGTCAACGATGGTATCCGCCTGGATTTCCTGCCTGAGGGGATGGGCGCCTTCAAAGCCGGTCTGCGCAAAGATGACGTTATTATCGAATTGGGGGGCAAACCCATAATCAATGATTACGGTTCCCTGGTAAAGGCACTGCAAGGCAAGAAAGGCGGCGATAAAGTGGAAGTCGTTTATTATCGTGGTCCGGAAAAGAAAACCGCCACAATGGAACTTAGCAAGCGACCCGTCCCGCAAATTCCCTGGGAACCGTCCGGTTTGGCGAAATCCATCCGGGCCAAATACGATGAAGGCCTGGACGCGTTGGAAAAAGCCTTCTCAGGCGTTAGTGAAGCCGATGCAAACCGGCGGCCTGGTCCTGAAGAATGGAGCGCCAGGGAAGTCCTGGCACATCTCGTCCAGACCGAGCGGCATTGGCTGGAAAACCTGGAGGATGTGATTGGCGGGTACCCGCGGCTCTCGGACGATTGGGCGGGCAACTGCAGAACGCATGTCGCAGCTACAGCAGCTGCCTACAAAACCATCAGCGGTCTGCTGGACGAAATGAAGCGCCTCTCCAACGAAATGGTTGCTTTTACAGCGGCTTTGCCCCCCGACTTCACGGCTCGCAAAGCCTCCTATTTCCAGGTTGCTAACATGCTCCTGGAAGGATCGCTACCGCACATCCTTTCGCATATAGATCAGATCCAAAGCGCCATTCAGAGCTAATAGAGAAATAATAATCACAAATTATCGATCATTCACTCTTTTATAGGTATCGGAATGGATGACAAAGAGCCCGAATTCAAGGAAATCCTGGACAATATTTCTGATGGTGTTTACTTTGTAGACCGGGATAGACATATCACATATTGGAATAAAGGTGCCGAGCAAATCACTGGCTATTCAGCCGGACAGGTGATCGGACTGCGCTGCATGGATAACCTGCTCAATCATGTTACCGAAAATGGGATTCAACTATGCCTGAACGGTTGCCCGCTCCACGCAACCATTGCTGACGGGAAAAAACGCCAGGCAGAAGTTTACCTCCATGATGCCGATGGTCAGCGCATTCCGGTAATGGTACACACCTCACCCATTCGGGATGAAAATAACGGGGTCATTGGCGCAGTCGAAACATTTAGTGATAATTCCTTGGTTCATTCCTTCCGGCACCAGGTGCGCCGCCTGGAAGACGCCACTTTGCTCGACCATCTGACCGGCATTGGCAACCGCCGTTTCATCGAAAGACGCCTGGAAATTGCCTTATTGGAATTCCAGCAACACCATACCCCTTCCGGCATCCTTTTCATGGATATTGACCGGTTTAAAGCGATCAATGATACTTATGGCCATGATAACGGCGACAGAGTTCTGCGCATGGTCGCCAATACCCTCCGGCATAACCTGCGCGTCGAGGATGCCATTGCCCGCTGGGGAGGCGAGGAATTTGTCGCCTTGCTAACTGGAATGGACTACAACGACCTGGGCCGGATGGCAGAGAAATTGAATACCTTGATTGCAGCTTCTTCTTTGCAGATCAATGATTCGACCGTTAGCGTGACCATTTCGGTAGGTGGAACGATCATCTTACCGGAAGATGACTCTATCCAATCCATTATCAAACGCGCAGATCAAAACATGTACAAAAACAAGCTGGCCAGTCCGAACCGTAAATCTGGGATCAGCAACCGAACTCGAAAGAAGGGAGCATGAAGCCGAAAGTTCTGGTTTCCATAGTAATGGCAATGTATATATTACTGGCCTGCAACTGTCAGACCATCAGTTTGCCATTCACTGCTCCTACGCCTTCTTCATCCCCAGCTACGCCAACCGGAATTCCGGAAACAATTTCACCCGCTCTGCCGCCATCCATCCCGACCAACGTGGCTCCTTTCAATATCTCCTGGGAGGATCGTACACTCTTCAAGAAGAGACTCACAAGCTCCTACCAGACTATCCTGACCCGCCTGCCCGGGGCTAGTACCTATCACCTGGCATTCAGTATTTCGGATCCCCCCGCCTCTGTGAAAGGTGTGGAGGAAGTACGCTATATAAACCAGGAAAACGTTGACTTGACGGAGGTTGATTTTGCCGTTTACCCTGAAATTCTGGGCGGCAGCATAAAAGTCAGCCAGGTTCGGTTGGATGGCGAACGGGTCACTCCCGTATTCAGCACTGGACTGATGCGCATCCCTTTGACCAGCCCGCTCAAACCGGGTCAGGCGCTGACATTCCACGTTGAATTTGCAATCACGATCCCGACCCGCGGCGGGGATTTTTATTACGGTATCTTCGGGTTTAATGATGGCATCCTGAGTCTGGCGCAGGCTTACCCAACCATCCTGGTTTACAACGAACAGGGTTGGAATAACCAGGTACCCGATCTGGATGGCGATCCGCTATTCTCCGATACAAGTTTCTACCTGGTTTCTATCGACGCTCCTGCAAACCTGACGCTGGTAGCCTCCGGTGTGGAGGTGGATCGCCAGGAGAAAGCCGGCCGGCAGAAGGTCCTCTACGCAGATGGACCGTCTCGTGATTTCTACCTGGCTGCCAGTACAGATTTTGTCAAGCAATCCGAGAAAGTTGGCGAGACTACTTATAATAGTTATGTCCCTGCAGACCTGAGTAAATCTGCTAAATCCGCCCTCAAGATTGCTGAGGCTGCCATCGACGATTTTAGCCGCCGTTACGCTCCTTATCCATATACGGAATTTAATATTGTTCCAATTATTACCTCAGCGGGTGGGGTGGAATTCCCTGGCATGACCGCGGTAGCGAAAAACGCCTACAATGAAGGCAATTTTCTGGAGGTCGTGGTTTCCCATGAGGTCGGCCACCAATGGTTTTACAACCTGGTCGGAAACGAAACCCAGCAACAGCCCTGGCTGGACGAGTCGCTTGCCCAATTTGTCACCTGCCAGTACTACCAGGACAAATACGGCACCCAGGCGGAAAAATCCTGTGAGAATGAAATGCAAGCCAACTGGGATAGCATCAAAGATCAGAAAATACCCATCGGTAAGGCGGTATCCGCTTATACGAGCAGTGAATATGTAGCCATCGTATATGGACGTGGACCCTTCTTCTTCCTGGCACTGCGCCAGCAGATTGGCCAGTCCAACTTTGACAGCTTGATGCATGATTACGCCAAAACCTTCGCCTGGGATATCGCCACTACCGACAGCTTTAAGAAATTGGCCGAACAGCACTGCAACTGCAACCTGACGCCATTGTTCCAGGAATGGGTGTATCCATGACCAGCCTGCGTAGCCGAATTCTCCACCGCACCCTGCAACGTGTTACCGGTGTATTAGCCCTTAACCTTACGGTTCAGGAGCAACGTACCCGCATGGATGAACTGGCCCGCCGGGGAATCCGCATCCCGAAAGGCGTATCCGTACGCACCGTCCAGGTAGGTGGGATCCACGCCGAATGGATCGAACCGGTCAATGCCGATCCACACAGAGTCATTCTTTATTTACACGGCGGCGGATATTGTATTTGTTCGCTGGACACCCACCGCGGTCTTGCCTCCCGCCTGGCGTTGGCCAGCCAGGCACGCCTGCTGATCATCGATTACCGGCTTGCCCCGGAAAATCCTTTTCCTGCTGCCTTGGAGGATGCCCTGGCAGCTTATCGCTGGCTGCTTGCACAGGGCATTCCAGCAGAACGGATTGCTATTGGGGGAGATTCGGCCGGCGGCGGTCTGAGCCTGGCCACCGCTGTCAGCCTGCGTATGGCTGGCCAGGCGCTCCCGGCGGCATTGGTGCTGATATCCCCATGGACTGATTTGACCTTTTCAGGAAAATCTGTCCAGACTCGCAAAAGTGTGGATCCGATCTTTGGCGGTGATGGTAACCGGATCGGGTATGCGCCCTCCTATTTGGGAGTCCAGGATCCCTCCAATCCACTCATTTCGCCACTTTTTGCCGAACTACAACGCCTGCCTCCGACCTTGATCCACGTCGGAAGTGACGAAATCTTGCTGGACGATTCGACCCGCCTCCAGCAAAAACTGGAGGCCGCCGGCGTGGTTTCCCACCTGGTGATCTGGGAGGATATGTGGCATGTTTTCCAGGTCTTCGCCCCCTATGCTCCTGAAGCCCAGCTCTCAATTGATAAATTAGGTGAATTCATCCAACAATCCATTCCTTAGAGGAGCAAGCATGAGCGCATATGTTATCGTTGATATCGAAGTGACTGACCCGGCCGGGTATGAAACCTACAAGCAATTGGCAGCTGCTTCTGTCCAATTATTTGGAGGAAAATACCTGGCCCGCGGTGGACTGAACGAAACCCTGGAGGGCAACCTACAGGCTCATCGATTGGTGATCCTGGAATTCGAGAGTACACTAAGGGCAAAATCCTGGCTGAACTCTCCCGAATATGCTCCTGCGCGTATTTTGCGCCACAAATATGCAAATAGCAATATGATTATGGTCGAAGGTTTATAGATTTCATCAAGGAGGCTGGCATGGAATATCGCGAACTTGGACGGACAGGTTGGAAAGTATCCGAAATCAGTTTTGGCTCCTGGGCCATCGGAGGTACCTGGGGCAACGTGGATGACGACGAGTCAATCGCGGCGCTGCATCGCTCGCTGGATCTGGGAGTCAATTTCTTCGATACGGCGGATGTGTATGGCGATGGACGAAGCGAACGCTTGCTGGCACGGCTGCGGAAAGAACGCAGCGAAAAATTCTACGTGGCCACCAAAGCCGGGCGTAGGCTCGATCCCCATACCGCCGCCGGCTATAACCGGCAGAATTTGACAGCCTTCGTGGATCGCAGCTTGAAAAATCTGCAGACAGACGCACTAGACTTGTTGCAATTGCATTGCCCACCGACCGAAGTCTATTACATGCCGGAAGTGTTTGGCATTCTGGATGATCTGGTAAAGGCGGGCAAACTGCGCTTTTATGGGGTCAGTGTGGAAAAAGTGGAAGAGGCTCTCAAAGCGATTGAGTACCCCGGCGTGCAGTCTGTGCAAATTATATTTAATATCTTCCGCCAGCGCCCGGCTGACCTGTTCTTTGGCGAGGCGCAGAGACGAGGCGTCGGGATCCTGGCACGCGTCCCGCTGGCTTCCGGTTTGCTGACCGGTAAATTAAAGCATGACAGCAAGTTCGCAGCCGATGACCACCGTAGCTTCAACCGGCATGGCGAATCCTTCGATCGAGGCGAGACTTTTTCTGGATTGGATTATGAGACCGGTTTGCAAGCAGTCGAAGCACTGCGTCCTTTAGTGCCTGCCGGTCAGACTCTTACCCAGCTAGCTTTACGTTGGATCCTGATGTTCCCGGCGGTCACCTGTGCCATCCCGGGTGCCAAACGCCCGCAGCAGGCGCAAGAGAATATCGAGGCTGCCGGCCTGCAGCCTCTGTCAGATGCGACAATGAAAGCAATTAACGAGATTTATTATCAGACCGTACGCCCCCTCGTGCATAACTACTGGTAAGGTATGCAAAATGGATTGTAACCTCAAACCCTGAGCAGATTCCAGGGAAGGATTCGGGAGGCAATTTCCATGCTTGAAAAGACCGGCCCATCCGATGCGCTGGGTTCAACTGCCCGGTGGACTGCTGCGGCGCGGGCTGTCGAGAGTGCTCGTGAAGACCGCCTTTTCAATGATCCCTGGGCAGCCGCTCTGGCCGGACCAGAGGGAGCAGCCTGGGCCGCCAATCGGTCGGCGGATAGTCTTACTCCGATGGTATTACGCATCCGCTTTTTCGACGAATTTCTGGAACGCATCACCTCGGAGAATTCTGTGCGGCAGGTCGTTTTAATGGCTGCTGGGCTGGACACACGTTTATTCCGTCTGGCCTGGCCGGTTGGTACCCAGGCGTTTGAGTTGGATCAAATTGCTGTGCTGCAAGAGAAAGAGCGAATCCTCCAATCAGCAGTCGCACAACCAAACTGTACACGCCACATTGTCCCGGCCGACCTCACCAAGCCTTGGAGGGAACAGCTTCTCCAGGCTGGGTTTGATACCGGGCAACCTTCCGCCTGCTTATTGGAGGGTTTTCTTTTCTACATTCCAAGTGAAAGCATTGCGAGAATATTGGAGGACGTGACTGCTTTATCTGCCCCTGGCAGTTGGCTTGGCTTTGATATCATCAACAGCATTACCTTGACATCACCCTACACACGCCAATGGATCGAAATGCAGGCCCAATCTGGTGCGCCCTGGATCGGTACATTGGATGATCCAGTTGGATTCCTGGCTGCACACGGCTGGAAGGCAAGCCTTTCCCAGGCCGGCGCAGCAGATGCCAATCATGGCCGCTGGCACCTTCCGATAATTCCAGTTAGCATGCCGGGTATGCCGCATAACTGGTTCGTGACTGCTCAAAAAGAGAATTAGCAGAATATCTTTTGGTGGTCAATTCCATGAATTGCCCGAACAATTTGATTTACTGTCAGTGCGTCTCGGCTTTTCCAGTCCAGAATCTTCCGGCCTGGATAATGGTTTTGTCTGGCACGTCAGCCAGGATTATAGCTGCGTTCCCTATACGCACCCCATTCCCAATCCTCACACCTATAGCAGTTGTCACCCCCATGCCAACCAGAGACCGCTCTCCAACATGCACATGCCCTGCCAACAGGGCTCCGGGAGCAATGTGAGTGTATGACCCGATGAAACAATCGTGTGAAACTACAGCATTGGTATTGACCATGCACTTGGACTTCAATATTGCCTGCGAGCCAACGTAAGCATTTGCGAACACCTGCACGCCTTCCTCAACTGTCGCACTTGGTTCCAGCGTGGCGCGCGGGTGGATAATGGCAGGGAATGAATAACCGGAGTGCTCCAATAATTCGAAAACCTTGACGCGCACGTTAATGTCCAAGATGCCACCGACCCCATTAGCAGCCAGCTTGACACCCTGCTTCTTAAGCGCCGGTAGTACTAATCGGGTACCCAGCACGGGGATGCCGAGCACTTTTTTCCCCACCTGGTTTTGATCGTCATCGATAATGCCGGCAATAGTATGCAGTCCGTTCTGCAGCACCATTTCCATGATCGACTTGGCGTGTCCTCCGGCTCCGTAGATCAATAGAAACGGCTTATCGGAGGCTGGCAATAAAATTTTCTGGCCGACTCCTGTAGATTGCCGAACCACTGCCTCTGTCACCAGCCGGTCGGTTGGCAAGGTTGAAAGGTCCACCCCGAGGGAGGCTGCCAAAGTACGGGCCGGTTTTGTTATCCGCAAGCTCCCTGTTGAAACAGGGCTCGTTTCTGACCCAACGCGCAGAAGAACGTCGTTCCCAGCTTGTAAATCCAGCGGCTCATCGGCCTTTTCTGTTATTACAGCCAGCCGGTCACCCACAAGTAGAGTCGCGCCCTCAGCCGCCAGGATTCGAATAAAACCCTCTGCGGGGGCCTCGATGTCAGAGGCAGCCTTGGTAGTCTCGATCGTAAACAGCCGCTCGCCTTTTTCGATTGCCTGTCCTTCCCTGACATGAATACTCACCAGGCGCGCTTCAGGTTCGTTGGCATTCAGCAGGGGTAAGCGGATGTCAGATTTAATCATTTTTCACCATGAAGGGATAGGAAGATCAAGAGACTAAAGAAAGAGCCGATTGGACAATATCCTGCACTGACGGCAGTATGGCATCCTCCAGACTCTTGGCATTGGCAATCGGTAAATCCTGCGCCGCCACACGCCTAACCCGCAGACCGTTCAGCGTCTCAGCAGCACGCGCCGCCACTTCAGCCCCCCAGCCCAGCGACTGAGTCCCTTCTTCGACAGTTAACAGCCTGTGGGTGCGATGGAGCGATTCAAACAACATATCCATCTGAAGGGTACTGAGTTTCGAGAATAGCACAATTTCAGCAAAAATTTCGTGATCCATCAGCAGGTTAAGGGCAGCCGCCCGGGCAAGTTCGAAATTGAAACCATAAGTCGCTATCGACAATTGAGGAGTGGAATTAGGAAAACGTAATACGAAATTCGGGTAGTATTCATCGGATTGTTGTATCTCAAAATCGATCAAGTCTGCCTGGCCAGATTCGAGCAATGGACGGGTATAGAGCAGTTTGTGTTCCACAAACAAGACCGGATCGTCATCCGCAATCGCAGCTTCCAGCAGCTTGCCAGGATTGCCCAACGCATTGGGAGCAACCACTTTTAGGCCAGGCACACCCAGGAACATTTTCTCCAAAGACTGGCTGTGGGTTGGTCCGTAACCGCGCCGCCCGCCCATAGGTGCGCGTACGACCATTGGCACACGCACGTTATCGTTGTACATCCAGCGGAACTTGGCGGCATGATTGACCAACTGGTCAGCGATCAGGGTGACGAAATCACCAAACATGATTTCTGCTACCGGGCGCAAACCCCTCAACGCCATGCCGTTCGCCAGGCCAACGATGGCCGCTTCAGAAATGGGTGTTGTCAGAACCCGCCCAGGGAACTTTGTGGACAGCCCGCGTGTCACCTTGAATGCCCCGCCATACGGATCCAGGATATCTTCACCGAGAATGAAGACACGCTCATCGACTTGCATGACATGCATGAGGGCAGAGTTAAGCGAATCGAGAACGGTGGTCATGGCATGTCAAAGGTCGATAAGCGAAAGTCTGAGGTTTGACCTTCTACTGGAAGACTTGGGAATGGATCCGCACCTGCTCGGGTAAAAGCATCCTCAACAATGGCTGTTACTTCCATTTCCGCTATTTCTTGATCCTCGGCTGATATTCGTGCCCCGTGAATAGTCAGGGGATCGAATATTCGGATGCGGGCCAGTTCCTCGGCCGAGCGCGGATCGTCACCCTTGCTGTGAGCGGAGAAGCGGTATGTGTGCACGATCAAGCTTGCAGGCCCAGCTCCGGAGCGGGTATGCCAGACTGCTTCCCGGGCGGCAGAACCGATCTCCAGCACATCTGAGGTATCACGTTCCCAAACCGGAATTCCAAATGCGGAGAAACGTCCAGCCATCGAACCTGCCACCCCTTTTTCCACAGGAGTAGTCTGGGCGTAGCGGTTATTTTCGAGCACGAACATAATGGGAAGTTTCCACAAAGCTGCAATATTAAGACTCTCGTAAAGAGCACCCTCACCAAGCGTCCCATCACCGATAAATGACACAACAATGGAACCAGTTAGGCGGACCTTCTCGGCCAACGCCATACCAGTTGCCACCGGAGTAATGCCGCCCTGAATTCCATTAGAGTAAAAATTACGCCACTGGATGTGCTGGCTGCCACCGCGTCCTCCGACCAGTCCGGTGGCCTTACCCATCAATTCGGCAGCCAGCCGATAAGGTTCTCCCCCATATGCCAGGAAATGCCCGTGACAGCGGTGGCTGCTAAAAACCACGTCACCCTGTTCTGTTGCAGAGAAAACTCCAACAGCGTCGGCTTCCTGACCGATATAAGCATGGGTAGTGCCGACCAATTTTCCGGAACTGAACTCGGCCAGCAAACGCTCCTCAAAGCGGCGGATGAGCAGCATGGTTTTGTAAAGAGCATAGTTGTTATCCATGACGATGACATTATAACGCAAGGACAATGCACCTTCAGGCTCAGGATTCTGGTTATGCGCAAATTCTGAATTAAACTCCAGGCGCGTCCCTCATGGTATAATGCCCAAATCATGAGCCCAGACATAGCATCCACTAAACTCTGCCCCACTTGCGGGACACGCCTGACCGAGAATGCCACCCGCTGCGTGGTGTGCGGCAGCGAATTCAGCGTCACACCCAAGTCAAAAGCAAAATCTGAAAAAGCCGTCCAGGGGTCACGCATGCCGGAAGTGACACTCAGCCTGCCAGTTGCATTGGCCATCCTGGCCGGCTTATTGGTCATAGGCGCAGCCGGGTTATATTTTACTCTTAAAGGAACCAATCAAATCCAGCCCCCAACCGCTGTGCCCAGCCCAACCATCACACCCACACAGACTGTCACGCCGACCGAGACGCTCATCCCGACCGAAACACCTACGCCAACCCCTGAACCGCCGATCGAATATACTGTTCAGGCGGGTGACAGTTGTGGGGCAATTGCCAGCTTATATAGCTCTTCAGTTGGTGCCATCATTTCATTGAATAGTCTGAACAGTACCTGCACAAACCTGAAAATTGGACAGAAAATCTTAGTTCCGCGTCCTACCCCCACGCCGCTTCCCGCCGCCACATCCACTTTGGAACCGGCCGCGGCAACCCGGGCTGCCTGTGATACCGTGGCCTACACCGTCCAAGCCAACGACACACTCAGCAGCATCGCGATCAATTATGGCGTCAAGATGCAGGCCATCAAGGACTTCAATGGCTTGAGTACCGACAGTGTTTTCATAGATCAAAAATTATCCATTCCGCTTTGCATGCGGGACGCGACACCCGGCCCATCCCCGACACCGACTATTCCGCCGCCATACCAGGCGCCCAACCTGTTATTGCCCGCGGATGGAGCTCCATTTACGCTATCGAATAATACCATTACGCTCCAGTGGGCCTCCATAGGTACCCTGCGCGAGAACGAATCGTACCAGGTTACCATCGAGGATGTAACATCAGGAACAAGTCGAAAAAATGTTGCGTTCGTGACCGATACCAAATACATTGTTCCAGTCGCATTCCTCCCGCAGGATAACGTTCCGCACGTGATGCGCTGGGTGGTGGGTACTGTCCGGCAGACAGGCACGGATGACCAGGGCAATCCAATCTGGTCACCGGCGGGTGCTGCCAGCACGCCGCGCACCTTCACCTGGACCGGCACTGGCGTGTCTGCCACTGCTACGCCATAATTTCCTTCAGAAACCCAATTCCATCCCTGCCAGATTTCTGGCGGGGATGGTCTGTTTTTTATAGTCATTCTGAAATGACATTTTGGCGACGAATTTTCAGCGAAGTATAATGGCCGCAGGAGTTCTCCATGTCAAGAACCGAACCGACTTTGAATGTTCGTAAATACAACCGCTACGCCTGGGATACCCAGGTGGACAAAAAGAATAAGTTCACAATTCCGGTTTCATCAGATACCATTGCTGATGCACGGCGCGGCGAATATTCCGTCCTATTGACCGAGACAAAACCTGTTCCGCGTGAATGGTTTCCCCCCTTCCCCGGGTTAAATTTGCTCGGCCTGGCTTCAGGGGGCGGCCAGCAAGGTCCGGTTTTCGCAGCCCTTGGAGCAAATGTCACTATTTTCGATAATTCACCGGCACAGCTGGAACGTGACCGCATGGTGGCCAAACGGGATGGACTGTCATTAAGAACGGTTGAAGGAGATATGCGGGATCTTTCAGCTTTTGCCGATGGGTCTTTCGATCTGGTCTTTCATCCGGTCTCGAATGTCTTCTGCCCGGAAGTCCGGCCCGTCTGGCGGGAAGCTTTTCGTGTGCTCCGGAAAGGCGGTATTTTACTGGCCGGGTCGGCCAACCCAATTTATTACATGGTCGGAACGCATGCCGATGAACAGGAAACCCTGCAAATCAAGTATTCCATCCCATATTCTGACTTGAAGAGCATGGACCCGGATGATCTGGAAATTTGTATCGAGGAAGCCACGCCGCTCGAATTCGGTCATAGTCTCACCGATCTGCTGGGCGGCCAGGCGGATGCCGGGTTTGCCATCACCGGATTCTATGAAGATATTTGTCCCGATTCTCCAATCAGCAAATATCACCCTACCTATCTGGCCACCCGGGCTGTTAAGCCAAAATTGTAGATTTCGCGTCAAAGAAAAATATTTATCAGGAAAGATAATATATGAAGAATGATCCAATTGGGATTCAAAAGCGCATTGCGCTGGTTGCGCATGACAATAAAAAAATAGATTTATTGGAGTGGGCCAAGTTCAACCGGGATACCTTGAAAGGGCACATCCTCTTCGCCACGGGCACCACTGGGAAACTACTTGCAAAAGAACTCGACCTTAGCATTACCTGCTTTACATCCGGCCCGCTCGGCGGCGACATGCAGATCGGGGCCAAGATCGCGGATGGTGAAATTGACTTCCTCATCTTTTTCTGGGACCCACTTGAACCTCAGCCCCACGATCCGGATATCAAGGCCCTTTTACGTCTGGCAGTTTTGAGGAACATTCCCACCGCCTGCAACCGTGCCACTGCAGATTTCATGATCTCCTCCCCACTGATGGAAGAGGAGTATGAACACCCCACACCGGACCTTGACAGGTATGCGGCGACACGCAGTCAAAACCAATCCAGCTCCACCCAGACGGAACCTTCATAAATCTATGAAAGCAATCCTGGTTTTCATTGATGGCACCATCTGTGATACCCGCTCGCGCGAAGCTTTTATCGGCTCAGTTGATTTTTATCAACGTGAAAAGCTGCTCGAAGACTCGCCTGTCCTAGGAAGCCTCGAATGCTTGAAGGATCTTTCTCAAAGATATGAGATTGTTTACATCGGTGCGCGGCCCGACTTCTCCCGCTTTATTACTGAAGAATGGCTAAGAAAAATGGGGTATCCGAAAGGAGCGCTATATCTTGCGGAAAGTCAGGAAGAAAGGCTTTCCCTTATTGATAAGATGACTGGAAAGCATGATTTCATTGCCGGGATCGGCGATCGTTGGGATGATAACGAACTGCATACCAAAATCGGGTGTTTGAGCATCATTCTGCAGGAGTATGCCGGTAAATGGGATCGCGTTGCTGGCCGAATTGAAAAACACCATCGCAAATCGAAGGTCAATGAAAACCGGATCCAATTGAAAGGCAAAGTTGAGGGACTCGCACGTGTTTGTCCCCTGCTTTTATCTAAGTATGGCGGTCAGCTATGGGAGGCATATCTTGGTTCCGTTCTGGAAATGGCTGAGAATACACGTGAAGCAAGACGGACAGAGGACCTGGCAGCTTTTGAACAACACGGTCTTGATCCCACTGATTTAAGGGATGCGGCCAAATTGGACGATTTATTACGTGAAGAGGATTGGGAGAATAATTCTGTCTATGGGCTGCAGTCCTTTGAATTAGTCGAGGCAACCAAAGACCGATATGTTCATAAGGTAACTTATTGCGATTATTCAGAATTATGGAAAGAACAAGGCAGACCGGATATTGGATACCAGATCCATTGCCGCACAGATATGGCCTGGTGGGACCGACCGGCCTGGAATCCTAAAGTCAGGTTCGAACAACCAAAAACCCTGATGCAGGGGCAAGATTGCTGTGTTTTTATCCAATCCATTCCAAAAAATACCATAACTTAAGCTCATTATCCCATGCTTGAAAAACCTGATCTCGCGGATGACAAAATCATTGCCTGTGTACTTGATGAGTATGGACTGCAAGCCGACCATTTCAAGTTTTTGCCATTAGGCGCCGATCAGAACACTGCAGTCTATCGGCTCATCAGTGGCAATCAGGCTGCGTACTTTGTCAAATTGAGGCGAGGCAGCTTTGATGAAATTTCCGTAACGTTACCTGAATTCTTCCACAGCCAGGGAATCTTGCAGATCATTTCCCCCCTGCCAACCACAACAAGACGGTTGTGGGCTGACCTGGAGGACTTCAAAGTTTTCCTTTACCCCTTTGTGAACGGTCGTAATGGTTATGAGGCGCCACTTTCCGATCATCAATGGATCACCTTTGGCAAAACTCTAAAAAGCATACACACCACCACAGTGCCGCCGGAAATATTGGGACGGATCCAGATTGAGGCTTATCCTCCACAGGCACGTATGACCGTAAGAAGGCTCCTTGAAAATATTGACGATGACTCTGTAAATGATCCAGTTGCAACTGAATTGATCACATTCCTGCATCTCAAACTTCCTGAGATTCTCGATCTGGTCAGGCGTTCTGAAAAGTTGGCCCGAATGCTTCAGTCACGTTCTCGACAATTAATCATCTGCCATTCCGACCTGCATGCTGGCAATCTACTTGTGGATATGGTTGACAACCTTTACATAGTCGATTGGGATAATCCCATCCTGGCACCCAAGGAGCGTGATTTGATGTTCGTTGGTGGAGGCCAATTTGGCGCCGGGCGTACACCGCAGCAAGAAGAAGCTTTGTTCTACCAGGGTTATGGCCCAACGCAGATCGATCCGATTGCGATCGCGTATTACCGTTATGAGCGCATCGTCCAGGATATTGCGGCCTTCTGCGAACAGATTTTGATTAAGAATGAGGGTGGCGATGACCGGGAGCAATCGCTCCAATATTTAAAATCCAACTTCCTGCCCAACAATACGATCGAGATAGCCTATCAGTCCGATCAAACGATTTAAGCTGGAAATCCCGTTTTTTCGGGTAGCGAGAGGGATTTAGATTGAAACAACGAGGGACGATTCCATTGAACTGGAAGAGCTTGTGAAGAAGGGGGTGGAACAGGGTATTTATAAGCAGATTTCAGGCCATTATCAGGTTTTCGTGAAGGGTGGTGTCCAGGTTAAGGGCAAGTAAGCCTTGTAGAGGTTTCAGGAGGGTTCGTGGGATGGATCATGAAGGAATTGATCCTCCGGAAATGGGGAGCGAGTGAGCAGTTTTGCAACGAATACGGCTAATTAATTACAGAAAAACTTATAGTCGAACCAGTAAGATCATCTTCGCCAATAACGAAATTGAGTGACTAATCGGAATCGGCGTCTTCCGTATAACCGCACAGCGCCAGTGCGCGCGGACCGGTATGGATGCCCAGCACTGGTCCGGTGATGTTGATCAGCAGCTCCAGCGGCTTATATTCTTTCTGGATGCGTTCAGCCAGCGCCTGAGCTTCCGGCAGGGCGTTGCCATGCAGCACAGCCACCCGCTTGGGCTTCCCCGGGGCAATTTGTTCAAAGAAACGATTGACGAGAGTCTCAATGGATTTCTTGCGCGTACGCGCCTGCCCGCAGGATTCCACCAGGCCGGTTTTGTGGTTGATCTGTACCAGCGGCTTAATGTCCAGCAAGCTGCCGATGAAACGCGTGGCATTTCCAATCCGTCCACCGCGGTGCAGGTATTCCAGCGTATCCAGGCAGACGATCTGCACCAATTTATCCCGCACACGGGCGGCAGCCTCGATCATCTTGACTGCGCTGCCTCCCAACTCACGAATGCGGGCGGCTGCCAGCACCTGCCAACCCAGGCTCAAGGTGGGTCCCTTGGAGTCTATTACGTGGATGGGCACTTCCATCTGTTGTCCCACCTGCTGCGCCAATTGGTAAGTTCCGCTCATGGCACTGCTGACCGTCAGCATGACGATTTCTTTCGCTCCGTTTGTAATGGCATTCCGGTACACTTTTTCAAAATCGAAAGGACTGGGCAGGGTTGAGGTTGGCCAGACTGGATCATTTTCGAGGCGTTGATAGAAGTCTTCAGGGGTCAGGTCGATCCGGTCACGCAATAGTTCTTCCCCCCAGACCACAACTTGCGGGATGACTGTGATTCCATACTGGTCGATCATAGGCTGGGGGATGTCGCAAGTACTGTCAGTGATCAAGGCGGTCGAATTTTCCATAATCCCTTCAGGTTCTTCTTTTTCTGTTTTCCAATGCAGAGAAGATTAACAAGGGTCAATCATATCACCAATCGCAGTCGAGTATAATCGTGCCGATGTTTGAATATGAAGTCCTAGCTACGCATGGCCGTGCCCGTGCCGGCATCTTCTCCACCCCGCATGGTGAACTAAAAACACCCATCTTCGCTCCGGTTGGCACGCAGGCCACAGTTAAAACCCTCACGCCGGCTCAATTGGAAGAGTTGGGCGCCTCGCTGGTCCTTGCCAACACCTACCATCTTTACTTGCGTCCCGGCGACGAGCTACTGGCCGAACTGGGTGGCCTGCATAATTTCATGCAGTGGCCAGGCCCGATGTTGACCGATTCGGGCGGTTTCCAGGTATTCAGTCTGGCCCAGACCCGTAAAATTGACGACGAAGGTGTCACCTTCAAGAGTCACATCGACGGATCCACCCACCGCTTCACCCCCGAAAAATCCATCCAAATCCAGGAGAACCTGGGCGCGGATATCATCATGGCCTTTGACGAGTGTTCGGACCCCAATGACCATGTTTACAGCAAGACCGCCATGGAACGAACGCATCGCTGGGCTGAACGCTGTCTGGCCGCCAAGCAGCGCGACGATCAAGCGCTCTTCGGGATAATCCAGGGGGGAGTCAATCCAGGCTTGCGGACGGAGTCGGCAAAGTTCATCGCCAGCCTGCCGTGTCCAGGCATCGCCATCGGCGGATTGTCCGTCGGCGAGACCAAGGAAGAAATGCATGCAACCCTCGACCTGGTTACTCCACTCCTGCCGGAAAACAAGCCACGTTACCTGATGGGGGTGGGCACCCCCGAAGACCTGATCAATGGTATTGCGCGTGGGATCGATATTTTCGACTGCGTACTGCCCACACGACTGGCCCGTCATAATGCCGTCTTCTCCTCCGAAGGGCGTCTAAATCTAATGAACGCCAATTTTGCCAGGGATTCCCACCCGATTGACGAAACCTGCACGTGTTACACCTGCCGGACCTTTACGCGCGCATACCTGCGACATCTAATTGTGGCAAAAGAACTTTTGGCCGGAACGTTGTTATCGATTCACAATTTACATGCCTTGATCCAATTGGTGAATGATATCCGTGAGTCCATCCTGGATAATACTTTTGACAGCAAAGCTTCCGCCTGGCTTGAACAATGGCAGGGCAATGCGGAAAGAAATAATTCGGAGAAACCATGAACCTTTTTCAATCTTTCCTGCTCGGCATCCTGCAAGGACTGACTGAATTCATCCCGGTCAGTTCCAGTGCGCACCTGCTCATCGGCCAAAGATTACTTGGCATTCCTGCCAGTGATGCCATGTTCTCATTCCTGGTGCTGGTTCAGCTCGGGACGGTCCTGGCGTTGATCATTTACTTCTGGAAGGACTTATGGAGGATCCTGCTTGCCACGCTTTCTAGCATAAAACAACTCACACGACATGATGGAAAAATGCTAAACCTGGACGCACGCCTGGGTTGGTATATTATCATCGCCACCATCCCGGCTTTGATCTTTGGCTATCTGCTCAAATCCGCCGTGGAAACTCTTTTCAAGACCCCCTTGCTCGAAGCGGGCATCCGCCTTTTGATCACGGCGGTTGTGCTGGCGCTGGCCGATTGGCTAAGCAGACCACATCTCACTCTCGAAAAAATGACCTGGCTGGATGCCTTACTCATCGGCATTGCCCAGGTGCTGGCAGTGTTCCCGGGCGCATCCCGTTCCGGGACAACCATCAGCGCCGGGATGGCACGCGGCCTGGACCGCCCATCAGCGGCCCGTTTTGCCTTCCTGATGGCAATACCAGTCATGCTGGCAGCCGGAGGCTACCAGGCGCTTGATCTCTTCAAGTTGTCCGGGCTGGGCGCTTTCCTGCCCGTACTGGCGGTTGGATTCGCTACTGCTGCGCTGGTCGGCTGGTTGGCAATCAAATGGCTGCTGAATTACCTGAACAAACATTCCTTGTATATCTTTGCCCTTTATTGTGCAGCCTTAGGTGTGACTGTGTTGATCATCCAATATGTAAAATAATCCCGAATATGCCCGCCTCCGTTTTGCCTTGTAC
>JADGQB010000031.1 GCA_017882145.1 Anaerolineales bacterium
CGTGACGCATCTGACCCTGGGCGGCGGCGGGGCTCCGCTCTACACACCGGCCTCCGGGCAACCTAACATCGTTACCTATACCAAGACGTACAGCTTCGGCGAGTTTACGATCAGCGGCAACACCCTGACCGCCAAGGTTGTAAATAACTCCGGCGCTACCATCGATACCTTCACCATTACCAAATAGGAATGCAATTTCCCTGAAATGGGATCAAGCAGGTCAGGGAAGGCGGCTCTCGCTTTCCCTGACTTGCTCGCTCCTATGTTAGAATCCTGCGCACCGTGGAGAATTCCGGGCGAAGGAAATTTACCGGTATTTACTGGTAATTTAGTGGATAAAAAAATGAATATTGATTCTCGAGCAAGAATGGGAATATGGGGCTGGTTGACGCGTGCAGCCATACTGCTTGTATTGGTTGTCGGCGGCGTAGGTTGTGCTACGTCAGCCGAGGCGACTGAGATGCCTGCCCAGTTGGCCGCGGTGATGGGCTGTGACGCCAGCAAAGTCACAATCACCGGTGTGCACTGGTTCCGGGAGGCCTCCGGAGCCTGGCGTGTGGTGGGGGTGATCAACAACGGTTCTTCAAAAGCAATCGATAAGTTAATGACGGGCGTTGAAACATATACCAAGGCCGGCCAACCCGCCGACCAGGGGGAGGACGTAAGTGCTGAACCGCACGATTTGCAGCCGGGCGCCCAGGCGCCTTTCACAGCCTGGATCGACCGGGAGATCCCCGGCCTGGACAGCTTTAAGGTGGTAATTGACGAATGCGTTCTGGCCGACCCGGTCGAACGCGGAAAGGTGGAAGTGCGCAATGGTCGGATGGTGGTGGATGACAAGGGGGTTGCGCAGGTGACCGCTGAAGTGTTCAACCCCGGCCCCAAGCCGGTACTGGTGAACGGGTCGATGGCGGCGGTCTACGACCAGGCAGGCGCGCTGGTGACTGCTGCTGATGTGGATGTGGCCACCCGCAACCTGGCGCCCGGCGAAAGCGGACCGGTGCGGGCCTCGTTGTACCTGCCGCCCGGCGGGGCAAAGACAATCAAGTCGTATAAGTTCTTTATGGATGCCGTAGTAAACCAGCCCAACTTGCTGCCTTTGGATGTAACTCACAATGTCGAAATAATCTCCCATTACAACGACTCTGCCGGGCATTTTCACCTGTTGGGCCTAATCACCAACCCGGGCTCCAGGGAATTGATGGCTTCGCTGCAAGCCGCGGTTTATTCGGACGCCTCCAAAAGCATGCTGGTGGATGCGGCGTATTTCAATACCTGGATTCCCTTGCAGCCGGGCGAGACCCGGCCGTTCGATCTGTTTGGCTGGGGCGCGCTGAATAATACAGTCGGTCTGTGGGAGCAGTTATCCAAACAAAATGCTGCCATTGTGGTACGGATCGAGCCATTCCTGACCTGGCCAGTGGATGCGACCGTGGGCAAGCTTGTGCTCCTGGATAGCAGCCTGTCTTATAAGGACGGACAGGTGTTTTTTACAGGCAAAGTGCAGAACGACTTGCCGGGCAGTATCAACAATGGCCTGGTTACGGCAGTCCTGCGTGATAAGACTGGCGGGCAGATCGTGGCGACCGGCAATGCGTACCTGGCGATCAGCGACTCGGCCGCCCCAGGTCAGATCCTGGATTATTCCCTTGCGATCCCCTTGCCGCCGAACGAGGACCCGGCCGGACTGGTCACCGAACTGACTGCGATTGGGCAGCAACCATAATCGGATAAGCATGGCAAAGAGGGTAGCGAATTGAAACAGAAAACAATTACCCGGCTGATAAGCCTTTTCGTCCTGATTGGCCTGCCGGGTGGCGGTGGCGCTCCGCAGTACACGCTGGCCAGCGGGCAGCTCAATATCGTGGTTACCAGCGAGTCCTACAGCTTTGGCGAGTTTACGATCAGCGGCAACACCCTGACATCCAGGGTTGTTAACATCTCCGGCGCTACCATCGATACGTATACCATCACCAAATAAAAAAACCATTTCCGGATCGTTTTTTCCAATCCATCCGAACAAGATAAGGAAAATGTCATGCAAAAGATGTTCAGTTTCCGTTTAACGAGTCTGTTTTTTATGGCCAGCCTGCTGGTGGGGAATTCGGGGGTGCTGGCCACCCGCCAGGCAGCGCCTGCCAGTGCCGCTTCAGACACCTTCACCCCGGTAGCGGATGCCTACGTGGTCTCAACTTCCGCCAGCACCAATTTCGGCACGGCTACAACGCTGCGGGTGGACAGCAGTCCGGTCTCCAATAGTTATTTGCGCTTCGTGGTCAGCGGGTTGAACGGCGCAGTCATCCAATCAGCCAAGCTGCGCATCTACGCAAAAAGTGCCAATACGACCGGTTTTACGGTCAAACCAGTCTCGAACAACACCTGGGCTGAAAATACGCTCACGTATTCCAATGCACCCACGGCCGGGACCAGCTTTAATAGCTCGACTGCCATCCCTGCCGGCACCTGGGTGACGGTGGATGTGACCAGCTATATCAAGGGAGCCGGCACGTACAGCCTGCAGTTAAGCAGCACCAGCGCTACTAAAACCAGCCTGGCTGCGCGCGAAGCCGGAGCCAATGCTCCTCAGCTGGTGCTGACCCTCTCAGGAGGGCTGCTGCCCACCTCCACGAAGACTACCACTGCGGCGCTTTCCGGCAGCGGCAACATATTATTGATGGCCGGGGATATCTGCAAGCACGACCTGGGCGCCTCGGATTACACCGCCAACTGCAAGAAGACCGGCGACCTGGTACGGAGTGTCATCGCTGCCAACCCCGGCGCGCAGGTGCAAACGCTCGGCGATAACGTCAACAACGATACCGGTCAATACGCGTACGATACGCAATACACGGACCTGTACGCGCCCAACTGGGGCAGCTTCCTGAACGTTACACATGCCCTGGAGGGCAACCACGACACCTACCCGCCCAGCGGGACTGCTCCTTACTTTGCCTATTTCGGCGCAGCAGCCGGGCCCAAACCGGGCGGTTATTACAGCTACAATATCGGTTCAAGCTGGCACGTGATCGTGCTGAATGCGCAGTGTTCACAGGCAGGCGGCTGTGGGGCCTCCAGCCCGCAGTATAAATGGCTGCAGAGTGACCTGATCGCTAATACCAGACAATGTGTAATGGCAGTCTGGCACCAGCCGCGCTGGACGAGTGGGCGGCATACAGACAATAGCTCCTATGCCTCCTGGTGGACGCTGCTCTACCAATACAAGATCGACATTATCGCCGGTGGTCACAACCACAATTATGAGCGCTTCAACCAGATCGATCCCAACGAGCAAGCCGCCGCAGATGGCATCCGCGAGTTTGTGGTGGGCACGGGTGGCGCCCCGGCCGATTCAATTAGCTACGCAAGCAACCCGCTTGATCCAAACGAGGTTGTCCGCAGCCAGGTTCCTGCTTATGGCGTACTCAAACTGACGCTCTCCGCCAATTCCTATTCATGGAACTTCCTGCCGGCGGCCGGCTACACCTTCACCGATTCGGGCTCGAGCACCTGCCATTAATAATATTTTGGGTATCACCCACGCACCCAAAATGCGCGATAATTAATTGACTCCGATGGCCGCTGACATTCTACCCATAACGTTCAAACCTAATCTCCCTATTTTTATAGCGGACAGATCGTGGCAACCGGCAGGGTGCACTTGGTGATTACTGAATTGGCCGCTCCGGGACAGACCCTAAAACATTCCCTGCTGGAGCCTGTGCCGCCGGACATGGCCTTTGCCGGACCGGTGACCGAGTTGACAGAGATCGGGCAGCAGCAGTAGCCGAATCAGCGGCAATACGCTGACAGTTAGAGTTATCGACGACTCGGGCGTTACGCTCGATAAGTTTACTATCACCTAATAAAAAGCCCATTTCCCGGATTGTTATTTTCCAAATCACCCGAACTAGGTAAGGAGAATGTCATGCAAAACAAGTTCAGTTTCCGTATAATGAGTCTGTTTTTTATGGTAAACCTGCTGGCGGGGAACATGGGGATGCTGGCCGCCTACCCGCCCGCCTCGGCTGGCACCGCTACAGTCACCTTTACCCCCGTAGCGGATGCCTATGTGATCTCAACTTCCGCCAGCACTAATTACGGCACAGGCACCACGCTGCGGGTGGATGGCAGCCCGGTGACGAATAGTTACTTGCGCTTTGTCGTAAGCGGGTTAAATGGCGCGACAATCCAATCGGCCAGCTTACGTATCTATGCCAACAGCGCCAATACAACCGGTCTTACGGTCAAGGTAGTGGCAAACAATACTTGGGCCGAAAATACGCTCACCTATTCCAATGCACCCACAGCCGGGGCCACCCTCAAAAGCTCGGCGGCCATCACAGCCGGTACATGGGTGACGGTGGATGTGACCAGCTATGTCAAGGCAGATGGCACGTACAGCTTACAGTTAAGCACCACAAGTAGCACCAATACCAACCTGGCCGCGCGTGAGGCCGGCGCCAACTCTCCGCAACTGGTGCTGACTCTCTCCGGTGGCGGCAACATTTTATTGATGGCCGGCGATATCTGCAAGCATGACTTGGGCGGCCAGGATTACACCGCCAACTGCAAGAAGACCGGCGACCTGGTGCGCAGCGAGCTGGCTGCCAACCCCGGCGCGCAAGTGCAGACACTCGGCGACAACGTCAACAACGATACCGGTACTGATTCATATGACACTGAGTACAAGGATCTGTATGCACCCAATTGGGGCAGCTTCCTGAACGTGACGCATGCGGCGGAGGGCAACCACGATATCTACCTGCCCGGCGGGACCGCCCCTTATTTTGACTATTTTGGGGCGGCCGCCGGATCCAAGCCGGGCGGTTATTACAGCTACAATATCGGTTCCAGCTGGCACGTGATTGTATTGAATGCGCAGTGTTCCCAAGCAGGCGGCTGCGGGACAAGCAGTCTGCAGTATAAATGGCTGCAGGCTGACCTGGCCGCCAACACGCTGCAATGCGTTCTGGCGGTCTGGCACCAGCCGCGCTGGACGAGCGGGCGGTGGGCTGGTTACGCCTCTTTCGCTTCCTGGTGGACTTTGCTTTATCAGTACAAGATCGATATTATCGCCAATGGTCACAACCACAACTACGAGCGCTTCAACCAGATCGATCCCAACGAGCAGGCAGCCTCGGATGGCATCCGTGAGTTTGTTGTGGGCACGGGCGGCGCCCCAGTCGATTCATTCACCTACGCTTCCCATCCGCTCGATCCAAACGAGGCTGTCCGCAGTCAGGTTCCCGTCTATGGCGTGCTCAAGCTGACGCTATTGGCCAACTCCTATAACTGGAAATTTCTGCCGGCGGCGGGCTACACTTTTACTGATTCAGGCACTAGCTCCTGCCATTAGATATAACTACGAATTCATAACGGTAAAAACCAAGCCATCCTGGAGATTTATGGGATGAAGGTGTTTTTGTTACCGTGGAATTTTAACCGGACCGACTACCAACCGTGACCAGTAGAAAATTCGCCAGCACACGCCGCTGTGCCTGAATTTCCAAGCCGGCGCGGGTGAACATCTCGCGCACGGCGGCCGGCGGCGCCTTGCGGCCATGCCGGAATATCTTGCCCAATCCCAGCGGCAGCCATATGTCCACCAATACAAAAAAGCCGCCAGGACACAGCACTCGCCGTGCCTGCTGGACGCCTTGGAATTGATCCTGCCAATGGTGGAAGGACATGGTGCTCAGCACCAGGTCAACCGACCCATCCGGGAGCGGCAGGGTTTCCGCCAGGCTGAGCTGGAACTGGGCTTGAGGGGTCAGGCGGCGGGCTTCCTTCAGCATGCCTTCGGATGGGTCCACGCCAGTCAGACGGGCAGCCGGCCAGCATTTAGCGGCCTTGCGCAACAACCGGCCCGTCCCGCAGCCGATATCGAGGATGTTTTCGGGCGAGATTCCTTTCGGAATTGAATCAAGTGCGATGCGCTGGATCCAATCGAAGAAAAAGTTGAACAGGAATGAGTTTTCGTAAGAATTGGAACGGCGTTCGAAACTCTGAACGTCTTCGGATTGAAGTTGGAGCGGCATTTTCATTATTTAAGGGGAGAGTAGGTAAACCTAAAATATAACCTGAGAGGAATGTCTGGAAGTTGATAAGACCTGGCACGGAGAAACCTTTGCAACTGTGAGGAATGATGTAAATTAAACAAGGGTTCGACCACAACGGTCAAACCCTTGCGTGAGGACAGCCTTAAGTTATTCAGTTTCGGTCGGGCGCTTGCGGGGGGCGACGGCCTTTTTGGCCGACTCGACCAGTTCTCCGCCACGCTTGCGGGCTTCGGTGGTGAACTCTCCAGCCTTTTCTGCGATCATGTCGGCCTGCTCCGAAGCCTTCTTGGCAACCATGTCAGCTTGCTGGGCAGCCATATCGCGTAGTTCAATGCTCTTATCTTTAATCAGGTTGCGAGTCTCTTCGCCGGATTGGGGAGCCAACAAAAGCGCAGCTACGGCGCCGGCCACACCACCTACGATAAAGCCAATCAGGAACACTCCAAAATCATCATGGTCAGACATTTTATCTCTCCTTCTTTGTGAATGGATTATTTCCGGATAATGCCGAGTAGGTCGATTACTTTCCGCAGCCCGGCCAGGTAGGAATTCAGCTTGATAACCGGCTCCACCAGATTTTCACTCAGGAATTCGGTGGTGCCGCGCAAGGTATTGACGGTGTCACTGGTTGATTTTAGGATGGGCTTGACTTCATTTTGCAGCAAGTTGATCAGACTGGCCAGTTGGATGATCAGCACCACCAGGGCCGCACCGATCAGGAGCGACTCGAGCGCCATGAAAATAATGAAAATGTCGCGTACGTTGGAAGCTATTGAAGGGTGGCCGCTAAGTTCAATGATAGCCCAGACGAGCAAAGCCACCAATATGACGGCTCCGGTGATACTGCCGGCCAAAATCCAGCGCTGTTTGCGCATGGTAGCTGCCCGGCGGGCGGCTTCTTCAGGGGAAGGGGTCTCGGGCAAGTTTTCGGTCATATTAGGCCATTATAGCACAATTTGATTAGGGGGCCTTTTTTTGGGCATATAGTTCTTTGGTAATGGCAGGCAGACCCAGGAATTTTCCGAGAATCGTCCCGTCTTTTCTGACGTTCTTCGTCAGGATGGGCTGCCTGCCGCGTACTATGGAGGCGCAGGAGACCAAGGTGTGGCGAAAGGTCAAGAACCTGGATGTCTTACATTATAATAGCCCATCCAATGACCATTCTACTTTCCGATCAAATGCTCGTGCTATTCATCATTCTTGCCCTGGGTGCGTTGTTGGGAAGATTTACCTGGCGTGGCATCTCGTTGGGCACCGCCGGGGTTTTGTTTGTGGCGCTGGTCTTCGGCCATTACGGCCTCTTCGTCCCGAAAGTGGTAATGGACTTGGGTTTGTTGCTGTTTGTATATGCTGTGGGGTTGCAGGCCGGGCCGCGCTTTTTCCGCATGTTTCGCAAACAAGGCTTGCGCTACGTAGTCATCGGCGTAGCGGTTGCGCTGACCGGGGCGCTGGTGACGCTCGGGCTGGCGTTTGCATTGAAGCTGCCGGACGACCTGGCGGCGGGACTGTATGCGGGTGCGCTGACCTGTACCCCGGCGCTGGCGGCTGCACTGGATGTGTTTACCCGCACTGCTCCTGACCTGAGTGCGGTGGTCTCGGTTGGTTATGGCATCGCTTACCCGTTCAGCATGATCGGCGTTGTGCTGCTGGTGCAGTTCCTACCCAGATTACTCAAACGGAATATCCGGGCGGAAGAGAAGGACTGGCAGGCGGAACGCCAAAAGGAAATGCCTTCCCTGGTGGTGAAGCAGCTGCGCATAACCAATCAGAATATGGATGGGAAATCTTTGCGTGAGATGGACCCGCACCGCCTGGCGCACGTCAACATCACACGTGTGCGGCGCGGCGATCAGGTCTCGCTGATGAAGCCCGATTTCATCCTGCACATGGGCGATATCCTGATGGTGGTCGGTCCACAAGCAGAGATGGAAAAGATCAAACTGGTGCTGGGTGAAGAGACGGATGTACCGATGGATCTGAATACCAGCATCACCACCCAGGATCTTGAATTGAATTCATCTGCCTTCATTGGCAAGACCCTGGCGGAATTACAAATCTGGGAAAATTACGGTGTGATCATCACTCGCATCCGCCGCCAGGGCATCGAGATCAGCCCGGTTGGCAACATCATACTGGATATTGGGGATGGCTTGCACGTGGTGGGGGACCGGCGGGAAGTACAGGAGTTCATAAAGAAGGCTGGTGGGGATACGCGCCGGGCCGAAGAGACCAATATGCTGCCCTATCTGCTCGGGCTGGTGCTGGGGATCGGGGTGGGGTTGATTCCGTTCCACCTGGCGAGCGGGGTGGATGTCAAACTGGGAACGGCTGGGGGTGCCTTCCTGGTCAGCCTGCTGGTGGGGCATTTCGGCCGCATCGGCTCGCTGCGCTTATATGTGCCAGCCGCCGCAAAAAACCTGACGCGTGAACTGGGCCTGATGTTGTTCCTGGCAGGCGCGGGCACCAATGCTGGAGCGCAGCTGGTGCAGGTCATTCAAAAGCAAGGCTGGGATCTGCTCCTGGCCGGTGCGCTGGTTACAGTCTTATCGGTGGCAGTGGGCCTGCTGCTGACCCTCAAAGTTTTCAAGATGGAGACTCTCGGCAGCCTGGGCGCGCTGACGGCTGCCATGACCAATCCACCTGGCCTCTCGGCAGCCAATAACCAGACCGTGACCGACCAGGCCACTCTGGCGTATGCCAGCGTCTATCCGGCTGCGCTGATCTTCAAGATCCTGTTCGCGCAGATCCTGGTGACATTGTTGTTGAGGTTTTAAAGAGTTAGCACAAAGATTCGCAGAGACGAACGTTTTGGAAAAGTCCAAGGAATAAATTGTGACTTGGGCTATTGTGGTGGAGCTCTTGATTGAAGTGCAACAGATCCAAAAATTATTTATTTAGAGGAGAGTATCAATGCCAGACCCCACTATTTCTGAATTCATGTCCCGCATGGCGATGGCTTTCGTACCGGAAAAAGCGCTCGGGATCGATGCGACCATCCAACTCAAATTGACCGGTGCACAGTCGGCGGAATGGTACGTTACTATACAGGATGCCAAATGTGTGTTTGCCCAGGGCACTGCTCCGGCCAAACTAACCGTCACAGCCGCATCTGAGGACTTCTTTAAGATCTTTACCGGTCAAATGGATGGGATGCAGGCCTTCATGCAGGGCAAAATCAGGATCGCAGGGGATATGAACCTGGCCCTGAAATTAATGAATTTATTCAAAATGCAGTAGGTTACTAAGTATACATTCCCCAATCAAGCGCCCCGGGATCTTCCATCAACGAAAAATCCCACGGTTCCGCGCCCAGCTGCAGGGTGACCGGCATATTCAGCCCCTCAGTGGCTTTTTGCTTGATGACATCCATCATGGCCGGGCCATAAGGGCAGAAGGGTGTGGTCAGTAAAACGTAAAGGGTAGCCTGCTTATCGGCGATACTTACCTGGCGTATTAGGCCCAGTTGGATGACGTTCAATGCAATTTCCGGGTCGACCACTTCGGCCAGTTTGGCTCGCAGCGGTTCCACCAGCTCGGGATTCGTCTTATGAATCTCCCATTGAATCTGGTTAACAGCAGCTTCGGCGCTCATTTTGCGACGGCCTCCGCCTGGACCACGTAGGTGCAGTGTGCATCTCCTTGCAAGACACATTGGACCTTTTCAGCCGGGACAGCCAGCATCCTGGAGATGAGCGTCTGGTCCACCGTGCAGACCTCCGGATGACTCTGGCCGATCTGCAAGTAGGGGCAGGTGATCTCGTGAATCTGGTACTGTGCGCCGGTTTTTTCCCACTCGATGCTGAAACCTTCCTCGGTCAGCAGGGATTTGGCCAGATCGAGGCGTTCTTCCATGTTAAGACCCTTCATCTGGTCAATGTATTCTTCAGCCAAACCATCCGCCATCTCGGCAAACAGCTTGCTGACCACCGGAGCGGGCATGCTTTCCTTCATCTGTGCCAGCAAGCGGGTAGTTAGGCGCAGATAGCGAGTGGGGAAGCGCTCTACGCCCGCCTCAGTCAGGAAGTAGACCAGGCGCGGCCGTCCGACCCCGTGGCGTTCTTCATCGGTTGCCACCAGGCCTTCAACCTGTAAATTGGTCAGGTGGTGGCGAACCGAAATGGGGTTAATGCCAACTGCCACCGCCAATTCATTGATGGTGGTGTGCGGCTTGCGCAGCAGGGTTTGCAGGATGCGATCGCGTGTGCTTTTCATAAATAAGAGTATATCAGTCACATTGTGATTTGTCAATAATATAGATAATTATCATAAATATATTATCGAACAGATAGGATTGTGACTCTTGTAAACCCCGCTCGTGGCGTAGATCGATCCACATAAAGTGTGGTCACATTGGAATCGCGAGAGCCGGGGACGCCTACCCCGGCTCTCTTGGAACGAGGAGAAGAGAAATCGCCTTACGCAACAATGGTACCAGCTTGTCAAAATTATGCTTGACTCTTGCACTACGCTCACCCAATGATTGTCCAACAATCATGTATGAGTTGACAAGGTTGTTGTAACTTTGGGTATTGCTGTCGCATCAATGATCACAGCGGAGATAGTGTAGCCTTCCTCACCTTCAATGTTTCTGCCTGCAGCTTGCGCCAGGCACGCATAATTATTCTTGTCAGGGCAGACTTGGCGGGATATGGGCAACCCTACGAACCTACAAGTCAAGCCCCGCCTCGGGTTTGAACAACCAACCCGATCGGATCGGAGATCCTGTGAGGCGAAAAGGCTGAAGGAGATTAATATACTAGAAAAATATGATAAATATTGACATTTTCCCGATTATTTGCTATAATGCTCATTCGTCAGATAATACTATCTGCTCAATCATTCGGGGAGGGTTGGGGTTGTGTGGGCGGCTGCATGCCCTTTCGAGTACTTTATCCTTCGGGTAAGGTACCCTGTGGGTATGTTCCGCGATCGACCGCACGCCCTCTCTCCCCAGTTTATTGCTACAGATCAAGACGGTAAAAGGAGTACGTATGTCGGAGTTGGTCATCAAGAATCTGCACGTCAGCATCGAAGGCAAGGAAATCCTTAAGGGCCTTGATCTTACTGTGAAACAGGGCGAAACTCATGCCCTGATGGGTCCCAATGGAACCGGTAAATCCACGCTGGCTTACACCCTGATGGGTCACCCATCTTACACTGTAACATCCGGAGAAATTTGGTT
Organism: Anaerolineales bacterium; assembly: GCA_017882145.1. GTDB lineage: Bacteria > Chloroflexota > Anaerolineae > Anaerolineales > Villigracilaceae > UBA877. Next base: position 11,242 of record JADGQB010000031.1, read on the forward strand.
TAAGGATAAAAATATTATCGAGATGCCGGTCGACGAGCGCTCCCGTCTGGGTCTGTTTCTGGCATTCCAGTACCCCGTCGCCATCCCGGGTGTCACGGTTGCGAATTTCCTGCGCACCGCCATCAATGCCCGCCGGCGTGCCGAAAACCCACAAGATAAGGGCATCAACATCCTCGAGTTCCGCAATATGCTCAAGGAAAAGATGGAAATGCTCAAGATGGATAATGCTTTTGCCGGGCGCTATCTGAACGACGGTTTCTCAGGCGGCGAAAAGAAGCGCGCCGAGATTCTGCAGATGGCGGCTCTCAAACCGGAAATTGCCATCCTGGATGAAACCGATTCGGGCCTGGATATCGATGCGTTGCGCATCGTTGCGGATGGCGTAAATGCTCTCACCGGCCCGCAACTGGGCGCGCTGGTCATCACGCACTACCAGCGCCTGCTGAATTACATCAAACCGCAGTTCGTCCACATCATGCTGGACGGGCGTGTGGTCGAATCTGGCGGACCCGACCTGGCCCTGCATCTCGAAGAGCAGGGTTACGATTGGGTGCGCGAGAAATACGAGGAAGAGAAAACGTCGATACGTTGACAAGTTGGCACGTTTTAAGTGACAACGGGTTAGCGTTCCAACGTTCTCCATTATTGGTGAAACTATGAGCGAAGACGCAAAGATATTGGAAGACATCGGACAATATAAATACGGTTTCCACGACAAGGAAGACTACTTCTTCAAGTCCGGAAAAGGCTTGAACCGGGAAGTGGTGGAAAATATCTCTCGTATGAAGGGCGAGCCGCAGTGGATGCTCGATTTCCGCCTGAAAGCGCTGGCTCATTTCCTGTCACGGCCCATGCCGGCTTGGGGTCCGGATATTTCCGGGCTGAAATTGGATGATATCTTTTACTACGTGAAGCCGACTGAAGGTTCGACCAAATCCTGGGATGATGTCCCGGATACCATCAAGAACACCTTCGATAAATTGGGCATCCCGGAGGCTGAAAGGAAGTTCCTGGCAGGAGTGGGCGCCCAGTATGAATCCGAGATGGTCTATCACTCCATCCTGGAACACCTCGAGAAGCAGGGAGTGATCTTTCTTTCCATTGAGGATGGCCTGCGCCAGCACCCGGATCTGTTCCGCGAATATTTTGGGACCGTCATCCCGATCGAAGATAACAAGTTTGCCGCGCTGAACTCGGCGGTATGGTCGGGCGGCTCATTCGTTTACGTGCCGAAGGGTGTCAAAGTAGACCTGCCTCTGCAGGCCTATTTCCGACTGAACACCGCCAACGTAGGCCAGTTCGAGCGCTCGTTAATCATTGTGGATGAAGACGCTTCGGTGCATTACGTTGAGGGCTGCACCGCCCCCATTTACACCAGTAACAGCTTCCACTCCGGCGTGATCGAAATCATTGTCAAGCGCGGTGCGCGTTCACGCTATTCAACCATTCAAAACTGGTCCACCAACGTTTATAACCTGGTAACCCAGCGCGCCAAGGTGTATGGCAACGCCTCGCATGAATGGGTGGATGCCAACCTGGGATCGAAGTTGACTATGAAATATCCGTCCTGCTACTTGATGGAACCGGGTGCGCATGGCGGGATGCTCTCGATGGCTTTCGCCGGACCGGGCCAGATCCAGGATGCCGGCTCTAAGATGCTGCACTTTGCCCCGAACACAACCAGTAAGGTTACTTCCAAGTCGATCAGCAAGGGCGGTGGACGCGCCTCCTTCCGCGGCCTGCTCAAAGTCCATAAGGGCGCCAAGGGTTCCAGGTCAAACGTGGTTTGCGATGCGTTGCTGCTCGACCCGCAATCCCGCACCGATACTTACCCTACCATCGAGATTGACGAAGATGACGTAACCATCGGGCACGAGGCCTCGGTTTCCAAGGTGGGTGAAGAGCAATTGTTCTACCTGATGAGCCGCGGCCTGAGCCAGGAAGCTGCCACCACCATGGTCGTTTCGGGCTTCATCGAGCCGCTCGTTAAGGAACTGCCCATGGAATATGCGGTCGAAATGAACCGGTTAATTCAACTTCAGATGGAAGGATCGATAGGATAACGTTGAAACGTTCACTCATTGGCAAGTGTCCAAGGTAATGTATTGAACGTGAAAACGTAAAACGGAAGAGCTATGGAAGAGAAACCCAAAGTCGTCATCACCCGCTCGCGCCGCCCCGAACCGGCTGTCCGGAATTTTGCCTTCACTGCCGATATGCTTCCGGCCGACGGTGCCCTGAAAGAATACCGCCGGCATGCCTGGGAGACTTATTCCCGGCTGGCCATGCCGGCAGCCACCGAGGAAGCCTGGCGCCGTACCGACCTGCGTCTCCTGCCAGCGGATACCTTCCGGCTACCAACCAGAGGCGCATTCCGGGAGTTGGCTGCCGTACCCGAAGAACTGCTCAAACCGCTGACAGCCGACCGGCACGGCGGCCAGGTGATCCTGCTGCCGGGTGGTGCGCGTGCCTCGCTTGACCCCGAGTTGGTCCGCAGGAAGGTGATCTTTACCGATCTGCATACTGCCGAAGCCGAAAATCCCCAACTGGTTGCCCGCATGGCGGGCGATCTCGTCCGCCCGGAGGAAGGCAAGTTTGCTGCTTTAGCCGGAGCATTTTCACAGAACGGGGTTGTATTGTATGTCCCCAAGGGTGTGACGATCGAACAGCCGCTGAACAGCCTGCTGTGGGGACCGGGCGTGGGTTTGGCATACGTTTCGCATATCCTTGTCTGGGTGGATGAAGGCGCCTCGGTCACGTACGTGCACGAGTCGGCTTCGCCGGATGAAAGCGGCGCTTCCATGCACGCCGGGATCGTTGAGATCAAGGTCGGCGAGGGTGCCAACCTGAAATTTGTCGAGCTGCAGTCCTGGGGCCGGCACGTCTGGAATTTCAGTCATGAGCGTGTCAGCGTTGGCAACCAGGCGAATGTCGATTGGATCTTTGGCGCGGTCGGCTCGCACTTGACAAAAAACTTCTCGGAGCTGGATCTGGCAGGAGAAGGCGCGACTGGTCGTATGTCTGGTTTCTATTTTGCGGATGGCGACCAGCACCTCGACCATGATACCCAGCAAAACCACCTGGCGCCGCACACCACCAGTGACCTGCTTTTCAAAGGCGCACTAAAAGGCCACAGTCGCTCTGTCTGGCAGGGCATGATCTATGTAGCCCCGGCGGCCCAGAAGACGGATGGCTACCAGGCCAACCGTAATCTCATCCTCAGCCCGGATGCACGTGCCGACTCCATCCCGGGCCTGGAAATATTGGCCGATGACGTCCGCTGTACCCACGGCGCGACGGTCGGCAAACTCGAACAGGAGCCTCTGTTCTATCTCAAGTCGCGCGGTATCCCCGACAAGGAAGCCGAGCGGCTGATTGTGGAAGGATTCTTCGATCCCATTATGCAACGCATACCATTTGAAGGTGTACGCGCCCGCTTCCAGCAGGCGATCCATGAAAAGACGGCCGCGGTATGACCATTAAACCGCTTGCCAATAAGGAAAGTACTCGCTACAATAAACCCAGAAAAACATCTCGGGGAGGTCCAATGGCTCAATTTGCATTCATGCGTTCACCCGGCGCCGAGCATGCTTATGAAGTCGGCGACACTGTAGAAGTATATTGCGACCACGAAAAGAGCAGTGAACGTGTACGCGGCTGGCTGAAAGGCATCGTTGTCCAGGTGGACAGCAAAATGGTGGCCGTCCAGTTCCGTACTAATGTCTACCTGACGGACGGTTGGATGGTTCCGGACCGCATCTTGTGGTATCCGGTCACGTCCGAACATATCCGCCCGCAGGGCACCCAGAAGAAATTGGGCAACAAAGAAATTCTTGAATATTAATGTGCCACATATTCCAGCATCACGTGATCCTGGTTTACGGGATCACCTGACACTTGGAACTGGCACATGACAGATTCCTATGACCCTTGATGTAAATCTCCTCCGCCAAGATTTTCCCATCCTGAGCCGGGAAGTGCGCCCGGGTATCCCGCTGGTGTACCTGGATTCCACTGCCACCTCGCAAAAGCCGCGCCCCGTTCTCGAAGCGATGGAGGCTTTTTATCGCACCAATAATGCCAATATCCATCGCGGTGTGCATACTCTGGCCGAAGAAGCCACGGCCATGTACGAGCAGGCGCGTGAGAAAGTGGCGCAGTTCATTAACGCCCCTTCTGCCGAACAGATCATATTCACCCGCAATGCAACCGAGTCGATCAACCTGGTGGCTTACACCTGGGCGCGCGCCAATCTGAAGGCCGGCGACCGCATTATCCTGACCGAGATGGAACACCACTCCAATATGGTGCCCTGGATCATGCTGGCTACCGAACGCGGCGTGGAACTGGAATTTATCCCGGTAACGCCTGATGGCCTGCTTGATCTGGATGTTTATCGTACCCTCCTGACTCGCAGCCCGAAACTGGTGGCAGTCAGCGGCATGTCCAATGTGCTTGGGACGATCAACCCGATCGCGGAGATCGTCCGTCTGGCGCATGCGGCCGGAGCGATAACGCTGGTGGATGGGGCGCAGTCTGTTCCGCACTTGCCGGTGGATGTGCAAGCCCTGGGTGTGGACTTCCTGGCGTTCTCGGCCCATAAGATGCTGGGTCCCTCCGGCATTGGGGCGTTGTATGGCCGCCATGATTTGCTGGAAAAAATGCCTCCTTTCATGGGCGGCGGAGACATGATCAAAACGGTCCACCTGCGCTCATTCGCTCCCAACGATATCCCGCACAAATACGAAGCTGGCACGCCTGCCATCGCCGAAGCGGTCGGGTTTGGCGCGGCCGTAGATTACCTTAACAAACTCGGCATGCAAGCAGTGGCAGCCCATGAGCATGAGATCGTCAACTATGCGTTGGACCGGCTGGAGGAAATCCCGGGTGTGAAAGTGTTTGGCCCAACGGCCGATAAGAAGGGTGGGGTGGCATCCTTTACGCTGGAAGGTGTACACCCGCACGATATCGCCCAGATCCTGGACCGAGATGGCGTGGCGATACGCGCCGGTCATCACTGCGCCCAGCCCCTGCACGAGAAATTTGGCATCACCGCCACCGCGCGTGCCAGCTTCTACGTTTACAGCTTGCCCCAGGAAGTGGATGCGCTGGTGAATGGGATTTATAAGGTTAAAGAAATATTCGGATGAGAGCAAGTCAAGTGCGACGCTGTCACGTGCCAAATAGAATCTCTACATGTTGAGACACTTCAAACTGAAATACATGACGCTGGTACACTTGACACTGGGATACTGAACATGGACGACCTTTATCGCGAACTGATTATTGACCACTACAAAAACCCGCAATTCCGCGGTCATCTTGACCCGAACGATATCCATTTTGAGGATGATAACCCGCTGTGCGGTGATCACATCGAAGTAACCTTGCGCGTGGATGGGAGCGGCAAGGTGGCAGATGGTCGTTTCGACGGAAAGGGTTGCGCCATTTCGCAGGCCTCCGCCGATCTGCTGATCGAGTCCATCATCGGCAAGCCGGTTGAGGATGTGAAGAAACTCTCCAAACAGGATGTGCTGGACCTGCTCGGGATTGAGCTTGGCCCGGTGCGCTTGAAGTGTGCCCTGCTTTCCCTGAAGGTGCTCAAGGCTGGTGTCTACGGATTGGGTGAATCCAGCGAAGCATTGATCGAGTAGAGGCAGGCGGCATCTGCCTTGAAAGTGGAAGGAGTCTGCCTTTAGCGGCGGACGACACCTGCCCTTTTTGTGGGTAAAAAATGTTCAATTACACAACCCTCGACCCAATGCAAGTCGAATATATGGAAATTGCCCCACTGGAGCAACTGCCGGATGGGGAACGCATCTTCATCGAAGTGGAAGGCCGGTCGATTGTCATTTTCAACCTGGCGGGCAAACTGTTTGCCATCGGAGACGTGTGTTCCCACGATTCAGGTCCGGTGGGAGATGGGGATATCGAGAAATTCGAGATCATCTGCCCGCGCCATGGCGCGCATTTCGACATCCGCAGCGGCAAAGCCACCGCTCTCCCCGCAGTACAGGACATCCCTTCCTATCCGGTACGCGTCGTAGGTGGCATGATCGAGATCGGGTTGCCCAAAAAATAAAGAGTTGACACGTTTTCACGTTTGAACATCCTAACGTACAAACGTGAAAACTTATTTATTTCTACGGTCCCAACACCTCTCCCGCCGCCAATCTTCCGTTTTGTTCCAACACATACGCTGTTATCGCCCAGTAGTCGCTATCGGGCATGAAACCCGGGTTCTGGGGCGGGTGTGTGCTTCGCAAGTACTCAAAGAGCGCCTGCGCGCTGGGGAAGGGCGGCAGGTTGCCGCTTGAGGAGATGATGGCCGGCACGGTGCGCGGCACCGGGAACCCGGTATCCCCGACCTTGCCGCCATGGCAGCCGCGCGCCCAGCAGTTGGCATCCTCGACATACAGGCGGCGAAACTCGTCGGTCAGACCCTGGCCTCGATCGCCGTGGCAGGGCATGCAGTTCAGCCAATATAGGTGCCGGCCAAGTTCGATTTGGGTCGGATTGGAGGGCAGGGGCGGCTCGGCCAACCGGTCGATGGTCGCTGTGGGTGCCGGGAGGATGGTGGGATTGGAAGCCGGTAAAAAAGTGAAAGTCGGAGTAGAGGGTTGTACAACGACCGCTACCGGCTGGCAAGCCATCAATAGGCTGGCGAGCGAAAATAACGTCAGCCCACAAGTGACTGACCCACTCCAGAGTTTATGAAGTCGCATTTATTTAAGTATTATAGGTATCTCAATCCGTTAACATGAAACGGGAAAACTTATCTTACGCCACCTGCTTGCGCAGCGCGTCCCGATATGCTAACGCGTACAGACTGAAATTAAGTGTGCCGAAAATAAAGAAAATAAAACAAATTGCGAACGGCAGCAGGAAGCACAGCACCACGCTCGCATACAGGACCATTAATAGGACATACATGATTCCGAACAGCCCGAAAGCCAGGGCAAGCGCAATAACATAACCAGACAGGTTGGCCTTGAATAACGGCCACCACTCCTTGAAACGAAAGGCGGCTTTGAAATCATCCTTGGCGATCAAGTTTCCCAGGGCAGGCGGTATAAAAACGAGCGTAACATACATGAGCAGCATTCCCAGTATCGCCAACGCCAATCCCGCGAACATCCCGATACCGCTGAAGAGAGTCAAAGCGGGGAGTGGGGTCGATGAACTGTGCGAAAGCGTGGTGGTAGAAATTACAAGTGAGAAATCCAGCACGATGAAGAGAATATAACCACCCACAGATAAAAGTAAAGCCGGTATCAAATAGATCAGCATGGCGCCGCCCAGCTTGACACCTTCCAGGAAGAGCCCGCCCCAATCCTTCCATTCAGGCATCTCAGGATCTTCATCCTGGACGATGATCCGTTTCATGATCCGGCCAAAATAACCAAACAGCGGGATGGCCGGGATGACCGGAATGATGAAATTTGCAAAATAGAGCGCCGAACCGATCAATAGCTTGATGCCCCACTTTTCTCCCCGGAATGGGAAGAAGACCGCTTTTTTGATTCCTTCCAGACTGACCGTCGAAGCCATATACCCTCCGCTGATTTATTGAATTCTATTTGTTTCATTTTACCGGATTAATCAGTGACTGGACCTCTTCCTCGATCCGGCTCGCCGCTTCGCGTAAACTGGTTTGGACTTCGGGGCTCAGTCCCGCACCCAGGTCGAACTGGCCGCCGGTGATGCCGATCAGTGTGATGCGGCATTGCGCCAGTGCCGGGTAGAGCGAGCGCCCCAGGGAGAGCGTTTCAGCCACGCCCCAGCCGTGCGCGGATTGCGAATCGGGTGTAAAAGCCGCCAGTTCGTCCGGGCCCACCCGCACCAGGTGTCCGGGTGTGAATGGGCCGTGCACTGCATCCACCAGGATGGCTGCATCCAGGCCGTCCAGCAAGTCGAGTAGAGTCAACCCGGGCAGCTCACACAACTCGACGGATATGCGGCTGGCACTGGCGGGGTGGAGCGCCTGCCATAGACGGACAGATTCGAGGCCGGCGGCGTCATCGCCGCGCAGCGATTGGCCGATGCCGATTACTGCAATTTCCACTTTTTTGAAACCAATTCTCATTGAGCAGGATACAACAATTGTAGCACATTGGGCATCTACAAGCCCGCCAACGAAAAAACGAAAAAGGGTACACGGGATCGTTATTTACCTGCATTCTGACTTGTTTCAAAGCCGCCTTTTATGCCATAATGTAGCCATGTTCACCCTGCCCTTGCTCTCCGATGCAGCTACCCTGGAAAATGCCGGCGGAAAGGGCGCCAGCCTGGCCCGGCTCACCCGCCTCGGCCTGCCGGTGCCGCCCGGTTTCATTGTAACCACCGATGCCTATCGCCTCTTCGTCCAGGAGAACGGCCTTGGCAAGGCGATCAGCGCTTCTTTAGTAGATCTGGTTGCTTTGGATGGGGCCGGATTGGAGCGCGCCTCAGCTGCGATCCGCTTTGCCTTTTCGGCGGGCAGGTTGCCAAACGAGATCGGACAGGCCGTTTTTGCCGGATATCTTGCGCTCAAGGCCCAGGTTGCCAGCCTCCCAGGGGGAAATCCTTCCGAGGCCCGATCGACCGCTTTCAGCGTTGCCGTGCGCTCCTCCGCCACCACAGAAGACCTGCCCGAATTATCCTTTGCCGGGCAGCAGGACACTTACCTCAATATCCTGGGGCAAGAGCAATTGTTCAAAGCATTGGTGGATTGCTGGAGCAGCCTTTGGACGGCACGCGCGATCGGCTACCGGATCCGCAACAACATTCCCCACCAGGATGCCGCGCTGGCAGTTGTTGTCCAGACCATGCTGCAAAGCGAGCTCTCCGGCGTGCTGTTCACCGCCAACCCGTTGACCGGACAGCTGAATGAAACGGTTATTGACGCCACCTTCGGGCTCGGGGAGGCGCTCGTCTCGGGACAGGTGGAACCCGATCATTTCGTTGTCGACTCGCTCAGCGGGACAATCCGCAGCCTCACCCTGGGAGGCAAGCAAACCTCGGTCCGCAGTAAAAGCGGAGGGGGTGTGGAAAGCCAGCAAGAAGCAGCCGCCGGGCAGCAAACCCTCACTGGCAGCCAGGTGTGCCAGCTAGTGGCTTCCGGTCAGCAGATCCAAAAGGAATATGGGTCTCCCCAGGATATCGAATGGGCTTACGCAGGTGGCGAAATGTACCTGCTGCAGGCTCGCCCGATCACTTCGCTTTTTCCGATTCCAAGGGTTTCCTTCGACCCGCTCCTCGTCTGGTTCTCATTTGGAGCCTTCCAGGGTCTCGTGGGTCCCATGACTCC
>JADGQB010000445.1 GCA_017882145.1 Anaerolineales bacterium
TACTTCGTATAGGCGCCATTAACATTGAAGCCAACCTCGTTCAACTGTTCGCAGTGGTTGGGCTGCCCATCCGCACAGGGTTTGCATTGTCCGCACCACAGCATCTCTTCGGTGGTGACCGCTTCGCCACCCTTGAAGGGCTTGTTGGTGCGCTTGTCTCGGGCGTTTTTGCCGGCTTCCACCACCACACCCGAGAATTCATGCCCGAGGATGGAAGGGAAACCGGTCAGGCCAGGGTAATAGATGTAGCCATCTTTATCCGCCTGAGCCATGTGGACGTCCGAGCCGCAGATCCCGCAGGCTTTGACTTCCATCAACACTTCTTCCGGGCCGGGAGTTGGGATGTCGTACTCCCGCATCTCAAAGCGCGGGTGGCGCCAAACCTGGCTGCCCAGGTAGGTCTGTCGGCCGTCAATATCTTTCGAGCCCAATTTGAATCCGGGTTTGGGGTCCCAATCGGCGACCAATGTCACGCCTTGCATTTTGCCATTCATATGAATTCTCCTCTTCAAAGACTCAACTATACTTCCGTGCCCTGGCCGATACGCGGCAGGCCGTAGACTGGTTTCCAACCTTCACTGAGTGGTTCGCGCAGGTAGGGTTCCATTTCTTCGGCGGTGCGCAAGGTGACTTGGTCAACCGGTGGGACTTTCCCGGCCGGGAAGGCTTCCAGAACGTCATCATGCCAGAGCGTCAGGTATTTCAGGATTGCGGCCATCGGGCGTTTGGCTTTCTGGGCCGCGCCGGATCTGGCCTTGCCAACCACGCCTTCGGGTGTGGCCGCGATCTCGATGGCAAAGTGACCCTCGCCTTCCGACCAGCGGCTGGGGCGGCCATACGGATCCACGGATTTATCGTAGTGGCCTTCCGGGAGGTAGTTCTTGCCTTCGGTGTCCACGGCGTAGTCCATATCGACCATCTCGGGATGCAGAAGCAGGCTGAGCGAGGTCTCGGACTCATCTGCGTGGACGAAATTGGTGGTCATCTGCCCGCCGCGTTCGGTTGGGCGGAAGAACTCGCGCACACCCCGGTGCCAGTCAATGACACGGAAGATACCTGGCAGCTGGTAACGCTTCATGAACTCCTGGACTGCCGACTCGAGCATCCAGAGTTGACCGTGGTTGTTGACGATCAACTGTTTGCGGAAGCCGTCATTCCACAGGCCGAGCATCACATCGATCAGCATTTCGCGCACCACGTGCTCGCGCACGATCACGGTCCCGGGCATGCCCATGTGATGGTAAGGGTGGCCGCCATAGTTGAGCGGAGGCAAGGCCAGATTGACCGGTGCGCCACGCTTGGCGGTGAAGCGGCGCACACCTTCGCAGATGGCGCTGACGTAGAGTGTGTCTGCCGCACTGGGCAGATGCTGACCGTGCAGTTCGGTACAGCCAACCGGGATGAAGACCACATCGTTCTTCTTGCGGTTCTGCTCCACCTGCCAGCGGGTGGTAGTCTGGATGTAGGAGCCGGGCTTGGCCCATTCGACCGGCGAGGGGATGCCGTAATCGGCCAGGATGGCGTCGACCTGCTCGTCGCTGGCATCCCAGACTTCCTTCTTGAGGCGTCCGACGGCATTGTCCTCGAAGAACAGATCGGGCTGGTTGGTGGCCAGGAATCCTTTTGGTACATTTTGGTCTGACATGTTTTACTCCTTTTGATGAATTTGTTCTAACTTAGTGATCCAAGGGAGATACACTAGCCATCTCCGATTGGCATGCGACTGCCTCTGCGGATAAGTACCGCCTGGCAGTGACATTTTCAATCCGGGAGAACTTTCCCCGGGTTCAGGATATTCTCCGGGTCCAGAACTTGCTTGATCCGCTTCTGGATCTCGATCGAGAGAGGGCCCAGGGCTGACTGAATGTAGGGGCGTTTGAGCATGCCGACGCCGTGTTCACCGGAAAGCGTCCCGCCCAATTCGAGGGCCAGGGCGAACTCCTCGGCGGCCATCTGCTGGACTTTTTTCCACTGTTCAGGATCGCGCTTGTCGAACAGGATGTTGGGATGCAGGTTGCCATCCCCGGCATGGCCGAAGATGACGACCGGCAGGCCATATTTGGAGCTGATCGCCTTCAAACGGCGGATGGCTTCCGGGATGGCGCTGCGCGGCACGGTAATATCTTCGCCGAGCTTGTTGGGAGCCCTGAGTGCCAGTGCGGCCGTGACTGAACGGCGGGCTTCCCAAAGCTTGGAGCGCTCAGTCTCGTCTTTTGCCACCTTTATCAGTCGTGCCCCCGACGCCTGACAGATCGTAGCAACAGCTTCGATCTCGCGTAAAACAGAAGCTTCGTCCGATCCGTCCGATTCGATGATCAGGACGGCTTCCACATCCAGCGGCAGGCCCAGGTGCATGGCTTGCTCGACGCAGGCAATGGCTGATTCATCCATTAATTCCAAGGTGGCCGGGAGCAGGCCGGTGGACAGGATGGCATTGACCGTCCGGGAGGCATCCTGCAGAGATGGAAATTCGACCAGCGCGGTGCGGACAAAACGCGGTTTGGAGGTCAGACGCAGCAAAGCTTCGGTGATGACGCCCAGCGTGCCTTCCGAGCCGGTAAA
>JADGQB010000032.1 GCA_017882145.1 Anaerolineales bacterium
TTCATGCGGTTCCGGGGTCCCGGTGCAGGATATCGAAGTCAACGGAATGACAGTCACCCTGATCGGCCTGCCGCTCATCTTCCAGCAGCTGCGTGACTCCGGCAAGCCCACCTCGAAGGAGATGGCCCGCGAACTGCTGGAGACCGTGAAGATCTATAACCCAATCCCATCCGGAGAAGATGAGGCCTATGCGGCGTCGCTGTGGCGTGAATATGCAGCTTTTTGTGTGCAACAAGGAGCAGTTAAATGAGCCGCACAGCCACCTACAACACCACGGTTGCCTGGAAAAGCGAACACTGGGGACATATCGTCCTGGGAAACGGACCGGAGATGGACTTTTCAGCGCCGCCGGACGCACAGGGGCACCCGGGTGTCCTGACGCCGGAGGATGCCTTTGTGGCGGCCGCCAATACCTGCATCATGATGATGTTCATCTGGGCTACGGAACGCTTCAAGCTCGACCTGATTTCTTACGACTGCCGGGCGGAGGGAACCAAACTGATCGAACTGGACCGCACCGAGACCTTCACCCACCTGCGCTTCTGGCCGGTCATCCGCGTCGCGGCCGGCGAGGAAGACCCGGAGAAGGTGCGTGGGCGGATCGAGCGCGCCCTCAAATCAGCGCAAAAGTACAGCCTGGTGGCGAACTCGGTGAAGTCCGAGATCATTATCGAACCAAGGATCGAGGTAGTGGCCGGATGATGAAAACCGATTACATGGATAGAACCAAAACCATATTAAGAAAAGGAGTCAAATTATGTTAACCATCAAAGTTCTAGGGCCGGGCTGCAACAACTGCAAGAACGTCGAATCCGTGGCACGCAGGTCCGTGGCCGACCTGGCGATAGAGGCCGAGGTGATCAAAGTGACCGACTTTGCCGACATCATGAAGTATAAGATCCTGTCCACGCCCGGGCTGGTGATCAACGAGAAAGTGGTCTGCGCAGGGCGCATCCCCTCGCAGGCCGAGGTCACGACCTGGCTGGTGAACGCACTCGCCTAAAAAAATTCCAGATTGAGGAGATTAAGATGACAGAACTAGCTGCTGCCGCTCCCATGGGAGCAACAAAACGCCTTTCAACCCTGGACCGCTTCCTGACGCTGTGGATCTTCCTGGCCATGGCGGTGGGGGTAGGGATCGGTTTTCTGTTCCCCTCCGGAGTGCAAACATTCAATACCAGTTTCTCGGTCGGGACAACCAATATTCCGATCGCCATCGGCCTGATCCTGATGATGTACCCGCCGCTGGCCAAGGTGCACTATGACGAGCTGGGGGACGTTTTCCGCAACTGGAAGATCCTGGGATTGTCACTGCTGCAAAACTGGGTCATCGGCCCGATCCTGATGTTCGCCCTGGCAATCATTTTCCTGCGGGGTTACCCGGAATACATGACCGGCCTGATCATGATCGGGCTGGCGCGCTGCATCGCGATGGTGATCGTCTGGAACGAGCTGGCGAAAGGTGACACCGAATATGCGGCCGGCCTGGTGGCTTTTAACAGCATCTTCCAGGTTTTGTTCTACAGCGTTTATGCGTATGTCTTCATCACCGTCCTACCGACATGGTTTGGACTCTCGGGGGCGGCGGTGCATATCACGATCGGCGAGATTGCCAAAAGCGTATTCATTTACCTGGGAATCCCGTTCATCGCAGGATTTCTTACCCGTTTGATCCTCGTGAAGTTGAAGGGCAAGGAGTGGTATGACCACAAGTTCATCCCAAAAATCAGCCCCATGACCCTGGCGGCGCTGCTGTTCACGATCGTGGTCATGTTCTCGCTCAAGGGCGAATACATTATCAAACTGCCGCTGGATGTGGTGCGGATCGCCATCCCGCTGCTGATCTACTTTGTGGTGATGTTCCTGGTCAGCTTCCTGATGGGCAAGGCGGCCGGCGCCAACTATAAGCAGACGGCAACGCTCTCATTCACGGCGGCCAGCAATAACTTCGAACTGGCAATTGCGGTGTCTGTGGCAGTCTTCGGGATTTCCTCCGGGCAGGCCTTTGCAGCCGTCATCGGGCCGCTGGTGGAGGTGCCGGTGATGATCGGGCTGGTCAACGTGGCATTCTTTTTACAGAAGCGCTATTTTGGCGGGAAGCTCTCGCCTGTGCCCGCGGAATAACTGCAAAAGTAAGGCTGCCCTCATTCTGGAGGCATTATGCACATCTCAGTCAAGATTTTAAGCACCAAAGCCCCCATGCGTTACTGCGTCCGGCGCCTGGTGGTGCTGGCGGAAACCGTTTTACAGCCAGAGTATCCCGACCTGGAAGTGGAAATTCAGGAATTAAAGACAACGGAAGAAATCTATAAATACACTCAAGTGCTGATGGCGCCAGGGTTGGTGATCAACGAGAAGCTGGTCTACAACCTGTGGATCCCGACCAAGGAAATGGTTTTTGGCTGGATGCGGGAGGCGATTGCGGAGACGCAGTCCGTTCAGAAGACTGTGAATTAGCGATAAAACCCAGATCGGACTTGCAAAGTTCCTGGTTCACTACTTTCCTACTGCTTCTTGCTTAAATAACTGAATTTTCCTTGAACCAGGTGTTCGAAAATAACAAGGTTTTGGTTCGGTTATTTACGCAGTATTCTGTAAATTCGGAAAGCAAAGTAAAGGAGAATATGCCTGCCAAATTTCGACTGAATGGGTCCCTCCACGATGTAATTGGAGGTCCGTCCGAATACATGGTTGACTCAGGCCACAGTGTGAGGGAAACCCTGGTATCGCTGCACATTGAACCGTTGACGGTTGCCATAGTGACCGTAAACAAGGTGCACGAAAACAAGGATTACATTATCCAGGATGGAGACGACGTGTTTGTGATGGCTATAGTCGGAGGCGGGTAAGGAAATCACTAGGGAGTGCCTAACCGCTCCCTTTATTATGGCTACAATCATCGTATATTTACGATATAATGTTATATGGTCAATAATCATTCCATCCCAGAACCCTGCTGCACATTGGATATTTCCGGCGCTGACCAGAAGCGACTGGTTGCGATGTTCAAAGCGTTGGGTAACCCAATTCGTTTTGAGATTATGAAGTTTCTGGTGACTCATCCGGGGTGCATCACGGCGGATATCGTGGATTATCTGCCAATTGCGCAAGCGACAACATCACAACATCTCAGGGTCTTGCGCGAGGTTGGATTAATAGAAGGAGTCGTCGATGGTCCAGCGATAAATTACCATCTGAATGAAGAAACAGTCTGTTGGTTCCGGTCCAACATCGAACTAATCTTTTAAATCTTCCAGTTCAAAGCATTGCACCAAAAAAATTGAGTCCCTTTTTGGCCTCAAAACTCCATAAGGCCATGGGTAAGGGCGGATATAGATTAGCGCCGATCCTGATGAAATAAGAGGCCAAAAGCATGTCCATTCTTCCGTTGGTATTACTGGTGGTGTCCGCGGTATTACACGCGGGATGGAATCTCCTGCTCAAAAACGCCGATAAAAAATATATCATCATATGGTGGGCATTGGTGCTGGGAGCTCTCCTGGGCCTGCCGATCCTGGTACTGCATTGGCCCATCCCAATCCAGATATGGCCTTATGCGGTGGCAAGCGCCTTGATCGAGACAATCTACGATGCCACGTTATCGGCGGCTTACAACAAAGAAGATTTTTCGCTGGTCTATCCGATTGCGCGCGGCGGCGCGCCGGCGCTTTTGGGCCTGTGGGCCATCCTTTTCTTGAATGAAAAACCAAGCCTGGTGGGAATAATGGGATTGCTCATTATTACCCTGGGGCTGATGGTAGTTGGAAGCAGCAAATTGTGGGTAAAGGGTGGAAAAGGGATTGGCAGCCTAAGCGGGATTGGGTTGGCGATCCTGGTGGCACTGATGATATCGATCTATTCAGCCATTGATGGGGGCGCGGTAAGACTGATGGACGCGGCGTCCTACACCGTGCTCGTGTTTTTATTGAACGCCATTTTTGTCATCCCGGTGATCACGAAGATGTATGGCTGGCGGGCAGTGTTGGAAGAGGGACGTTCACACTGGCGCCAGGTGACTGCGATAAGTTTCCTGGATATTGGATCGTACATGCTGGTCCTGATCGCTTTTTCGCTTGCCACTGTTGCCTACGCGGGAGCAATACGTGAGATCAGTATCGTCTTTGGAGCCCTGGCGGGATGGTTATGGCTCAAAGAAAGCTTCGGTCGTATTCGCGTGATCGGTGCGATCATCATTTTTGCAGGGATCGCAACCATCCTGGTGGCAGGCTGAGCTGGTTCAATTTCAGCAGGGAGCATGAGGACTGGAAGCCCCACTTTGGCAAGGATGTGACAGTCACCTGGAAAAGAAGGTGACTGTCACAGTACTTAGGCGTTCTTTATGCAAGCGCGCATAACGCGGCACTAATTCAGCGGAATGTGGATCGTAAAAGTGGCCCCGTGACGGTATTTCGATTCGACTTCGATGGTTCCGCCGTGGCCTGAGACGATCTGTTTACAGATCGACAAACCCAGGCCGGTCCCGGCCACCTTGCCTTCGGAGGCCTGCACCCGGTAGAATTTTTGGAACAGGTGCGGAAGCGCTTTGATCGGTATGCCAGTGCCGGTATCATAAACGGACAGCTTCCACTCCTTGCCTTCCAGTCCCACCAGCATGTTTACCCTGCCGTTCTGGCAGTTGTATTTGATGCCATTACTTAATAAGTTGAGTACCACCTGTTTGATCTTGTCGCGGTCGGCTTTCACTTCCGGGAAATCCGGCGGGATTTCGAGTTCCATGGTGATATGACACTCGTCCGCTTTGCTTTGCATGATCTCCATACATTCGGCCAGCAGGGCAGCCAGGTTAAAACAGCTTAGTTTATACTGGACACGTCCCGATTCCAGGCGCGCCAGGTCCAGGAAAGAGGAAGCCAGTGTATTCAGTCGCAGGGTTTCGCTATGGATGTTATGGATCATCGACTGGCGCTGTTCCTGTGACATTTCGGGGCGGAGCAGCAGATAGGTGGCCGTGCCGATGGAGGCCAGCGGGGTGCGCAGTTCATGCACGAATTCGGCAATCAGGTCGGATTGGTGGAACAGGCGGGCATTCTCGATGGCCACCGCGGCCTGGGATCCCAGGACCTGCAGCAGTTCTACATCATCATCCGTGAAATCCGCGTGTTGTTTGTTGATCACTTCCAGAACGCCCACCACCTTATCCTTGGTGATCAGTGGAACCCCGAGCAGGCTTTTGGTAGTGATATGCACCTGTTTTTCGATGCTGGCAAAATGGCGTGAATCAGCCTTGACATCCGGGATGCAGGCTGGTTTGCGGTTGACCACGATCCATCCGGCGATACTGCCATCCAGTGGGACGGCCAGGCCGCGCATGGTGGGTTGGTCGAGATTTGTGGCCGCCTGGAAATACAGTTGGCGGGCGGCTTCATCGTAAAGAAGGATCGAGGCGGCCTCCGCCTCGGTCAGATCAGAGGCCGCGGACACGATGCGATTGAGCAGGATATCCAGGTCGAGAGTCGAGGCCAGGTCATGCGAAATGTCTATCAGGCGGCGGTAGCCTTCCAACCGCATTTCGTTGCGATTCATTTCTTTTTCTCGAAGTCAAACACGGCGGAGGCCAGTTTGGCAAACTGTTGCGCCGTAAGGCTTTCGGGACGCGCACCAATCGCGATCGTCTTCATACGGATGGCCATGTAAATGAGTTCAGGCATGGGGGTAATCATGGCTACGGGGCTTTGACCAATCTGGCTTTCTATCTGCGCCAGGGTGGTTTGCGTATCCGTACGGATGCGGTTGACTGCGACGACCAGGACATTTTCCCTGGTTACGCCCAATGCGACCAGGTCATCAATGAGTAACCTGGAATGGGTCAATGCATTTGGCACCGGTTCTGCAATGACCAGCAGGAGGTTGCAGGAACTGATCAGTTTCTGGGTCATGGGGGTCAGACCGGCCCCCAGGTCCAGGACAAGGTAAGGGGCAAGATAGCTCAAGAGGTTGACCAGTGTCTCCATGGGTGCCACTGAATTTAGCAGAGCAGCATCCACCGGTTGCACAGAACCGAAAAGAATCTGCAGGCCGGTCTCATAGACAAAGAGTTTTTCTTTTACCATTTGGCGGGTCAAATCTGCCATACTGGCAGACAAGAGTTCAACCAGGGCCCTGGGGTTGGGCTCCCCCAAATCCGGGCCAATGGAGCCCATTCCCGGACGCAGTTCAGCCACAATCACATCTGATTTGGAAGCCAGGTGGATGGCTGCACCCAAATTAACGCTTACCGTCGTGACCCCCTGTCCACCACGCGGGCTCAGGACGCCAATGATCAATGCACGTTTCTCCTCTGCCAGCGGGGTGGTTGCTGAAGGTTTAATTTTCGTGTGGCGCGAGAGCAGTGCTTTTACGTGGGCGTTCAGTTCGGAGGGATGGGTCGGCTTGGTCAGGTAATCGTCCGCGCCGGCCTCGAACCCCGTGACTTTGTCATCCAATTGGGTTTTGGCAGTGAACATCAGGATGGGGGTATTGGCTGTGTGCGGATTGAGGCGCAAGCGCTTGGCTACCTCATAGCCATCCATCCCAGGCATCATGACATCCAACAAGATCAGGTCGGGATTCTCGGATTCTGCCTGTTCCAAGCCTTGAAGCCCATTATTGGCTGCAACTATCTGGTAGGACTGCTTTTGAAGCATCAATCCGACCAGTTTCAGGGTATCCACATCGTCATCAATGATAAGAATTTTTTCGTTCATAGATAATTTCTCCGGGTATTTGATGAAGTCTAGCATAAAGAGGCTTGGGAAGCAAGGCAGTCAGCTTGCACTTATTTTA
Source organism: Anaerolineales bacterium (assembly GCA_017882145.1). Lineage (GTDB taxonomy): Bacteria > Chloroflexota > Anaerolineae > Anaerolineales > Villigracilaceae > UBA877. The sequence goes on from JADGQB010000032.1 coordinate 6,784, forward strand.
TTGAATCCTGCATGACTTCTCCCATAGCCATTCACACTCACTTCACAATCGCAGCCTATACTCTCGTTTAGATTTCAAGATAAAACAAAGGAGAAAAAATGAGAATATTTTGGAGAATCCTGGTTGTTGTGGTGTTGGTGGCTGCCATCGTCGGCATCGGCGCGTATGCCTACAATCTGGGCATGGCCCAGGGGATCGCACAGAAAATCACGCTTCCTGCGGGCCAACCTGTCCAGGTGCCCTACATGCACTACGGGTATCCATTCTTCTGGCCTGGCTTCGGTCTATTAGGCTGCCTGATCCCGTTGTTCCTGTTGTTCCTGGTCTTTGGAAGCATGCGGGCTTTGTTCTGGCACGGGCCGATGGGGTGGCGTCACATGCACCGCAGAGGTTGGGATTGGCGGGACGAGAACAGTAAAGATGTGCCGCCCTTCTTCGCCGAGTGGCACCGCCGGGCGCACGCTGCACCTGAAGCGCAAGACGACCCGACCAAAAAATAAGACGGTGAAGTCGCCTGAGATGCAAGCGCCCGTCGTATAATACAACCGGATCCCCATGAGAGGGGATCCGGGTTGGTTATTTTATGAGAAAGATCCTGGTTGTAGACGATGAACCCAAAATTGTACAACTGGTGCGCGATTACCTGGAACGCGCTGGTTTTGGCGTGCTGACAGCCGCCAATGGGAAAACCGCCCTGGCTGTGGTCCATTCTGAAAAACCGGACCTGGTCATCCTTGACCTGGGCCTGCCGGAGATGGATGGATTGGACGTGACCCGCACTTTGCGCCGGGACTCGAACGTGCCCATCCTCATGCTGACCGCCCGTTCCGAGGAGACGGATAAATTGATCGGACTGGAATTGGGCGCGGATGATTATATTACCAAGCCTTTCAGTCCCAAGGAACTGGTGGCACGCGTGCGAGTGTTGTTCCGGCGGATCGATAATTACAGCCTGGCGGACAACCAGGTATTCCGCGCGGCCGACCTGAGCCTGGACGTGCCGCGCATGCGCGTGACGGCGGCCGACCGGAATTTGGAAGAGCTGACGCCAACCGAATTCGAGCTGCTGGTTGCCATGGCCAGGCATCCGGGGCGGGTTTTCACACGCGCCCAACTGCTGGATGTGGTCCATGGGGTCGCTTTTGAATCCTATGAACGCGCCATCGATGCCCATATCAAAAACATCCGCCATAAGATCGAACTTTCAGCGGGCGAGCCACACTACATCCTGACAGTCTACGGTGTGGGTTACAAGTTTACGGACGAATGAAATATGTGGAATGAACAAGATCCGTCGTCGAGGCATTTCCGCTTCCGCCACGGGAAACCCCGGTGGTGGCCAGAAAACGAGCCCTGGCCGCCAACCGAACCACCCTGGCGCGCCATGCGCGGGCGCTTTTCCCGCAGGATGGGCTGCGTGCGAGTGCTGGTCAATGCGCTGGCTTTTTTAATTTTCCTGGCCGTTTTGGGGATACTCTTAAACAGCCTGGGCATTATTCATCTCAATATAAATCCACTTTGGTGGGTGTTACCTCTCGGTATTATCATCCTGATATTTGGATTCGGTTCGCTGGTCTGGGCCGGGCGTGGATTACGGCGGATATCCGTTCCGCTTGGCGACCTTTTGGAAGCAGCCGGCCGCATCGCAGAAGGTGACTATTCGCCGCGCGTAGCGGAGCGAGGCCCATCCGAGGTGCGTGCGCTGGCGCGGGCTTTTAATGGAATGGCCGCACGGCTGGAAGTGACCGAAGGACAACGCCGCGACCTGATGGCCGATATCACCCACGAATTGCGCACCCCTTTGACCGTGATCCAGGGTAACCTGGAAGGCATCCTGGACGGTGTGTATTCCCCCGATGAAGCTCACCTGAAGTCGATCCTCGAAGAAACGCAAATCCTCTCGCGCCTGGTGGATGATCTGCGGACACTGGCTTTGGCTGAAAGCGGTGCCCTGCAGCTCAAAAAAGAACCCACCGACCTGACCGTTTTAATCGGCGAGACCGTCTCCGCCTTTCGGGCCCAGGCGGATGCCGAAGGTGTGAAGTTTGATATCCAGGTGGATGCGGCCGAGCACCTGCTCAACCTGGACCCCGAACGCATCCGCCAGGTATTATCCAACCTGATCGCAAATGCCCTGCGTTACACTCCGCCGGGGGGCAGCATTTCCATCAAATACAGGATCATTTCAACGGGCGGGTCGGAGCAGGCAGAACTAACTGTTGCAGATAACGGCAGCGGGATTGCCCCGGATAGCCTGCCCAACATCTTCAATCGCTTTTACAAATCGCGCGATTCGAGCGGGACAGGCCTGGGGCTGCCGATCGCCCGCCACCTGGTGGAGGCCCACGGCGGGACGATCAATGCCGAAAGCGATCCTGGCAAGGGGACCATCATCCGCATCTGCCTGCCAGTATGAAATTTAACTAATAGGCTAAGTAAGAATTCAACCTAAACCATTTAGTGTCATTGCGATTGAGCGCTCTACCGCGAGCGAAGCAATCTCCAAAAGGTAGTTTTTCCCAATCAAGAGGAGATTGCTTCGCCAAAGAACGGCTCGCACGTGTGCCTGCCTGCACCAGAACCGAAGGTACAGGTGCGGCACAGTGCAGGCAATGACTCTTTTTAGTGATGCTCCGCTTTTTCGGCGGCTTCCGCCTCGGCTTTGGTCTTGTGGATGGTTCCATCCGGATGGTTGGGGGGTGAATATAATGTGTACAGCTTCAATTGCCCGGTTTTGGAAGTGTTGATGACGTTATGATACGTGCCAGCGGGAACTACAACGGCATCCCCAGTTCCGACGATGTGTTCTTCCGAGCCATTGAAGACGAATTTGGCTTCCCCTGCCTCAATCCGAAAGAACTGATCAACATTCGCATGCACTTCGTTGCCGATTTCCTCACCTTTCTGCAGGCACATCACAACGAGTTGGGTATGTTTGCCGGTGAACAGCACCTGGCGAAAATAATTGTTCTTTTCAGTCAATTTTTCGATGGGTCCAGCGTAGCCGGTCATATGTTTTTGCTCCTTGTCTGGTCGCCTAAAAATGAGTGGGAACGGAATGGACTTGCATAAATAATTGTAGCATAAATAGGTTGTTTATTGACTGGTATAGCGCAGCACTGTCATGGTATCGGCTCCATCCAGCACCGTCAGCAGAGGTATAACCCGCGAGAGGAAGACCGGGCCGGAGATTGCCGGGACCAGCTCGGATGTCCAGGTAAGTCCGCCATCGGAGGTGTGGAAGGCTTTGACTTTGCCTTTCTGGTACTCTTCGCTGACCACAACCAATCCGTGCTGCCGGTCGGAGAAGCGCATGGCGGCCATCTGGTAAGCGGCTTTTGGGATGACCAGTCCGCCCAGATCGAGCTTACCGGCCGTAGTCCAATGTGCGCCGTTATCCCGGGTATGGTACAGAACACCGGAGAAATCCAGGAGGAAGCCTGTGCCGGGGGCAACCAGAAGGATCGAAGCGATATCATTCGCGACGGGCGGGATGGGCACATCCGACCAGGTTGTGCCAGCGTCGGAAGTAGAGCCGAACATGTAAAGACTGGCGATCCAACCGGTGGTATCGTCCAGGAAGCTGATGGTATGGAACGGCTGGGTGGTGCCAAGTCCGTAATCGGTAACCGGAAGCCAGTGGGCGCCGCTGTCGGTTGAACGGCGTACGTTCATGGCACCGCCACTGGTCCAACCGACCCGGGTATCCACGATATCGATGCCATAGCGGCAATCAGACTGGTTGGTGCCTTCGTACCAGTGCCGGCCGCCATCCCTGGTTGTGAACATGATGCCCGGAGCGGTGCCGGCGGTTATTCCGAAGTCTTCTGTAAGGAACCCGGCCGCCATGACATTCTGGCGGACATTATGGACGGAAACCAACTGCCACGGGCCGGGCAGTCGAGTGGGGGTGGGGGAGGCCGGGATTGGCGCACTGGTTGGAGCAGCTTGTGAGATTTCCATGGAGTAAGAAGAGAGGTTGGGAGAAATGCAGCCAGCCAGAAGGAATGCCAGAAGTGCGAGAGATGGGAGTATTTTCATGGTGTTCTTTGCGGGATGGGTTTTGATCGATCGTGGCTGTTCAGGGTTGGCCCAGGGCTTCTGGATTGGATTATACCTTTAGCAGGAACGGGGTTATTGGGCTGCCAACCATGGAGCATGAGAAGTGAACTACTTATTGCGTACCCGTCAATCCCGCCAGGGTTATATAATATATTCATCCTGTATTGCGGAGCCAACCATGATCCTCGTTACCGGCGCCACTGGCCACATCGGAAATGTTCTCGTGCGTCAACTGCTCGAACGCGGCGAAGACGTGCGGGTGCTTGTGCGTCCCGGTAAAATGCCGCCGGCGCTGGAGGGACTGAATGTTGAGATTGCCTGGGGGGATATCCTGGATCCGGACTCGCTCGTATTGGCCCTGAGGAACGTAAGCCTGGTCTATCACCTGGCCGCGCATATCAGTCTCGTGGCAGAGGCGGACTTGGAAACGGAGAGCGTGAATTTGCAAGGGACGCTTAACTTGCTGGATGCAATGCGCCGGTCAGGCCATGCACGCCTGGTATATGCCAGTTCCGTCTACGCATTGAAAAGACCGGTCGGCGGCACCCCCATCGACGAGACACAACCCTTTGACGAGCTGCATTGCCAGGGGGTGTACGATTGCTCCAAAGCCAGGGCCTCGCTGGCGGTCCAAAAAGCCACAGCAGACGGCCTGGAGGCAGTCATCGTGTGTCCGAGCGCGGTGACAGGTCCGTTTGATTTCCACGAATCTGAAGCCGGACTCGCCATCCGATTGTATATGCGCCCAGGGTTGAAGTTCTACGTAAATGGCGCTTACGACTTTATCGATGTGCGGGACGCGGCCCAAGGCTTCATTCTGGCGGGAGAGAAAGGCCGAGGCGGCGAAACCTATATCTTGAGCGGCGACCGGCTGACGGTCCAGGAAGTGGCCCAAATGGTATGGAAGGCAGCGGGTGGCTGGCATGCCAGTCTCAAGGTTCCCCTTTGGCTGGCATATTGGGCTGCGGACCTGATGGCGGCTTTTAGTGAGTTGACCGGTGCAAAAATGTTCTTCACACGCTATTCCCTGGATGCAATTTGCAGCAATTCGCTGTTCAGTCATGCCAAGGCAAGTCGTGAACTGGGCTTTCAACCACGTCCGGCCCGGGAGGCGATTGCGGATGCGGTGAGATGGTTCCAGCAGAGGCAGGCCTCCGAGCTGCTCAACCCCGATACGATGCCCAAAGCGACCGTCTGACGACCGCTTCTTTTTTTACCGGCATTGGTTGCAGGGATTTCGGCTGTGCCAGGAAGAGGCGGTGTTTTCAGGCGATCCTTCGGATGTGCGCGTGGAGGGTATAATCGCCGAGGAGGAAAACCTATGCCATCCGTCATTAACCCAGAAACACTGTATGTGGACGATATTCCCGCCATCTGGTCACCAGTGCAGTGGGAGTTGACCGAAGAAGAACGTGTTCAGGCAGTGGAAGAACAGGCGACCGCCAGCCTTTTGTGGACAATGGACGCGCCGGAAGCCATCCTGCGCCTGCTGCTGGATGAGACCGGAATCCAACGCCTGTACAGCCCTCCGAAGGATTACAACCCGGAAGAGCAGGGTGATTGGGACAAGGATCTGATCACTTTTGGTCCGGAACGCCCCATCAAGCTCGAGTCCGTCGAGCGCACTCCCAGAAGCCTGGATGTGGTTTACGATTTTGGCGACAGAGGCCGCTGGGAGTTCATCATGGAGGCGGAACGCGTCAGCATCGAACGCATCTAGGAGAATTCAGCTTGAGAAACCAAAAAAGAGTCCTGACGGGCTCTTTTTGATTCCAACGTAAATGATCACGAAGAGGCCGATGATCGGTAGGAGATGTTTCGATATTATTCTGATGGATGTTGGACGAAGAAATCCCAGAGCATTTGGGCGGCGTTGACATCCGTGGGCCAGTTGTGTGTGCCGGCATTGATCGTGTACAGGAGCACATCCGCACCGGCCCGACAGTCACCCCACTCCTGACCTGACACCTGGCCCTCCTGAAAGATGATGGAAGGTGTGGAACTGCAGCCGTTGCGGGCGCCCCAGCCGGCGGCCCAGGTCGGGATGGGAGTCCCGATGCGGGTATAAGATTCGTGGATTGCGCCCGGCAACCCGAAACCGTTGTAAGGGATGGTCGGGTCAGACGTGCCGTGGAAGGCAACCACAGCCACCGGCCGGGCAGGCGAGCAGGACTCACCATTCTCATAATCGCCCGAAACCGGGCCAATAGCGGCGAAGCGGTCGGACAGTTCACAACCCAGGCGGTTGGCCATGCCGCCGCCGCGTGAGTGGCCGGTGGCGAAGACACGCCTGGGATCTATGCTGCAACGCGCTTCCAGCCCGGCCAACAAGTCGCGCACGAAGGCCACATCCTTTGAATTAGGGAGCGTGTCCCAGTTGGCCAGGTCGCCCTGGCCCTGCGGGTAGATGGTGATGAAACCGGCCTGATCGGCCAATACCGAAAAGCCGCTGTACCGTTCAAATTCAGAGCCAGTAGACCCGGCGCCGTGAAAGGCGAATACCAGCGGAGCGGGTGTACCCGTCCGGTAACCGGAGGGAATGTGCAGGCGGTATTGACGGGTCTGCCCACCGGATGAGATCTGCTCATCGTAGGTACCGGGCGTGCAGCTCGCGGCAAGGTTGGAGAAAGCCGGACTGCAAGCGGAGATGAGCGCGGCCAGGGAAATAACGATCAGGACGTTCAGGAAGGCACTTTTTTGATGAAGATAATGATGGTTGTCAGGTGCGCGCATGGATCGGGTCCGCGGGAGGCTGGATGGTTAATTTTACTTCCAAACGTGGTGGGAAGCCGGTGCCGGAGACAGTGGACTCCGGTGCTAATAATCCGGTGTCAGAGACACCGGACTCCGGGAACAATGAACAAGCACCACCAGTGCCAACCAAGGCTCATTTCTCGACGTTGGCGATAACCATATCCTGCATGAAGAAGCGCTGCGAGAGGAAGAGCACCACCAGCGGGATCAGCATCAAGAGCAAGGCGGCAGCCTGCAGGCCCTCCGTGGTGGTACCAACGCTCTGCGTGGTCTGAGTACTGAAGGCGATGGTCTGCAGGTCGGGGCGTACGCCCAGGTACAGGCTGGCCATCTTCAATTCGTTCCAGGCGTTGAAAAAGTGCAGCAGGGCGACCGTGACAACCGTCGGGATGGATTGGGGCAGGATAACCGAAACCAGCGTCCGGAGCGGACCGGCACCGTCGAGCATGGCGGCCTCGTCCAGGTCGCGCGGGATGGTCTTAAAGTTCTGCCGCAGCAGAAAGATGTAGATGGCGCTGCCGAAGAACTGCGGCACGAGCAGCGGATAGAAAGTGCCGGTCCAGTTTAACACCCGCCCGAAAAGCACAAAAGTGGGTACCAGGGTAATGCTATCGGGGATCATGATCGTCCCGATCAATAGAAAGAACAAGAATTTTCCGCCCGGGATGCGGAAGCGCGCAAACCCATAGGCCACCATGATCGAAGAGAACAGCACCCCAATTTCTCCCAGAGCAATGACAAACAATGTATTACGCAGCAGGTTGGGGTAGTTGAAGGTCTGCCAGAGAGTTACGAAATTCTCCAGGGTAACGCTCGGAAGATACACCAGGGTGAGCGATCCCCAATACCCGTCCCAACGGATCAAACCAGCTTGAGGTTTGGCCGGGTCGACGAACAGGCTGTAGGTGATATGGGGCTGCTCCAAAGCCCAGTGCTGCACTCCGGAGGGGGTGGGAACTTTGTAAACCAGCAAAGCCGTGCCGTTGTAATTGAACGTGACAGCGCGCGCCGGCCAAATGGGGGATTTGCTGTCGCGCATCTGGGCAGAAGTCTTCACGGAGGTGATCAACATGTAGCTGAGCGGAAAAAGGTAGACCACCAGTGTGATCCAGATGAACAAGTTCAGCAGACCGTTGCCGGCGAATTCCCACAGCCGCAGGGTCAAGGTGGAGGTATCCCGGTTCCGGCTACGGCGAGGCGACTCAGATCTCTTCATTATCTTCCTCTTCGGGGAATTGCACCCAGTAGCGGGTTGAAAAGAAGAGCGCCAGGGTGATCAGCATAACCACGATGAACATCACCCAGGCCAGCGCACTGGCATATCCAAGGTTGTAACTTCCGGAGAACAACTGGCTGCTGATGTACGATTCCATCGGAGATAGACTGCGGCTGTAAGGCAAGCCACGATCGAGCAATGCCACTCCGCCGAAGGAGCTGATCATGTTGATGACCAGAGAAAAGAAAACGGCCGGAGAGATCATCGGGAGAGTGATCAGGACAAAGCGCGCCAGCGGTCCGGCGCCATCCACCCGGGCGGCTTCGTAGATTTCACGCGGCACGTTCAGCATTGCGCTCAGCATGATCAGGAACCCGGGCCCAATCGTCCAAAGCGCCAGCACGATCGGAAAGGTATTGCGGCCAAGCACGTTTTGCAGATTCAGCGGCCTCAGGATCAATTGGTTGAGCCAGCCTGAATCCCGGTTCAACAATCCAGAGACGATAATCGAGATGGCTACGGCCGGGATGATGCTGGGCATGAAGAAAAGCGTGCGCAGGATGCGTTTGAGGCGCAGTCGTTCGCTGGCGAAGACCGCTGCGAGCAGCAAAGCTGCGATCATCTCAATCGGTACGGTCGTGATGAAGTAATTGAGCGACCGGATGAGACTATTGATAGCCCGCCGGTCATTAAAGAAAGTGATATAGTTCTGCAGACCAATGAATTGGATTTGATCCGGCTGCAACATATGGAAATTGGTGAAGGAGTACCACAAAGCTGCCAGGATCGGAAAGGCTTTCAGCAGGAGGAAGCCGAGGATCCAGGGCAGGATCAACATAAACCCCATCCTGGCCGAATATTTACGCAAGGAGAGCCTTTTTACGCTTTTGACAGCACGCTTACGGTGTGCGCGCCGTACCACAATGAAATTCATCCAGTTCCTCTCGTGGCAACCACTGGCGGGTGTATAAAACTCCGATAATAATTGACGAAATTAATAATTTGATGAGCCCAAATCTGTAGGCGAGCGCGGATGAAGGGATCGGCCAATTTTCCTGTTTCCTACTTTTCCACGTTAATTTGCGATGAGCCGATCAATTGCAGCCTGGAGACTGTCATCCACTTTTTTCTTGACAAATCTTAATCGTAGGTGTAATATATAAACCAGTCTACAATGTAGACAAGTTTATACAAGGAGAATGATTCATGACTAACGACCTCAAGAAACCTCAGCTGCGCGCGATCCAGTATTTCTACGTGGATGGCTCATTTGAATTCGGTTTCGGCCTGTTATGCCTGATCCTGGGAGTTTTCTTTTATGTCGAAACAAATGTTCACGGCTGGCTATCGACCGTAGTTGACAGTTCCCTGGTGCTTGTGATGATTGGCGGGGCGTGGCTCATTAACCGGTTGATCAAACAGCTCAAGGAGCGCCTGACCTGGCCGCGTACCGGTTACTTAACCTACAGCCGCCGGAGCGGACGCAAACTCGGCTGGCGCCTGGTCGTGGGGATGGTCAGCGGCGGTTTAATCGCGGCGATTGCCACGGTCTTGATCACGGCCCCAAACGCTCAGGTCGCGACGATGCCAGTGCTTTCGGGTCTCCTGCTGGGGATCGTGATGGTTGTGATTGGCTGGCGCACCCGCCTGAATCGTTTCCATCTCCTGGCAGGATTGAGCACTGCAGACGGGATTGCCATGGGTTTCAGCCGCATGGAGAATACCACTGCACTGGCTGCTTATTATATAGTCTTTGGCCTGGTGCTGTTTGCCAGTGGTGCCTGGGTACTGCGGAGCTACCTGCGGCAGAATCCAGCTGAAAAGGAGGTTTTACCGGATGAGCAATGACCTTCGTTCGCTGGCGGACGTGGACAGGCTCATCCACGAGCCCTCCCGTACGGTTATTCTGGCGGTCCTGGCTGCCGTGGAAAGCGCGGATTTCCTGTACCTGCAACGCGAGACTGGCCTGACCAAAGGCAATCTATCAGTACACCTTTCGAAGCTTGAAGAAGCAGGTTACATAAGCATTGAAAAGACCTATCGAGGTAAAATCCCCATGACTCTGTGCCGGATGACCGAAACAGGCCGGAACGCATTCAAAAACTATCGTGAGCAATTGAAATCATTTGTGGAGCAGACCTGAGCTCGATCAATCCAGGAAGGTAATCAATGAACACTGTAAACAATGAAAACCTTTTTGCAAACCTTTACCCAAAGCAAGGCGGCATCCCGGTGGAATTTGACCTGCCAGAGCCGGTCAACCAGACCGAATACCTGATCGACGGCGAACTGCGGCACTGGGACGGGCCGATGCATGAGGTCACTTCGCCGGTGTGCGTGGAGACCGGAGCCGGCTGCAAGCGGGTGGTGATCGGCTGCCACCCGCAATTGACCGGGAAAGAATCGCTGGAGGCGCTGGCATCCGCATCCAAAGCCTACGACCATGGGGGCGGGGAATGGCCGACCCGCTCTGTGCAGCAGCGCATCGAAGCACTGGCGGATTTCACCTACCGCATGAGCCAAAAGAAAAGCGAGATCGTCCGGCTGTTGATGTGGGAGATTGGTAAATCCTACCAGGATTCGGAGAAGGAGTTCGACCGCACAATCACTTATATAGAAGATACGCTAGAAGCCATGAAAGACCTCGACCGGGTCTCATCACGTTTCGTGATCCAGGGCGACATCATCGGGCAGATCCGGCGCGCGCCGTTGGGCGTGGTGCTAAGCATGGGACCCTTCAACTACCCACTCAACGAAACGTTCACAACGCTCATCCCAGCTTTATTAATGGGGAATGCGGTAATTTTCAAGCCGCCCAAGTTCGGCGTGCTGCTGTTCCGCCCGCTGCTGGAAGCCTTCCGGGAGGCGTTCCCGCCGGGTGTGGTCAACACCATTTACGGCAGCGGAGCGGAAATTGTCAGCCCCTTGATGGCTTCCGGGCAGGTGGACGCGCTGGCGTTCATCGGCACCAGCCGGGTGGCGGATACCATTCAGCAGCAGCATCCCAAGCCGCACCGCCTGCGCAGCATCCTGGGGCTGGACGCCAAGAACCCAGCCATCCTGCTGCCGGACGCTGATCTGGACCTGGCAGTGCGGGAATGCCTGCTTGGCAGCCTGACTTTCAATGGGCAGCGCTGCACGGCGCTAAAGATCCTGTTCGTGCACGCGAGCATTTGTGAAGCCTTCCTGGAACGTTTTTCGGAAGCTGTGAGCAGATTGAAGATTGGGATGCCCTGGGAGCCGGGAGTGACTCTGACCCCGCTGCCGGAAGTGGGCAAGCCGAAATACCTGGAAGGTCTGCTGCAGGATGCACTTGGGCAAGGCGCCCGGATCGTCAACCCGAACGGCGGCGCCACGACCGAGACTTTCTTCTTCCCGGCGGTGGTTTACCCGGTAAAAGCCTCCATGCGGCTGTACAGCGAGGAACAGTTTGGCCCGATCGTGCCGGTGGTGTCGTTCGATGACATCGAGGAGCCGATGCGGTATATTGTCGAGTCGAATTACGGACAGCAGGTCAGCCTGTTCGGGAAAGACCCCGACGCGCTGGCTCAGCTGATCGACCCGCTGGTTAACCAGGTCTGCCGGGTTAACCTGAACAGCCAGTGCCAACGCAGCCCGGATACTTTCCCGTTCACCGGCCGGAAAGACTCGGCTGAGGGGACCCTGTCGGTTTCGGACACACTGCGGTGCTTTTCGATCCGCACGCTGGTGGCGGCCCGGGCGGACCCGCTTAACAAGGCGATCATCACTGATATTACCAGGAAGAACAAGTCAAACTTCCTGACCACCAACTTCATACTATAATCTGCGATACCCTTGACTGTCCGTCCACCTGTTTCCGCGGTTCTGGCGCAGGCAATGACAGGTGTGAAACGGATAAGGCGGTTGTCCGTAAATTAAGAAAGGGTCGGGATATCAACGATCCAACTGTATTGCTTCAAAATTGTTGCACCAGTAAGGAGCGTAAATGCCAGTAGTTGATCTTGCACACATCACCAAATCCTTCGGTCCGGTCAAAGCCGTGGAGGATGTTTCGTTCAGCCTTGAAAAAGGAGACCTTTTCGGCTTGCTGGGACCCAACGGAGCCGGAAAGACAACCAGCCTGCGGGTTATGCTGGATATTTTTAGACCAGATTCGGGCTCGGTTGCGATCCTGGGCGGAGCGATGTCGGAAGCCAAAAAGAACCGGATCGGTTATATGCCCGAGGAACGCGGACTGTACCAGGACATCCCGCTCGAACGCTGCCTGGCATACCTGGGTTCGTTGAAAGGGATGAACCCGGCGGATGTGAAGCGGCGTTCGGAGACGTACCTGGAACGGTTCGACTTGACGGCCTATAAGAACAAGAAGGTTAAGGAACTCAGCAAAGGCATGCAGCAAAAGGCCCAGGTGATCGCGACCCTGCTGCACCAGCCGGAGTTGCTGATCGTGGACGAACCCTTCAGCGGCCTCGATCCGGTCAATACGCAGATGGTGATGGACCTGCTGCGCGAACAACACGCCGAGGGTGTCACCATCATCCTGTGCTCGCACCAGATGCACCAGGTGGAGGAACTGTGCGACCGGATCGTTTTGATCGACCACGGCAAGGTCATGCTGTACGGCGGCCTGGCGGATATCCGACGGCAGTTTTCCGGGAATGAGCTGCTGGTCCGCAGCTCCGTTGATCTGCCAAAGCTGGCGGGAGTGGAACGAATCGAGCCAGTCAACGGTACGGTCAAACTGCACCTGGCCAAGGGTACGGATCCGCAGGAAATTTTGCAAACGCTGGTGGCCCAGAAAATCGCAGTCGAACAATTCGAGATCGCCATGCCAACCCTGGACGAAATCTTTATCCGTGTGGTGCAGGGGGAGGAGCGAGGCGCATGAGCAAGATCTGGCATATAACCCTGCACGAATACCGCAAACACGTTTTTAACCGGCGGTTTGTGTTCGGGCTGTTGAGCGTCCCGGGAGTGATCCTGCTGATGGTCGGGTTGATCTTCCTGATCTTTTCAATGGAAGAGAACACGACACCGATCGGCTACGTCGACAATTCCGGTCTGCTAAGCAACCCGGTGCCGGCACCCAAGCCCACGGCGCCGGACCGCCCGGTGCAGTTGATCGCCTTTGCAAGCGAAGCCGAAGCACGGGCAGCGTTGGAGACGGGCAAGCTCCAGGCTTATTACATCCTGCCGGCTGACTATCGCAGCACTGGTAACCTGCGGGTTGTGCATATCGTCGAGCTCAAGTCGCCGGCCCGCCAGCAGTTCTACAACTTCCTGGGGGCGAACTTGTTGAAGAATACCGATCCGGTGATCGCAGCCCGGCTGGTGAAGGGAGCAGATGTTACGACAGAGTCGGCGGATGGCAGCCGGAGCCTGTCGAGCAGTAACTGGTTCAGCTTTCTGATCCCATTCGTGGCAGGGATCGGCTTTATCATCGCCATGTTCACGGCGGGCGGCTACCTGATGCAGGCAGTGGTGGATGAAAAAGAGAACCGCACGATGGAAGTGCTAATCACCTCGGTCTCGCCGAACCAGTTCATGGCCGGCAAGATCATCGGGGATACCTGTGTGGGCCTGACGCAGATCCTGGCCTGGA
>JADGQB010000177.1 GCA_017882145.1 Anaerolineales bacterium
CTCCATCGTCTTTATAATCTCATCGACATGCGGGAAGATTTTATCGGCCTGCAGGCCGGCAATCGTGGAAAGGGCGATCATTCCGCCCCACACCATGCGGTTGTTGCGGTGCTTTAGAAGTTTCAGGAATTCTTCCAGATACTCAGAGATCAACCCGGGTGCCAGGTAACCGAGTTCATACAGCACTTTGAGACAGTCACTCTGGATGTTGGGCTCTTGGTTGCCCAGGTTGTCGACGATTTCGCGGATATCGGCAATGTTTTGCGTCTGGGCCAGTTCGTGTGCCACTGCCTGGTTGGGGAGCTCATCCCGTCGTTCCTGGAAATAGGCGATTTTGTTCAAGACTGACATGCGGGCCTCCTGATCAGACAAACCTGGCGGTGCAAAAAGCCACCAGCAGCGCCAACGCCACAAGCAGCAAAATGATCGCCAGAATGCGCGTTAGGCCGGAGGCGATGACTGTCCGCCCGTGCTGGCGGTGGAGTTCCGTCCCGGCGGTCATTTCGGCCTGGTTGGTGGATTCAACCCCTTGCTGGCGATACCACCAGGCGCGTGCACAAAAAAGATAGGAACCAACTTCGGAAGCGCGAATAGGTCGCATACAGCTTTCTTGTTGCCAGGTTTTTTTGATGAACCAGCTTGGTAGAAATAAATGGTTTCAGGATTTATAAGCGGTACGGTGTAGCACATATATTCTATCATCTTCCGCCTGTTTTTAACGTATAATTTCCCTACCGGAGGAATCCATGTCCAACCTGCCTGAAATCAATACGCCCTTCCTGCTCGAATTCCTGACCAAAATCTTGAATACTCCCAGCCCCACCGGGTTGGCCGAACCGGCCATTGCCCTGACTGAAGGAACTTTCAAGGCTTTCAAAGAGTTGAAGATTGCCCGCACCCGCAAAGGTGCCCTGCTTGCCACCTGGACCGGAGAGCGCGACGACGGCCCGCGCGCGGTGACCGCACATGCCGATACGCTCGGCGGGATGGTCAAGGAACTCAAATCCAACGGCCGGCTGAAGTTATCCCAGATCGGCGGCTACCCCTGGAACACCATCGAAGGCGAAGGCTGCAGCGTGTTTACCCGCTCCGGGCGTTCGCTGCGCGGCTCGATCCTGCTGACCAAGGCTTCCAGCCATGTCCATGGCGCAGAGGTGAACGAGATGAAACGTAGTGCGGATACGCTCGAGGTGCGCCTGGATGCCCGCACCAGCTCGGAAAAGGAGACGCTCGACCTGGGCGTTGAGGTTGGCGACTTCGTGGCTTTTGACCCGCGCGTGGAAGTGAATGCCGGGTTCGTCCGTTCGCGACACCTGGACGATAAGGCTTGCGTGGCCTGCCTGGTTGCGGCAGTCAAGGCGCTCAGTGACGCCAAAAAGAAACCGGCCCGCACGACGTACTTCCTGATCAGCAACTACGAGGAGGTCGGGCACGGCGCGGCTGCCGGCATTCCGGCAGATGTGGAGGAGCTGCTGGTGGTCGACATGGCCGCGGTGGGCGAGGGCCAGACTTCGGATGAGTTCCACAGCTCGCTGTGCGTCAAGGACAGCGGCGGCCCGTACCATCACGGCCTGTCAGAACGGCTGCGTGTCCTGGCCGAAAAGAACGAAATCCCATATAAAGTGGACATCTACCCGCACTACGGCTCGGACGGCGAGGCTTTTTGGGCTGCCGGCGGGGACGTAGCCGTGGCGCTTATCGGTCCGGGTGTGGACGCCTCGCACAACTACGAGCGCACCCACACCGAAGCATTGGTGGCGACAACCAGATGGGTACTGGCGTATCTGTTGGAAATTTAATAATTCCCCTCAACAATTAAATTCAATTTCGGCGTGTGTAGTTTTTTTGGGGGTTGATATAATGGAAGTATGACTTTCTGAAAGTATGACCATTAATGGAGTAGACCATGGCGCTTTATGTGCGAGTCCAGGAAAAAGGACAGGTAACCATCCCCACCAAACTTCGCAAGAAGCTCAACATTAAAAAAGGGGATACTGTTATGGTGGTTGAGACGAAAGACGGATTGTTGATCAAGCCTGCCGAAGTTGTTCTTTCTGAAGCACTTGACGAAATGGGCAAGGTGCTAAAAGCAGATGGGGTTACTCTTGAGGAATGGATCGAACGCGGCCGTGAGATTCGCGAGAAACTCCTGGAAGAGACATATGGGATAAAAGATGAGTCATGATATTGCGAATTTTCATCGACTCGAGCGTTCTTTTCACAGCAGCAAACTCGGCAAAAGGCCATTCTCGTGATATTGTTCTAATCAGCGCAGCCGGGAAGCTAACCTTGGTATTGAGTGATTTTGTACTTGAAGAAACACGCCGCAACCTGGATTTGACCAAGCCCGGATTGACTGTTCTGGAGCGGATTATCAGGGAAGCCCGGATAGAGATCGTCTCTGTCACCAGAAGGCAGGTTCAGAATGCAATGAAAGTGATCGTCCCAAAAGACGCTCCCATCCTCGCTGCTTCAAAGTCGCGAGGGTGGATATGCTCGTTTCGTTGGATAAGAAACATATCCTCGACCATCCTGAACTAGATGCCTATATCAAAGCTCCGATCCTGACACCCGCCGAAGCATTCGTAAGACTCAAGGAACTATCATGAACTTCACCGAATACCAGATCAAATCCCGCAAGACTGCCAAGTATCCGGCCATCGGGCACCCGGTCATCTATCCTGTTCTTGGGTTGACCAATGAGGCCGGCGAGGTGGCCGGCAAGGTCAAGAAGATCTTCCGCGATAAAGAGGGCGTCATTGGGGAAACCGAACGCTCCGCCCTGAAGGGTGAACTGGGCGACGTGTTGTGGTACCTGGCCCAGGTCTGTACCGAGCTTGATTTGTCCCTTGAAGATGTGGCCGAACACAACCTCGAAAAACTGTTTTCGCGTCTCGAGCGCGGCAAGATCGGCGGAGACGGAGACAACCGCTAATTCTGGAGGCAACCATGAAGACCTTTGAGATTATTGCGAGCGTCATCGTCATCGTGAGCCTGGTGTATGTATCCTTTGTTTTGACATTGGCCGACTGGCTGGCAGCCCTGCGCAAAGGCCAGGCAGTCACCCTGCTGCCTGAACGCAACGGCCGGAAGTATCCATTTTGGGCGCAGGTCGGAATGGTTATATTGGGACTGGCGATCTGTGCGGGAATGTTTTATTTCCTATGGATACCGTTATTTTCCATCTCCACCAACGCTTTGTATCTCCTGGACGGGATCGGGTTGATCCTGTATGCTGCCGGGTGTGTTTTCATGCTGTGGGCGCGCCGCATGCTTGGAAAAATGTGGGGCCTCAGCACCAGCCAGCAGGTCAAACTTCGCGACGACCACCGGATCATTCAAGCTGGACCTTATGCCCTTGTGCGCAACCCGATGTATTTTGGCTGGTGGGTGGCCATGTTCGGGCTGGTCCTGCTCTACCCGGTCTGGATGGTGTTCCTGATGTTCTTGTTCTCGGTGGTCTCGTTCGCCGGTCGTGCCCGGCGCGAAGATAAAGCCCTGGCCGAACGGTTTGGCGAAGCCTGGATGGAATATAAAAAACGTACCAAATTCCTGATCCCGTATATTTATTGATGCTCCCGGCGACGAAAACGCGGTTCGCAAACTCTAATCTTTCTCATACGAAAACTACCCAGCTTTTTGGTAGAATCAATCCAGACACTTTTTGTCCGAATGCATTGGTCGAGATTTATCTCGTACCTCGAGGAGATTTAAATGGCTAGTATGGAACGTTTTACCCAGCGTGCACGGCACGTGCTGACCCTGGCTCACCAGGAAGCCGAACGCGCCCGCCAGGGATTTATCGGTACGGAACACCTGCTGCTGGGGTTATTGAAAGAAGATGGCGGTGTGGCCGGGCGCGTCCTGCGCGAACTTGGCCTGGAGACCGAACGAGTACGTGAGATGATCCAGCGCGTCAGTGGTGAGGGACGCTACGATAGCAGTAAGATCGAACTCGCTCCCGATACGCAACAGGTGCTGGAATTTGCAATCGATGAAGCCCGCAAAATGGGCCACCACTACATCGGCACCGAACACCTGCTGCTCGGCCTGGTGCGCTCGGAAGGTGCGGCCATGGAAGTCCTGAAGAAATTGGGCGTAACGCCCGACCAGGTGCGCCGCCAGACCCGCCGGGTACTGCAGGAAAGCACCGGATCGGCTGCCTCGGCTGTCCCTGAAACGGCCAAACCAGGCGGAAAGCAGGAGCCTAAAACTCCCCTGGTTGACCAACTGGCAACCGACCTGACCACCCTGGCTGAGGAAGGCAAATTGGACCCCGTTATAGGGCGCCAGACCGAGATCGAGCGTGTCATCCAGATCCTGGCCCGCCGTACCAAGAACAATCCGGCCCTGATCGGGGAACCGGGCGTGGGTAAAACGGCCATCGTCGAAGGCCTGGCTCAGCGCATTACGGATGGGGATGTCCCTGCCCCGCTGCTGAACAAACGCGTCCTCAAACTGGATGTTGGCTCACTGGTGGCCGGGACGATGTACCGCGGCCAGTTCGAAGAGCGCCTGAAGCGCGTCATCGATGAGCTCAAATCCACCAAGTCCATCCTGTTCATTGACGAATTCCACATGCTGGTGGGCGCCGGGTCGGCCGGGTCCGCTGTAGACGCGGCTAATATTCTCAAGCCCGCCCTTTCACGTGGTGAATTGCAGTGCATCGGTGCGACCACCCTGGATGAGTATCGCAAACATATCGAATCGGATGCCGCTCTTGAACGCCGCTTCCAGCCGATTGTGGTGGATGAACCTACGGTGGAAGAGACGATTGAGATCCTCAAAGGCATCCGCAAGATGTACGAGGAGCACCACCACCTGGTCATCTCAGACGAGGCTCTCGAGGCCGCGGCCAACCTTTCGGCCCGTTACGTTTCGGACCGCTTCCTGCCCGACAAGGCCATAGACCTGATCGACGAATCCGCCAGCCGTGTGCGCATGTACAAATCCGGTGCGACCGTCTCAGCCAAGGAGATTTACAAGCAACTCAAGCAGGTGCGTTCCAACCGAGCTTTGGCCCAGGAAGAAGGCAAGCCTGAGGATGTGTTAACCTGGGAAGCCCAGGAAGCTGACTTGAACGAACAACTCAGGCAGATGAAGTCCAGCTGGGAGCGCGCCAAAAGCCCGGTTGTCACCGGCGAAGATATTGCCGAAGTGGTAGCCATGTGGACCGGCGTGCCTGTCATGCAGATTGCCGAGGCAGAGTCGAAGCGCCTGCTCAAAATGGAGGAAGAACTCCAGAAGGTTATTATCGGCCAGACCGAAGCCATCCAATCCATCGCCAAAGCGGTACGGCGGGCGCGCGCCGGGCTCAAAGATCCAAAGCGCCCGATTGGCTCGTTCATGTTCCTCGGGCCCACCGGTGTTGGCAAAACCGAGCTGACCAAGGCGCTCGCCAAGTTCATGTTTGGAAGCGAGGAAGCCCTGATTCAGCTCGACATGTCCGAGTTCATGGAACGCCATACCGCCAGCCGTCTGGTGGGCGCTCCGCCCGGATATATCGGCTACGACGATGCCGGACAGCTTACCGAAGCCTTGCGCCGGCGTCCTTACTCCATCGTAGTTTTTGATGAGGTCGAAAAGGCCCACCCTGAAGTTCATAACATGCTTTTGCAGATCATGGAAGAAGGCCATCTCTCAGACGCCAAGGGTCGCACCGTGGATTTCCGCAACGCCATCATTGTGATGACCACCAACGTCGGCGCGGAGGAGATCAAGAAGCAGACCTCCCTCGGCTTCCAGTTGAAGCGCGATGAAAAGACCGAAGAGCGCCAATCCTATGATGAAATGCGCAAGAAGCTGACCGAGTCGCTCAAGAAGGTCTTCCGCCCGGAGTTCATCAACCGGCTGGACAGCGTCATTGTCTTCCGCTCCCTTAATAAGGATGACATCCGCCAGATCGTAAATCTTGAACTGAACAAGGTCACCGAACGTCTGGCCGAACACGAAGTGAAGTTGACTGCCACTGAAGCCGCGCTGGACCAGTTGGCCGAATCTGGTTACGATGTGGAAATGGGTGCCCGGCCTTTGCGCCGCATCATCCAACAAAAGGTCGAGGATCCACTGTCCGATGCGCTGCTGTCCGGGACGTTCCACGAAGGTGATACGATCCTGGTGGAGTTTGTCGAAGGTGAGGTTGTGCTGACGCGTGCTCCTCTTGTGGAGGAAAAAGCACCAGAAGTGATTTCGTGATTTTGTAGCAGGGGCACGAACCATCGTGCCCCTGCTGTTTTGGAGGATTTTATGGGTAATAACTTAGAGGTAGCTTATCTGGCAGGCGGCTGTTTCTGGTGCCTGGAGGCTGTATTTGATGAATTGAATGGCGTCGAATCGGTGGAATCGGGTTATTCCGGTGGACACGTCCAGAACCCGAGTTACGCCCAGGTCTGTGATGGGGATACCGGTCATGCTGAAGTTGTCCGGGTAACATTTGACCCGCAAGTGCTGTCGTATAAAGACCTGCTGACCGTATTTTTCACCATCCACGACCCGACCACGCTTAACCGCCAGGGCAACGATGCCGGCACGCAATACCGTTCGGCGATTTTCTTCCACGATGAAGAACAGAAAAAAATTGCCGAGGAGGTCATCCGTGAGATCACCGCTGCCAAACTTTGGGATGATCCCATCGTTACCGAAGTAACTCCGTTTGACAGTTTCTATATTGCAGAAGATTACCATCAGGAATACTTCAAGAACAATCCCTTCCAGGGCTACTGCCGGGTGATCATTGCTCCGAAAGTGGCAAAATTTCGCCATAAGTTTGCGGAAAGACTGAAGAAATCACCCGTCACGTAGTAACGACTCGAAGTAGCTACTCGTAGTAACGACTTAAGTCGTTACTACTCATGAATAAAATGGAATCGATCCGGCCCACTGTTCCTGCGCGTGTCTCATCGCCCACATTCCGTGTGGGCGATGTGCCCGTTTACGGGGATGCCATCCTGGCTCCGATGGACGGCTTTTCGGACTGGCCTTTTCGATCACTGTGCAGCGCGCTGGGCTCGGCCATGAGTTATACCGAATTTGTCAGGGCCGAGGGGATTACGCGCGCGTTTGATGCCATGCGGCCCCGCTTTGTCTATGAAGAAGCCGAGCGGCCGGTCGTTTTCCAGATTTATGGGGATGACCCGGGTGAACTCCTGAAGGCCGCTTTGCGCGTCCAGGAGCTTTCCCCCGATATCATTGACATCAACCTGGGCTGTCCGGCCAAGACCGTCGCCCATCGCGGAGCCGGCGTGGGCCTGATGCGCACACCTCTCAAGGTTGCACGAATTTTCCGGGATCTGAGCCGCGCCCTGGATGTGCCAGTAACGGGGAAAATCCGCCTGGGCTGGGAAGATTGCCGCAACTATACTTTGATCGCCCGCATCATCGAAGAGAATGGCGGTGCAGCCATCGCGTTCCACGCGCGCACCAAGGAGCAAGGCTACAGCGGGCTGGCGGAATGGGATGCCATCGCCGAAGTAAAGGCAGCCGTGAGAATCCCGGTCATCGGTAATGGAGATGTTAAATCGCCCGCCGATATAGACCGCATGAAGAGCCATACCGGTTGCGAAGCGGTCATGATCGGTCGCGCCGCGGTTGGCAACCCGTGGATCTTTTCCCGCCTCGACCGGACACAGGTGACCTCAGAGATGATCCATCAGATGGTATCCCAGCATCTGGAACGCAACGTGGCTTTTTATGGCCCGCACAAAGGCCTGGTCTTATTCCGCAAACACGCCATCCAATATCTAAAACTCCAACACCTGTCGCGCGCCGTCCGGACGGAGATCCTGCTTCAGGCGACCCCGCAGGATTTTATTGATCACCTGGAACAGACCTACATCGCAGTGAGTTGAAAATACATTTTCAGAATCAAAAGAGCGCAGGGATCGGTCCCTGCGTTCTTTTTGGTATTCCCAGCCGCAAAGCTGGTTAGTAAAGGAATTTGAGCGTACCGCTGGCAACATCCAGGCTGTAAAAGCCATAATCCAGGCTGAGATAGCCCAGGTCTCCCTGCCAACTGATCACGGCGGGAATATCGTAGAAACTGCCTGTGATATGGCTAAGGGCGATCGTCTTTTTGCCCAGGCTGGTGCCGTCGGCGGGGTTGAAGGTTTCAAGCACCAGTTGGTTGGGTTCTCCCTTGAACGTCATAATAACCAAGCCGGTCGAAGCCAGTTTCCAGGTAAAACCATAATCGTTATCATCGATCA
Source organism: Anaerolineales bacterium (assembly GCA_017882145.1). Classification (GTDB taxonomy): domain Bacteria; phylum Chloroflexota; class Anaerolineae; order Anaerolineales; family Villigracilaceae; genus UBA877. Next base: position 8,205 of record JADGQB010000177.1, read on the forward strand.
AGCCGGACATATCGTCAGGCGGGTCGATCGGTGAGGATCCCGGCAGGGTCATTTGCCAGGCCTG
>JADGQB010000446.1 GCA_017882145.1 Anaerolineales bacterium
CGCGAAGTCCTGCGCCAACTCCGCCAGGCCGGCAACTGGACGCCCATCATCCTGCTCACCCAGGTCGGCGAGGCCTCCGAACGTGCCATGGCGCTCGAGGAAGGCGCCGATGATTATCTCAACAAACCTTTCGATCCGCACGAATTGGTCGCCCGTATCCGGGCCGTCCTGCGGCGTGCCCATCCCGGCCAGCCGCCGCTCTCCGCCGCAGCCCGCCTGGCTTCCGGCAAATTGATCCTGGACCGTAGCTCCCGCCGGGTCTGGTTGGATGAGCTCGAATTGACCTTAACGCCCAAATCCGTGCTCTTGCTGGAATACATGCTGACCCATCCTGACGAGCTGGTGACGCGCGAACGCCTCCTGGATGTGGTCTGGGGCTGGGATTACCCGGTCGGAACGCGCGCGGTCGATACGCGCGTGGCCGAGCTGCGCCGGGCGCTGAATGATGACCCCGCCAGTCCGCGCTTTATCGAGACCATTCCCGGTCAGGGCTATCGCTTCGTCGGCCAGGTGGAGACCCTGTCATGAAGCGCTGGAGCTGGCTGCTTGCCTTTATTCCGCTGGTTCTGGGGTTATTGGCCGCCATCTATCTTTGGTTCATCGCCAAAGCCAACCCGATTGCCTTCCTGCGGATTGACCTGGGCAGCCTGGCCTTCGTTCTCGGCCTGGGCTTGTCCGCTCTGGTTGGCGCGGTTTTCTACATCCGGTTGGCCTGGGAGCAGCGCCGTCAGGCTGTGCTGGCAAAGGCCGCGGATGAGCGCCGCCGTTTCCTGCGCCGCCTGGACCACGAATTGAAGAATCCGCTCACCGCCATCCGGGCCGGTCTGGCCAACCTGGCCGGGTCGCCCTCCGAGGCTGCCCGCCAGGAAGCTTTGGACAGCGTCGAAGCCCAGGCCTTGCGCCTCAGCCGCCTGGCTGCCGACCTGCGGAAACTGGCCGAGCTGGAGATCCGCCTCGTGGAACATTCCCCGGTGGATATCCCGGCCTTGTTGCAGGAGGTCTTTACCCTGGCCCAGGATCAGCCCGGAGCCGGCGAGCGTCATTTGACCTTGACCATCCCCCAGGCTCCCTGGCCGCTGCCGAAAGTCTCCGGCGACCCGGATTTGCTCTTCCTGGCTGTCCATAACTTGCTGGAAAACGCCCTCAAATTCTCCCGCCCGGGCGACACCGTGGAACTGCATGCCTCCGAGGACGGCACCAGCCTGCTGATCGAGGTTGCCGACACCGGCCCCGGTATCCCGGGCGAAGAACAACCCCACGTCTGGGAAGAACTTTACCGCGGTGAGGCCGGGCGGGGTGTCCCAGGCAGCGGGCTGGGCCTGGCGCTGGTGCGGGCCATCGCAGAAAGGCACAACGGTCAAGTCAGCCTGCGCAGTCGCCCAGGGCAGGGCACCGTTTTCACCCTGCGCCTGCCGGTCGGCTGATCAGGCGGAGTCCGAAGTCTCCGACTTCGGATTTATAAAAGTAAGGACTCATCGGATCCCGTTTACAAAATTATTATCCTTATCGCCTCCGGCAGCATTCAGTTCTTATAAAAAGTTGTTACAGTTCAATAACAGCCTGTTTCAAAACAGTCACCTTCCCGCCATCCCGGCGTAACCTCCAGCCACTAAAATACATCTAAATATAGTATGGAGATCCGTTCCTTCAGGAGTCAAATATGAAATCGCTTAAACTTATCTTAATCGTAGCTGTGGTATTTCTCACTGCTTGCAATGGCTCGCTAGCCTTCGGTATAGAAAATACTCCCACCAGCACCGCCGCCCAGGTCCCGACTGTCACAGATACTCAGGCGCCCACCCACACTCCTTTTCCCACATTTACCCCGCAGGCTGCCACCGACACACTCGCTCCCAGCGACACTCCCGTGCCGCCCGCCACCCTGGCGCCCAGCCAGACACCCGCGCCTGTCTCCACCAACACCTCCGTCCCCAATCCATCCACACCGAATTACGTTGATGACCGCAGCACGGCCTCACAGCTGATTCTCTCCCTTTACAACGCCATCAATCGCCAGGAATACGCCCGCGCCTATGGTTACTGGACCAATCCTGCCAGTACGCTCGGCAACTTCACGACCTATGCCAATGGCTATCAAAATACGGCTTCGGTCAAGCTCGTATTTGGCCAAATCACGGGCGATGCCGGAGCGGGACAACTGTACTTCACCGTTCCGGTCCTCCTGGAGACAACCGCGCAGAATGGCACACGCTCCAATTTTGCAGCCTGCTATGTGGTCCATCAATCCCAACCGGCCAACTTCGGTGCACCGCCCTTTAATCCGATGAGCATCGACCGTGGCCAGGCCAAAGCCTCCGATCTGAATGCCAGTGATTCCAGCGCACTGGCCGGTGCCTGCACCGGTTTCCCAACTGGAGCCAATCCGGTCGCTGCTTCGGGCGGCAGCCTCAGCATCGACAAAACCAATTTCCTGGATAACCGCAGTGGACCGGTTGAAACCGTCAGTTCCTTCTTGAATGCCCTCAACCTGAAACAATATGTCCGGGCCTATTATTATTTCCAGACCCCCGCCACCTT
>JADGQB010000178.1 GCA_017882145.1 Anaerolineales bacterium
GAGAGCAGGCGGTCAGCCTGCACGGATGGGACAAGTTCGCTGACCCCCAGTTCCTCCAGGATAACCCGGCCCTTGTCGCCCGGAGCGAAGCCTTCCAACAGCAGCGGCCCGATATCCCAACCGAAGCCATCCTGCTTGATGGTGGCAGTCACCCCACCCGGGGTCGGGAACTGCTCGAAGATGGTGACAGCATGCCCAGCTTTGGCCAGGTAGGCCCCCGCGGTCAGACCAGACATCCCGGAACCGATGATGATGACCTTCATATGGTCTCCTGACTTTCTAATGAATAACTCCCCCCATCTTTTTATTTTTCCAGATAAAACACTTGCCAACGCCCATCCAGGGACTTCCTAGCTTTTTACTGCTTTCTCTAAAAATCCGGCAATATTCTGGTACATCTCCGCTGAGAGCCGAGGTCCGGCGATCGGTACATGCTTCCTAAGTTTATCGGCCATGTAGACCGGAACCGGCCCATCCGGCTGCAGGTCCAGTTCGACGCTTGGATGTGTAAATGTAATCAATGGTTTAACGGGGACCCTTTCGCCGGTCAGATCCTGCAGCTTGCCAGCCAGGTAGTCCTGGACTGCCAGGGCGGAGCGGGTTGGATCACCCAAGCGCTCCTCGACCACCGACCGGAAGGCGCGTCCCATGGTCATGCGTTCGGTCCAGCGTCCATCTTTATAGGTGAAGAAGCCGGCCAGGTTGATTGTCTCCAGGTTCACCACCCCTTCCGGGGTCAGTAGCACATGGTCGCAAGGCAACGCCGTCGGGTAATGATAGAGCACATATTTATCGTCCAGGCCCTTGAGCGCCCTGCTTAGTTGTTCCTCCGGGCGCGGCTTACGCACCCAACGGTTGGCCTGGTAGATGCCCACCATTGCGATAATAATACCGGCCAGGATGATGATGAGTGGGACAACCTGCCCGAGCACCTGGAGGACCAATGGCAGGATCACACCCGCCAATAGCAGTACCATCCCGCTGATACTGGCAATGTTGGCGTTCTGCGCCCTCTTGGCGAGTTTAGCCTTATTGATGACGACTTTCATGGCACCTCGTATAAGCGGCGGTGGATGGGGACCAGCAAAGTATACAGGTCGCGGTAAATTCGGTAAAGGTCATTATATCTCTGCCGGTTGGAATTATCCGGCTGGATGACCTGCTTGATCTCGATCAGGTCATCCACGGCATCCATGTTCGGGTGGATGCCCAGGCCGACCGCCACAGTCAGAGCCGCACCGACCGCGCCGGCCTCCAGGTGGTTCTTGACCACGCTGATCGGTTTCCCAGTGACAGCCGCGATGATCTGGATCCAGACCGGACTGTTGCATCCGCCCCCAATCCCGTTGAACCCGTTAATGACAAAACCGGTTTTCTCCATCGCCTCGCAGATCCAACGGATGTGATAGGCCACTCCTTCCATAACAGCGCGCGTCATATGCGCCTTGGTATGGCTCATGGTCAGACCGATAAAGCCACCGCGCGCATAGTGGTCCAGTACCGGAGCGCGTTCGCCTGAAAGCCAGGGCAGGAAGATCAGCTTGTCCGAGCCGGGCGGGACCGAACCGGCCATCCTGGTCAGCAATTCATAGGAAGATTTACCCTTCTCCAGGGCCTGGCGTCCCTCTTCCTGGCAAAGTACATCCCGGAACCACATTAATGCTCCGCCACCTGTCTCCATCTCGCCGGAAATAATGTATTTGTTCGGATCGATATGGTTAAGGCCCCAGAAGGGCTTCTCCGGGTCATTCCGGAAAGTAGCCGTCGAAATACCCACCCAGGTGGCGGTGCCAATGCACAGGTGGACTTTACCTTCCTGGTTGGCCCCCGCCCCAGATTGGGCGACAGCTACATCGCCGGCGCAGATCACCACCGGGGTTCCGGCCTTTAGTCCCGTTTCGCGGGCGGCTTCCGGGGTGATCTCGCCGATAACATCCGTACACGGATAGGCGGGCGGCAGTTTCTCGATCGGGATGCCCAACGCCTGGCAGACTTCCTCCGACCATTTCTTAGTATAAGGGTTGAACAGGAAATAGACGGAGGCCCCCACCCAGTCGATGGCGATCTTGCCGGTTAGCTTGAACAGGATGTATTCCTTGCAATCCAGCAGGTAAGCCGTCTGCTCCCAGATCTCAGGACGCTCTTCCTTCAACCATAGGATCTTGGGAATGGTGTCCTTGGCCGTCGGAATATTGCCGGTATGTTTGAATATGAAGGCCGGCATGTCCCCGCTCAGGATGCGGTCTGCCTGGCGGACACTGCGCAGATCCAGCCAGGACAACATCGGGGTCAGCGGCTTGCCATTCTTGTCGACCGGCAGGGTGTTCCACATCTGCGCGGAAACGCCCACACCGATCACATCCGCCGGGTCGATGCCTGCTTCCTGAAGTACCTGGCGCGAGCTGGCCGCCACCGCCCGCCAGAGCTCATCAGGGTCTTGTTCGACCCAGCCGGCTTGCGGATAATTGAGCCCGTAGGGCTGGTAGGCGGAAAATAACACCTTGCCGTTCAGGTCGCACAGCACAGCCTTATCGCCGCCAGTGCCCGTATCGTGTGCCAGGATATATTTCGACTTACTCAAGTCTGTCCTCCGGATTTATTTTTCGCGTGTCTCTCGGATGTATTGCTTGAAGGTCTGAATGAACAGTTTGTTCTGCTCGGGAGTCCCGACCGTGATGCGGATGAAACCCATCGGCATATTATGGCCGGACATCGGGCGGATATAGATGCCCTTTTCGGCCATCCGGTCGCGGATGGTAAGCGAATCTTCTCCCAAAGCGCTGGCGTCGATCAAAACGAAATTGCCTTCCGACGGAAGCGCCTTGAAACCAGGAATCTTGTTGATCTCAGCGGCGATGGTCTCGCGCCCGAGGATAACATTCTTGCGTTTGAGCTCCTGGTCGGCTTTATCATCCAGCGCGGCGAGCGCAGCCGCGATCGCGATCTGGCTGACATTCCATGGGAAGCGCACCCGGTTGAAGTAACTGGCCAGTGCCGGGTCACACAGGATGTAACCGATGCGCAGCCCGGCAAGCCCAAACGCCTTCGAGAAGGTCCGGTTGACCATCATGTGCGGGTACTCAAGGATCATGGGAGCGCGCGTCTCAACTTCATTCTCCAGCTCATAATAAGCTTCGTCAAAAAAGGTGGGCTTACCCAATGCCAGGATCCGTTTCAGGTCCTCCAGTGGGAATTGGTTGCCGGTTGGATTATTGGGGGAACAGGTGAAGATCAACTTGGTCTTGGGGGTGACCGCTTTAAGGATCATCTCAATATCCCAGGTGAAATCCGGCTTCATCGGCACCTGGACAACTGTCCCGCCGGCCACCTTGACGCGCGCCTCGTACATCGGGAAGGTCGGCACCGGGATGACCACTTCCGCCCCTGGGGAAACAAAGGTGTGCACTACGAAGTTGATCACGTCCGTCGAACCGTTGCCCAGAACCACGTGTTCACCGGTCAGGCCGGCGGCCTCGCCCAGTTTTTTGCGCAGCTCAGGCCCGGAGCCCGGGTAGAGGTTCCCCAGCCTGGCAGCCTCCACGATTGCCTGCAGAACGTTTTCAGAGGGCGTCAGCAGGTTTTCGTTGGACATCATCCGGATGATCTCGGGGTTGGCCCAGGCAACATCCATGTGTTTATCGCTGTAGGGTTCCGCGCTCTTGACCCACGGAACGACAAAGTCCGTTATGTTATTCATTTCTATTCTCCACAAAGGATTGTAGTGTAGATTGGCCAGACTTGCTTTGGCCCCTACCTGGACAACTCTTCCACATCTTTATACCATTTCACTTTTTCACCAATACTGGCGCGCACCTTCCAGCCCAGGCTCTTGGGGGCGGCCTCGATCTTCTGCAGCAAGGTATTGATCTGTTCATGAACGATGCTGCGGTCCTCGTCGGTCAGGGCGCTGTACTCCCCCAACTTGCCATCCACCAGTTTTAAATTACCGGTCACCGTCCGCCAGAACCCCCAGTCGTTCGACAGCGTCCGGGTCAGAATGGTCGTATTAATTGTCTCTGCATCGTTATTCCCTAACGGGTGCTCGCGCAGCAGCATGATCGTGTCGATCACATCCTTCTCATTGATCTGGACGATCTGCATCTTTTCGAGCAGAAGTTCGGCCAGCGGCAGCGTGTACTGCTCAACCTCCAGCCGTCCAACAAAAGACAGCTTGTGGCAGTAATCCAGGGCATTAAAGAAAACATCAATATGCCGCCCAAACGCCGGATCATGGAAGATCATGCGCCGGTCGCCGAACAACTGCGTAACCTGTTTATCTTCCCGGTAACCCAATTCTGTCAGCACCCGGATGATATCCTTGAAAAAGCGCGGGTAGGAGGCGAAATCGAAATCCGTGAACACGCGTCCAAGTTTGTCCTGGATATAACCGTACTGCTGGCAATGCGTGCGGAAGGCCAATGCTCCGATCAGGCGCATGACCATGTGCTGGTTCTCCGGCGCGCTTAAAGCCTCCAGGATACGCGTTCGTTCCGTGTAAAAATCTTCTATGATCTCGCCATATTTACCCATACCAACCTCGCTTCTTTGTACCTTACCCGGAAATCAGGATATGGCCCTTTACCTTGCCATTTTCCAGGTTGATGATGGCAGCTTTCAGGATCGCTTCGGCGTACTCACTGCCGGCGTTGATGCTGAGGGTGCGACCGAGATGGAAGTGACCCGGGGATTCGTGGATGTGGCCGTGCAGGGATAACATCGGCTGGACCTTATCAATAAAAGCTTTAACGGCCGTGGAACCGGCTGATTTCATCACCACCTGTCCTCCCTGCGTGATGATCTTCAGGTTTTTGTCGAGCTCCGGGCAGGTATCCAGGCCCGAACCGTAAGGCGGGACATGCAGGACTGCGATCGTCCGCTCGGGGTGTTGGATCATACCGGTCAGAGTGTTCAACTTTTGTTCGAGTACTTCTTCTTCCACATCCCGGGCGCACAGCCAGGGAGTCATATTGGCATTCGAGAGTCCGACCACTTCGTAACCGCCCTCGATCTCAGAGTGATTCATATCCGGGTTGCGGATGGACTTGAACTCGGCCACCGTCGCGTCTATTGAGGCCAAATCATCGTTGCCGGCCATAAAATAGAGGATAATATTCTTGGGGGTAAGTTTTTCCTCGGCCAGGATCATCCACTCGCGCACACGCTGGCACATTTCGGTTTCGAAGCGGGCCGACATCTTGGCGGGCTGGCTCTCAAGTTCCTCGGCTTCATCCCTCTCCAGCACGATCGGATAAAACCCGACACCGCTGATTTCCTTCTTCATTTTTTCAAGTTCTTCGGCAGTCGTGGCTATTGCCTTATGGCCAAACCAACTGGCCTCATACTGGTTTTTCTCGCCATGGATAACCGGGACCATGGCTTTCCCGGTTACATCCCCACCCACGATCAGCACATCCGCCTTGTACTGCAGGCCGGAGGAGATGAACTTGCGGAAGACCGTGTCCGAACCGTGAAAATCCGAGCCGTAAAGAATGCGGGTGAGCTTGTTTGATTGAAAAATATTCTTAAACATTATAGGATTACTCCATGTATAAAAAATAATTGCTTTTGCAAGCGTGTCGGCAGGCTGACCCGCCGGCACGCTTGCGATTCCCTGGTCGTTTAAAAGCTGGCCAGGCAGTCTAAAGGATTTTAGATGGGCGGGATCGACTGGAAGGTCCAGTTGATATCGATGCCCTCTTGCTTCAGGCGGTATGCCCGGGCAACGTAGAACACAACGATGCCGCTGATGACGAATGCCGCCAGGGTGCCAAGCGTGCCGGCACCGATCCGGCCGCCAACCGCCGGATAGAGGAACGAGGCGATGATCATCCAGAGCAAATAGGCCATCGTGATGCTGCCAACGATGGTAATCACTGGCACTTTGCCGAATTTACGCTTGACAAAGGCGCTGGCGTTCTCGAACAATTCCGGCTTGGTGAACGGGAACAGGGTGATTGCCAGGACAGGGATCAGTTGGGTGCAGGTGGCGAAGAATACAAAGTTCAGTTGGGCACCCATTACGCTGCCCGGCCAGAACAGACCGGAAGCATCCAGAACACCGACGAACGCAATCAGGGTAATGATCGCGATAGCGACGATCGGGCTGCGCAGGGTCGGGTGAATGTAGCAGACCTTCTCGGGGATGAGCCGGTCAAACGACCAGGCGAAGATGATGCGGCTGCAGTAGAAGAAGTAGGTCTGAGCCAGGTTGATCAGCGTGTAGAACCAGGCAATCGCCACGATCCAGAGCAGGATGATGTTGGGCTTCAAGATGGCCGCGTAGAAGGTGATCCATGGCATGGGGTTGGCAGAGCTTACTCCTGCATTACTTAGGTAAGACTCAGCCGCAATCCATTCCAGTGGTACCAGGCGCTGCAAGAGAATGGCAGCCACCACGAAGATCGCCCAGGTCACCAGCAGGGAAGCCCAGGAACCGGCAATCAGGGTATTCTCAGCCTGCTTGACTTCACCGGCGAAGAAGGTCGGGATGTAGTAACCGTAGAAGATCCAGAAGCCCATAATCAGGCCGGCCAGCGTCATCATGGCCACGTTCGGGTTGGTTACCATGCCGTTATCTTTGGCCAACTGGATGCGGGCGGCATAACTGCCGGCCCCCATGAATTTATCCCAGGCAGCCGGGAAGGCGCCCTGACCAGCCGTGCCGAGCTGGAAGTAAAGCACTACCCAGGCCAGCAGGCCCAGGAAGAAACCGATCTCCAGGGTGCGCAGGATGATGCGGGTCGGCAGGATCATCAAGACGAAAGTGATGATGGTGCAGATCGTTCCGATCAGGGCAATCCCAACCGGGGTGGCGGACCAGGTGGCGAAATTGATGAATCCCTGGTTAGCCATTACGATGCCCATGGTGCGGAACAGCACCGGGAAAGCCGTCTTCGGGATCCAGGCGATCAGCGACCCGGCCACCATGGCGCTGAAGATGACCAGGGTCCAACTGGCAGCAAAAGCCAGCGGGGCGCTCAAAGTCCGGCTGGCCATGGTGTAATCAGCCGCCGAGCGAGGCATCGTTGCGCCGATGACAGAATAGGTGTAGGCATGGAACAGGCAGAAGAACATGGCGACCGAGAGCACACCGATGATGCTGCTGCCCGGCCAGACGCCTGCCACCCACGAGAAGGGGATCAAGCCCGACGACGAAAGGCTGATACAGTGGACGCCGAAGACCATGGCGCCAAAGATGCCGATCGTACGGACCAGCCCAGAGCTTTTGCGGGCGTACAGCTTTTTGTCGCCGACTCCCGCAGGTACAGCCATTTCAGCCATAGTAAATTCTCCTCTTAGATGATTTGAGCGAAACAGGGTTGATAGTTTGGGCCGGAATTATTGATCCTTTTATGGAGGTAGCCTCCTTTCCTGGCTAAGGGTTATTAGGTTTGCCAATATCTTGAAGTTGGATATCAAAATGAACGCGTGCGTAATCGCTCCGCAGGAAATCTTGCGAGTATGCGATCGGTTGGTCGGTGCCTTCGCTGTACATGATGCGTGAAAGCAGGAGCAGCGGGAAGCCTTCCTCCACTCTCAGTTGCTGGGCCACCGTGTCGGTGGCCACCACTGCCTCAACCGTCTGGGATATCCGGCTGGGTGTCACTTTATAAACGCTGGTCAACAGGTCGTACACAGAGGTCTTCTCGAGGTCCCATTCCTCCATTTTCGGCCAACGGTCATGTGGAAAAAAACCGCGCTCCAAAATCACTGGAACGCGGTTCGCAAAACGCAGCACAGAAACGTGGTAAAGCGGATTTCCAATCTGGATCCCCAACAAATCAGCCAGTCGCCGGCTGGCAGCCATATCCTCGAATTCCAACAACTGGCTGGTTGTGGCAATATTGCGCGCGTTCATCGCCTGGATGTAATTCACCATTTCGCGCGCTTCATAGGTTACTTTGGGCTGGGCCACATATGTCCCCGACCCGTGCCGGCGCACCAATAGACCTACATTGACCAGCTCTGTGATGGCCCGCCGCACGGTCATCCGGCTCACGCCCAACTCTTCACTGAATTCGCGCTCGGATTGGATCTTTGCATCCGGCGCGAGCTTTCCCGAGAGGATCAACTCGGTGATGTATTCCTGGATCTGGTTATAGAGGGGTTTACTGAGTTCGTCGCTCATAATCACTTTCGATTATTCAGCAATTATTCTCAATTTTACCAAAAGTGGTTCCTGGTATCTACAACCGCTGCTTTTATGCCTGAAATGCAGC
>JADGQB010000447.1 GCA_017882145.1 Anaerolineales bacterium
GGCGGCGCCAGCCTCTTCGACGTCGGTGGTTTGGTTCGCTCCCCACATTATTTTGATATCATCTTCGAGAAACTTGGCTTAAAAAAGAAGCCCCGCGATCATAAATAACGAAAAAAAAGGATTGCGAGCGCAGCTCGCAATCCTTTTTTTTCACCTATATTGCCTTAAACCAAGCCGTCATCTTCTTCAAGCTCTCCCTCAGCACATCCATCGAAGTCGCATAACACATCCGCAGATAGCCTTCGCCTCCCGCCCCGAAATCCGTGCCTGCCAGCACCGCCACGCCGGCTTCATCGATCAGGCGGCTGGCGATTTCTTTGGAAGTTAAGCCAAACGATTTCACATTGGGGAAGACATAGAACGCGCCCTGCGGCACCTGGCAGCTGACTCCCGGGATGGCGTTCAGCCCGGCTACGAAATAATCCCGCCGGCGCTGGTACTCGGCCACATTCTCCGCCACCTTTTCCTGCGGACCGCTCAACGCTTCCACTCCGGCCACCTGCGTGAAGGCCGCCGTGCAGCCGATCGAATGCGTCAGCAGCAGTTCCACCCGTTCGGCCAAAGCCGCCGGCATCACCATGTATCCCAGCCGCCAGCCGGTCATGGCATACGTCTTGGAAAAACCGTCCACGATGATGGTGCGCTCGAGCATGCCGGGCAGCGCGCCAATCCTGGGCACCTGCAGGCCGTCATACGCCAGGCGGGCGTAGATTTCGTCCGACATCACCCAGGCGTTGTGTTCTTTGGCCTTCTCCGCAATGTGTTTCAGGTCTGCCAGCGGGATGACTCCGCCGGTCGGGTTGGCAGGCGAATTCAGCACGATCATGCGCGTTTTGTCCGATATGTGCGCATCGAAGGCTTGCAGGTCGAACGAGAACTGGTTCTCCTCCCGCAGCGGCACCGGCACCGGCACTCCGCCCGCCACCCGGATCATGGCGGCATAGGTGGGGAAGCCCGGGTCCGGATAGAGCACCTCATCGCCCGGGTTGACCAGCGCCAGCGTCGGGAAGAACAGCCCCGGCTTGGCGCCCGGCCCGACCACGACGCACTCCGGCCCGATATCCAGGCCGATCTGTTCCGAAACGGTCTCGGCGATGGCTGCCCGCAGCGCCGGGGTGCCGCCCGGGGAGGTGTAGCGCGTCTGCCCGCTCTGGATGGCTTCCACGCCCGCCTGGCTGACGTTGGGCAGGGTTGGGAAATCCGGCTGGCCGATTTCGAGATGCAGGATCTTGCGGCCCTGGGCTTCGAGTGCCTGGGCGCGCGCCAGTACGGCGTAGGCGCCTTCGGCTTGTAGAGTAGCAACACGGTCTGTGAACATGTTAGAAATCCTCTCTGGTGGGGTGGGCGGGAATTTCTCGTACATTATAAGGCGTAACCTGGTAAACAAAGTAGTTTAACCAGTTGGCAAACAGCAGGTTGGCGTGGCTGCGCCAGTGCACCAGCGGTGGTTGGGATGGGTCGTCGCCGGGAAAATAATTGGCAGGGATTTGGATCGGCAGGCCGCTGCCGCGATCGCGCTCGTACTCGCCTTTGAGCGTGAGCGGGTCGTACTCCGCGTGTCCGGTGATGTAGGTGCGCCGCCCGTCGCGTGAGGCCAGGATGTAGACCCCGGCCTGCTCCGACTCGGCCAGGATTTGCAGTTCCGGGACGTTCTGAATGTCCGCCCGCCGGATCTCGGTATGGCGTGAATGCGGCGCCATGAAGACATCGTCGAAACCGCGCATCAGCCGGTGGTAGCGCTCCAGCACCCGGTGGGGAAAGACCCCGAACATCTTGGCCGGCAGGCTGTATTTTGGGATGTCGTACTGGTGATACAGCCCGGCCTGCGCGCCCCAACAAATGAACAACATGGAAAAAACGTTGCTCTCGGCCCAATCCAGGATGCTGGTCAGTTCCGGCCAGTAGTCCACTTCTTCGAAAGGCAGTTGTTCCACCGGCGCGCCGGTAATGACCAGCGCGTCGAATTTCCGGCGGCGCACCTGGGCGAAGGATTTGTAGTGGGCGGTCAGGTGTTCGGCAGACACGTTCCTGGACTCGTGACTGGCGGTGTGCAGCAGGGTCACATCCACCTGCAGAGGCGAATTGCCGATCAGGCGCAGCAGTTGGGTCTCGGTGGCGATTTTGGTTGGCATCAGGTTGAGGATCGCCAGCCGCAGCGGACGGATATCCTGGTGGCGGGCGCGTTCCTCCCCCATGACGAAGATGTTTTCGCTTTCGAGCGTGTTTCGGGCGGGCAGTGTTTCGGGGATCCTGACTGGCATGGCTGCTCCTATTTATGCGTTCAGGGCCTGGTCGAGGTCCCATAGGATATCCTCGATATCTTCGATGCCGATGCTCAGGCGCACGAAATCCGGGGTAACCCCTGCGGACAACTGCTGCTCTTCGGATAGCTGTCCGTGTGTGGTGGTGGCGGGGTGGATCGCCAGGCTTTTGGCATCCCCCACGTTTGCCAGGTGGCTGAACAGCTTCAGGTTCTCGATGAAACGCATGCCGCCTGCCAGTCCGCCTTTGACGCCGAATCCCAGGATGGCTCC
>JADGQB010000448.1 GCA_017882145.1 Anaerolineales bacterium
CGATTTACCCAGGCTAAGAACGGGCGGTTTTCGAGGCCTGGTTTCTCGCAGCCGTAACTTTACGACTGTGGGGGGTTATACTGTTTAACCTCGCTTATTAATCATTATGTGGATATGGATTGGATGGGTTGAGTTTTTTCAAGCACGCGCAGTATAAACGAAAATTCCCCATTTGTGCTTAAAACCACTTTTCAAAACTGTAAGGCTGGAAATACCCTATTTGATTCAAATGTGTGGTAGTGCACAAATGCCGGTTGATTTCAATCAACCGGCATTTGTGCATTTGTAAAGCTCCTTCCGGGGAAAATCCCCGGACGATTCCCCGGACTCCGCCGTCTCCGACGGCGGGCAGGATGCCACCTGAAGCTATTCTTTATCATTCAGTGAAAGGAAAAAAACTTCCACTGAATGCAAAGAGTCCGAAGTCTGGAGACTTCGGACTCCGGTAGCTGCTCTTTTTTTCCTACTGATATTTTTTACCGCCCTCTCGGCACTTCCATTCCGGCTTCCGGCATGCCGGAGCGCTCCAGCCAAAATTCACCCCAATCCTTCAGGAAATCCGAACTGCTCCACAGCTTGGGGCGGCCAACCCCCGAAACCAGCTCGATCCCCAATTCCTGGCACACCTTCCACTCGGGGATGTTGGTGTTATCCACCCGGTCGCCACCCTTGGTGAACACATGCGGGCGGATCAGCCGCAGCGCCTGGCTGACAGTCGGATCGTCTTCGATCTCGAACGGGATCACGTAATCCACCTCGCGCAGGCATGCCACCAGGTGGCAGCGCGTCTCCAGGTCCATGAACGGCTTCCCTTTTTTACGCATCAGGAAGTTGTCGCCGTTGACCACCACCACCAGCGTATCGCCGTATTGTTTGGATTCGACGATGCACGAGGCATGTCCGGGGTGGATGGGGTCGAACCCGCCGGAGGTGCATACGATCCGCCCCAGGCGGTCTCGGATCCGGTTGAACTCCTCAAAACTTACGATTTTGGCATATTTTTCCATCATTGCTCTCCTTTTTTGGTAAAAATAATCAAGCTATCCCTGCAATCAAACATCCTTCAGGAACAGAAACGCTTAATACGTTTCTAGGGGGTTTCAGAATTTTTATTCACAGCCGCCAACCACGGCGCCTCGATCAGCGCTGTGGAGGACAGTTGAGTCTGGCCCAGGTCCGGCAGGTCCCAGGCAGCCAGGATGGTCTTAAGCAGGCTGTAATGGGTATACGCGTTGGAGTCATTAAAGCCCGCTTGCGCCAGGGGGGAGATGAGCAGGGTTGCCACCTGCCCGCGCGTTTTGAGTGTAGCCTCGTGCTTCATACCTTCGTCAAATGTAATCATGATCAGGTTGTTCTGTCCGAGCGCCGGGGAAGCCTGCAGTTTGGCAACCATATCATTCAGCCAGGTATCGGCCGTGTCTGCTGAACAGTCATGGCCCGAATCGCACTTGTCCGGCATGATGAAGACAAAGTTGGGCAAGGCATTGGCTGCCAGATCCTGGTCCAATTGGGTCAGCGGCACGATGCTGCGGTCGCAGCGCGTCGCATCCAGGCGGATCGAATCAAAATAGATAAAGGGGTTGGTCATTTGGACATATTGGCCGATATTCCCAACGAAACACGGCACGGGCATGCTCTCCTGATAAGATTTCCAGCTGCGCCCGCTGGTCTCGATCTCATCCGCCAGGTTGGGCTGGTTGAAGAAACAACCGGTGCAGTCGCTGGTGACATTCTGGGTACTGCCGCTCACCAAGGCCAGGTAATTGGGCAGGCTGGGATGGCTCACGGCGGAATAATTGGACAGGAGCACATACTTTTGGGCCAGTGCATTGAAATGTGGCATTTGTGCGCTTCCGATCACATTCTGCAAATACTCGTTTTCCAATACGATCAGTACGATATGATCGAAATTGGGAATTTTACCGGCTGTACTGGCAACCGCGGCAGGTGCTGAAGTCGCAACTGGCAATACGGTCGCGGTCGCAGCGGGTTGAACTGCTTGCGCCGGTCGTTGGTTGGCTGCCACCAGACCGCTGGATGGCGGTTGGGAAACCCCCCTGCTCGTGGTACCGGGCTGGCCGCAACCGGACAGGAGTAATAATGCTGCCATCGCGAGAAAAACTATTTTTTTCATGGTGTCCTCTTTTCCTTATAGCTAACAAACAAATAATTGGAATTCGATTGACTTCTAAAAGTCTTGGAAAGTGGGAATTAACCCGGAACTTTTCCGTCATAGTGGAGCGCATCCAGGTACAGTCCATAGCCTGAAGGACTCTTCCATTCGGAACCACTCTCCACCGCCGTGCCTTCGCCCCATTCGTTGAAGCTTGTGATCAGCTGGAAATCGGCCTTGGAGGCCACCATGGCCCGGATGGCGGTATTCCATTGCTTCAGGTCGCGTACCAATCGCGGCTGATCCTCGCTCGCCTTCCAAAATCCCGGGCTGATGGTGAAACTGAGCTTATTCACGCGCTTTTGATAAGAAGCCGGGGCATATTGATGCCAGGAATCGGGCTGGTTTTGGCAGTCCTGG
>JADGQB010000179.1 GCA_017882145.1 Anaerolineales bacterium
TTGTTATTCTTACTTGTACCCACACCGTGGGCACTTGTTGAGGGTTTTGAGCGGGTGATCGGCATGGCAGAATCATTATACTTCGTTAAAATCTGGAATTGCCATCCGGCTGAAGGAGCCTGGGAAGTTATTTTTTCCTGAGCATTCTCCAGGTGAAAGCTGCCAGCCCAATCCCGCCCAGTAAAAGCGCCGCACCCACCACTCCCAGGATTGGCGAAGGGCCCTTGGCTGTCGTCGTTGTCGCATCCGCGACCACCTTGATCTGCGCGCCGAAGTCAACATAGATCGCATCGCCGGGTATGACATCCACGCTGGTGGTGGAATTGATCGTCGCATTATACCCATCCGGGGCGGCTGCACTGACGCTGTATTTTCCGGCGGGAACATTCGCAAAGCACATTCCCTGGTAAGCGGTCGCATCCGGATTGATCACACTCGTCAGGGTCTGGGAATAGGTTCCATCCGAGCTGGTCAGGCTGATGGCTGCACCCGCGATGGCGGGCTCGGAGGCCTGGCGCAGCGCATCACCGTTGGCATCGTTATAGACCAGCACGCAAACCTGCGCGCTGCCGCCTACCCCGGGAGTTGCAGTCGGGGTTGCCTGGCCGGCGGCCGTTGGAGAAGCTCCCGAAGTCGGGGTGGTTCCTGAAGCTGCTCCAACGCCAATCATCAAGCTCTGTCCCTCCCGCAGGGTGCAGTTCTCATCCAGCAGGTTGGTCGTCCGGATGAATTCGATCGACACGCCATACAGCAGCGAAATCTGCGTACAGGTTTCGCCGGCTTTGACGATATAAATGATGCGCCCATCCGGGCCGGGGGTTGGCGATGGGTAGGCTACCTGTCCGACCGGCGAAGCCGCAACCGGTATCTGTGACCAGAGCAACACCACCCCGCATAAAAAAAGAAAAATTGCAAGAACGGGTTTGATCCTCATTACTCACCTGAAGGGATTATATCATCCTGCTTCCGGCGCTAATTCCAAAACGCCCACTTGGAACTGATATAATCAGCCTGCTTTTCTGGAGGAGCCGCTTATGCCGTTGCGAGTCATCGTTGGCGCACAATGGGGGGATGAGGGGAAAGGCCGGATTGTGGACTGGTTTGCCGGCGGAGCTGATTTCAATGCCCGCTTTAACGGCGGCGATAATGCCGGTCACACGGTTACGGTCGGAAATCGCATTTTCAAGCTGCATCTCATCCCTTCCGGTATCATCCACCCGGGGATGGTGGCTGTCCTGGGCAACGGCATGGTGATCAACCCGCGCAGCTTATTTAATGAAATCGATGAACTAACCCAATTGGGGATCCGGATTTCACCCGAGCGTTTGCGCATCTCCTACGCCGCCCATCTCATCACACCCGCCCACCAGGCCATGGATAAAGCCCTTGAAACGGCGCGCGGCAAGGATAATATCGGCACCACTGGACGCGGCATCGGCCCGGCTTATACCGATAAGGCCACCCGGCGCGGCCTGCGTGTGGCCGACATGCTCTCTGCGGATTTCAGCGAACGGGTGGGTGAGCACGTGGCTGAGACCAACCTGACCCTGGGCCTGTACGGCGCGTCCGCATTGGATCCGGCCCCAATCTGTGCACAGTTCCGGGAATATGCTGAACGGCTGAAACCTTATATTGCCGACACTTCCCTCGAACTGGAAGCCGCCCTGCAAGCCGGGAAGACCATCCTGGTGGAAGCCGCCCAGGGGACGCTGCTCGATCTGGACTTTGGCACCTATCCTTTTGTCACATCCTCTTCCACAACGGCGCCCGGCGCGCTGACCGGCCTCGGCTTGGGTCTGGGGGCGGCCCGCCAGGCCAGCGTGATCGGAGTGGCGAAAGCCTTCCAGACACGCGTCGGTTCAGGACCCTTCCCCAGCGAGCTTTCCGGCGATCTGGCAAACCGTCTGCGTGGCAGCGGCAGCAACCCCTGGGATGAATTCGGCACCACCACCGGTCGTCCGCGCCGTGTCGGCTGGCTGGATGGCGTCTTGCTGCGTTACGCCGTCCGCATCAACGGCATCAACGAACTGACCGTCACCAAGTTGGATATCCTGAGCGGAATGGAAAATATCCAGCTGTGTACCGCCTACCGCCGGGATGGAAACCCCGTCACCGACCTGCCTTTTGGACCTGCTGATCTCAGCCCGTACGAGCCGGTCTATGAGCAGTTGCCTGGTTGGAAGGAAGATGTAGGTACAGTACGAAAGTGGAAGGACCTGCCAGCAGCCGCACAGGCTTACCTTGAGCGCATCGCGAGCCTGGCAGGAGTCCCGATCCGGTTGGTTTCAGTGGGGCCGGAACGGGAGCAGGTGGTGGAAAAAGAGTAAAACAAAAAACCAGGGAATGCCCTGGCTTTTTCATAGCCGAACTAATTTCGTCGGGAAACTGATTATTTATTCTTTATCCGGGCGGGCAAAGATCATCCTGCCAGCCGCGGTCTGCAGTACTTTGGTAACGGTGACGTGGATCTGCTGGTTCAAATACTTGTTGCCGTTCTCCACCACCACCATTGTGCCGTCTTCCATATAACCAACACCCTGGTTGACTTCCTTGCCCTCCTGGATGACGTTGACCTCCATAAGTTCGCCCGGCAGTACCACGGACTTGATCGCGTTGGCGAGCTCGTTGATATTAAGGATGATCACGCCCTGCAGCTCGGCAATGCGGTTTAGATTATAGTCATTCGTCAGGATGGGACATTTCATCTGGCGTGCCAGGATGACAAGTTTGTCGTCCACTTCGCGCACGCCATCCACATCGATATCGCTGATACGCACGAGCACGGAAGTGGCTTTTTGCAATTCGGCGAGTACTTCCATGCCGCGCCGGCCGCGCGCCCGGCGCAGGCCATCCGGGGAATCCGCAATGTATTGCAATTCGTTCAAAACAAAGCGCGGAATGAGCAGTGTACCGGGCAGGAAACCGGTCTTGGCGATATCGGCCACGCGCCCGTCGATTATGACACTGGTATCCAGCAGGATGGTGCGGTTCGTCTGCCCCCAACTGGTCGGGGAGCCATCTTCACGACGGGATGTAATGCCGCCCAGAATATTGACAATATCCGTCTGGCGGGTAATGAAGATCGCCACGCCGAAATACCCAAAAAGCAACACGCCCAGGAATGGCAGGACCTTCCCCAGGGGGGATGGAAGCAGGGAGAGTGGAAAAGCCAGGAGCGCGGCGGTCAACAGACCGACAACCAGCCCAACCAACGCAGAGAAGAGCGTTTCCGCTGACAGTTGGGCCAGCAAAGCACGCAGGCCACGGATGGGACGTGTGGTCAAATAGGGGGTTAAAACCAGGCCCATAAAAGCGCCCAGGATCGTAAAACCGACCGTATAGAGCAATTGCTGGGCTGGATTGTAGTAAGACAATCCATTACCTACATATGCACCCACAATTGAAAAGACTGCCATTCCAATAATACGAAAAATAAGATCAGCTCCCATTCAATAACTCCTCTCAAATAAATCGGATAATAATAGTAGGTATAATAGCACGCTTGATAATTGCCGTCAATTGGTAAATAAATTGGAAGGGAGTATAATACCCGTCCCACTCTTTAATGGTATGAGGAAAAATGGCATTAGACCGCTTTGGACGAAAAATTCACTACTTGCGTATCAGCCTGACGGACCACTGCAACCTGCGCTGCATTTATTGCATGCCGGAAGATATGACCTTCAGGCCGAACTCTGAGATGCTGCAGGATGATGAAATCCTGCTGCTGGCACGCTTGTTTGCGGACCTGGGCTTTGATAAAATCCGCCTGACAGGTGGGGAACCGACCGTACGGGCGAACATTGTCGAAATCGTGCGCGGCATCGCCGCCACCCCTGGGATCAACTCCATTTCCATGACCACCAATGGCGTTCTGCTGGCGAAACTGGCCGGACCCCTGGCGGCTGCCGGGCTGGAGCGCGTTAACGTCAGCCTCGATACGCTCGATCCGGCCAAGTTCAAACGCATGACCCGCTGGGGCAAGTTGGAGGATGTCTGGAAGGGCATCCTGGCCGCCGAACAGGCCGGCCTGACACCGCTCAAGCTTAATGCAGTGGTGGTGCGTGGTTATAATGAAGAAGACACGCTCGACCTGGTTCGCCTGACCCTCGATCACCCCTGGCAGGTGCGGTTCATCGAAATGATGCCTTTCGCCGGGGCAACGGCTATACAGGTGCAACAGAGAGTCACCGGCGCAGAGATCCAGGCACATATTGAGCAGGCGCTCGGTCCGATGGAAGTAGCCAACGGCGGCGAATTGGACGGGGAAGCACGCATGCTCCACGTTCCGGGAGCGAAAGGCCAGGTCGGATTCATTTCTTCCGTCAGCGTGCCGTTCTGCTCTTCCTGCACCCGGGCGCGCCTTACAGCCGATGGACTGTTGCGCACCTGTTTATTGCGCGAGCACGAGATCAATCTGCTCAAACCCTTGCGGGCCGGAGCTACGCTGGAAGACCTGCGGAAATTGTTGTTGGACGCGATTTGGGAAAAACCATGGGGGCACGGACTTGCCGAAGGAGAGATCCCAATGAACCGCGTGATGAGTGAGATTGGTGGTTAACGTTTTTGCAATGGTGTCCATTTACGGACACTGTTGAGATATAATCAAAGGGTCAATTAAGAATCCCCGTGGAGACAGGGGATGTTTGGCAGGTGTTAAACCCGCCCGACATCCCTTTTTTATTGCCTTATCACGGGAATTTCTAAAATTCATTTTTCATAGAGGTGAATATGAGCTGGGAAACAAAAATTTCACGTACGGTGCGGGTGATGAACAGCCAGCATTTAGGCACATTTGCCCGGCTGCTTACCGCCATCGCCAGCGCCGGGGGAAATATCGGAGGCATCGAATTATTGAATGAGACCTCCACACAAGTGGTCCGTGACATCACCATCTTTGCGGATGATGAGGCCGGGTTGGAGTGGATCCTTGAGGTCATCCGTAAGAACCGCGGCACGCGCCTGCTGGATGTGCGGGACGACATCCTGGCCCTGCACTTGAAAGGCAAGATCGCCATTCGCAGCCGCTATCCGATCGATTCGCTGACGACCCTGCGGCAGGTCTATACGCCCGGCGTGGCCGAAGTGTGCTTGAAGATCGCCAAGGACCCCAAGCTGGCGCATATGTATACCGCCACCAGCCACCTGGTTGCCATCGTGACGGACGGAACGGCCGTACTTGGGCTGGGCGACATCGGCCCACTGGCCGCGATGCCGGTCATGGAAGGTAAAGCCATGCTGATGGAGACGCTGGTGGGGCTTTCAGGCGTGCCGATCTTGCTGAATACCAAGGATCCCGACAAGATCATCGAAATTGTGACCGCCATTTCGCCGACATTTGCGGCCATCCAACTCGAAGACATCTCCGCCCCACGTTGTTTCCGGATCGAGGAAGAGATCCAGAAGAACATCGATATCCCGGTCCTGCACGATGACCAGCATGGCACTGCGGTGGTTGCCACTGCCGTCCTAACGGTTGCCAGCCGCAAGACCGGCCGGGACCTGAACTCGGCGGTCATCGGCCAGATCGGCCTGGGGGCAGCCGGAAATGCCATTGCCAAAATGTTGATGGAGATCACCGGTAACCCTGTCCTGGGCACCGACCTCTCAGAAGAGGCGATGGTCCGGCACGAAGCCAATGGCGGCAAGCGCGCCACTTTAAAGGAAGTCATGGCCAAATGCGACATCGTGGTAGCCACCACGGGCGCACAAGGCCTGATCAAGCCCGAAATGGTGCGCAAGGGACAGATCATCCTGGCCCTTTCCAATCCGCACCCGGAAATTGAACCCGATGTAGCGCTCAAACACGGCGCTGCCTTTGCTGCCGACGGCAAGTCGGTCAATAATGTACTGGGTTTTCCGGGTATCTTCCGCGGCGCCGTGGACACCTGGGTTCCACGCATCACGAACGAGATGCTGATCGCAGCCTCCATGGCAATTGCCGACTACACTCCGGAAGACCAGCTTGTCCCCAACCCGCTGGACAAGAACCTGCACCGGGCAGTTGCACATGCCGTGGCCTCGAAAGCGATAGAGCAGGGTCTGGCGCGTTCCGAATACGTGCCCTACCTGCACGAATGATCATCGCAGGATCGGATTGATCCCGCTATAAATTCGGGACATAAAACGTGGAGGTCACCAAAACTGGTGGCCTCCACGTTTGCAATAAACTGATAACCTTATGATATGCTGGGTTGTTTTGCCACCAATTCCTTCAGCACAGTTCCCATGCGGGTGATGCCCTCCCGGATGGTTTCTGGATTGGAGTAAGAGAAATTGAGCCGCATGGTATTCTTGCCGCCGCCGTTCGGATGGAAGGATTCACCCGGCACAAAAGCCACCTTGCGCTCGATGGCGATATTGAGCACCTCGGCGGCATCCATCTCCTTTGGCAGGATGCCCCACAGGAACATTCCACCCAAAGGTCGTGTCCAGTGGACAGACGGGGGGAACATCTCTTCCATCATTTCGATCATCACATCCCGGCGTTCCTTGTAAATGGAACGGATCAGCTTGACATGTTCATCCAGGAAGCCATCCTTGCCAACCTCGTAAGCAACCATCTGATTAAAGGCAGCTGTGTTCAGGTCGGCAGCCTGTTTGGATTGCACCAGCTTTTTGATGACCTGTTCCGGGGCGATGACCCACGCCAGCCGGATGCCGGGTGCCAGCAGCTTGGAAAAGGTGCTCAGGTAAATGACATTGCCGGTATAACAACCGTCATCACCACGATATTTACTGTCGAGCGAGACGACTGAGGGCAGATGGTCGCCTTCGAAGCGCAGCTGCCCGTAGGGGTCATCCTCCACGATCGGCACCCCGTATTGGTCGGCCAGCTCGACCAGCCGCTGGCGACGCTCCAGGCTGAGGGTGGTTCCACCCGGGTTCTGGAAGTTTGGTAATACATAGATGAATTTGGGCCCGATGCGCAGAGCCTTTTCCAATTCATCCGTTATCATGCCGTTCTCATCCGAAGGGACCGAGATATACTGCGCCCCATAAGCATTCCAGGCCTGCAATGCGCCCACGTAAGTGGGTGATTCGACCACGATATGATCGCCCTGGTTGATAAAAACCCGTCCAATAAAATCGAGCGCCTGCTGGGAGCCGGAGGTTATCAGGATATTCTCAGGCGTGACCGAGACGGCATAGCGGGCGGTGCGCTGAGCGATCATTTCCCGCAGAGGCCGGTAACCCTCGGTGGTACTGTATTGCAGGGCTTGAGCCCCATGATTATCCAACACATAATTACAGGCAGCACGGAACTCTTTGAGCGGAAACACTTCCGGTGCCGGCAGCCCGCCACCAAAGGAAATAATATCCGGTTGTTCGGTCAGTTTGAGCAATTCACGGATGACAGAACTTCCCATCCGTTTCGTCCGATTTGCATAACGATATTCCCAGGGTGTCTGCATTCACTCTCCTTAAGATTTGATATTGAAAATAAAAAGCCTGGCAGGTACGATTAACCTGTCAGGCTTTCGCTGACTTTTTACTGCCAGCCAGAACAAATATGATCAAAATCCGAAGCATGGCACCATTATCTTACCGCATTTTACAAACTACGACAACCTGCAAATGATCCATCCCGCGTATGACACCGGGCAGTTTTTTTATTTATGCTACAATGCCCTGCAGAGGATTAAATGCGACGATTCTGGATCCTGAGCGTAACCGCGATTTTTTGCCTGGCCAGTTTCCAGGCCTGCTCCGTGAATCCAACCACAGCCAGCGCGACACCCGGGCTATCCCAGTCTTCCCGCTGCGGTGACGGAATCTGCGGGGCCGGCGAGAGCAGCGCATCCTGCCCCCAGGATTGCCCGGCAGCACCTTTTGAGGGACGGGTCAAGGTCACGACCATCCTCTCGGAAGGTATCGATATTGCTGTAATGATTGCCTCGCCGCAGAAACCCCGCTATCCGGAAGGCGCAGGGGTGGTGGTGATCGCTTCACCCATTTTTACTGATACAAAAGGGTTTATGACCGACCCCAATCTCATCTCGCTCGGTCTGGTGCAGGTCAGCTACCTGTGGCCGGGAAAGACTGACCCGGCCGCCGGAGCCAAAAGCGGAGGGACATTCGATTATGGCGGTGACCTATCCGTCAAGATCTTACGGGATGTGATCCGGTTTGCCGCTAACCGCATG
>JADGQB010000180.1 GCA_017882145.1 Anaerolineales bacterium
TCGCACAGGTTTTCCTGCCCGCGTAAGCAGTAGCGACAGTTACCGTCAGTCGCGCCCAGCCAGGGGACACCCACGCGCTCCCCAACCTTGAAACGCTGCGCGCCCGGCCCAAATTGCACGACCGTCCCGACGATTTGGTGACCTAATATCAAGGGCAGTTTCGGTTCGGTCAGTTCACCATTCTGAATGTGAAGGTCGGTATGGCAGACTCCGCAGGCGTGCACCTTGAGCAGTACCTGCCCTGGCCCAGCCGTTGGCAATGGGAGTTCAGCAAGATGAAGTGAAGTATGAGGAGCGTCGAGCAGCATCGCACGCATGGTTTGCATTTTGCCTCTTTAGGGTGCCGGCAGAGGCGGAGTGAGGTTCAGACCTCTGCGCCAGGCAACCAGGGATGGGAATGGATCCAGCTTTGTAAAGGGAGGGTTTGGACTTGAGATCTCGAAGTGAACATGAGGATTGGTAAAGCGGGCATCCCCGGTATTCCCGACCAACCCCAGCAATTGTCCAGCAGCCACCCAGACACCGGGCTGGATGCCCCTGGCAATGGCGGATAGATGGGCGCCATAATAGCGCAATCCGTCATCACCAATTAAGCGTACCGACAGTCCACCGGCCGTTGAACTATCATTGGAAGATGGATTCCATTGGTCGACTACGGAAACCTCGTCCACTGTACCACTGGTTACTGCAACATATTTTGTCCCGCGCGGAGCAAAGATATCTGTCGCCGGGAAAGCGTGACCGCCATCGGAAAAACCGGCCTGGGACGACGGCTGAACGGGGAAGACATAAGAGAACAAGTTGGGTGTGGCGGTTGGGGTATCAGTCTCAACAGGTAGAGGTGGTGTGATATTATGACCATCCCGCCAGGCCTGGAGGAACGGGAAGGGATCCACCTGGCCTCGCCGGGCCTTCCAGTCTTCGGGGTAAGTGGGACGCGAAATTCCGAAATGAAGGTGAGACAGGGTGTTCCGGGCATCCCCGCTGTTCCCAACCAGTCCAAGCACCTGCCCGGCGGTGACTCGGACGCCCAGCTCAATTCCGTTGCTAACTGCCGATAAGTGAGAACCGTAATAGCGCAGCCCGTCATCCCCAATGATGGCAACTGAGAGGCCTCCTCGCAAAGCCGGATCATCGGTATTCGGATCCCAGAGGTCTTCACGAGATATAAAATCAACCACACCGTTGGTAACGGCAACAAATTGCGTACCCACCACGGCAAAAATGTCGGTTGCCGGATATCCATGGCTGGAAGTACCTTCGGCAAACCCGGCTGCTCCGGGTGGCTGGATTGGAAAGACATGGGTCAAAGCGACTGGAGGCAATGTCGCCGTCTCCGTAGCAGATTCCGTCGGATTTTCGATAGGAACGCTGGTGGAGGTTTCGGTAGGTAGC
This sequence comes from Anaerolineales bacterium, assembly GCA_017882145.1. Lineage (GTDB taxonomy): Bacteria > Chloroflexota > Anaerolineae > Anaerolineales > Villigracilaceae > UBA877. Next base: position 1,396 of record JADGQB010000180.1, read on the forward strand.
GCGGTAAGCGTTGGCGCGACAGTAAAGGAGGCAGGAATAGCGGTGGATGATACCGATGGAAATTGTTGCGAGGAAGTGGCTACGATATTGACTGGCGCAGCAATCGACAACGGCCCGGAGCAGGCGGCTAAAAGGAATCCGAGAAAAAGAAAAAAGCTTCGTCGCATCGTCGCGTTATTTTCTCTTGAGCAGTTCTTCAAGGTCGGGGATTTCCTGGGCAGCCCGGCGCAGTATGTCGAAAGCCGCCTCCGTCAAGAGATCCAGCCGTGCGGCGGCAACCTCCTCTCCGGAATCGGCTTCTTCAAGCACCTTGACGATATTACCGCGCAATCCGCTGGCGCGCCTGGCCCAGTGGGAGTCCACTGAGAGGCGTTCCAAGCGTGAGATGAGTAGACGAAGGAGGTGGGTTTGGTCGAATTGTTCAGAAGCCACGTATGTATTATACCGTCGTAGAAGCCTGCGGCACGGCAAGTACTTGCAGGATAAATCAGGCCAGCAGGCTGACATCGATGCAAAGGGTAACGTCAAAAGGCGAAACGACCGTACCGCCCTGTCCCTGGGGAGCGTTTTCAACCAGATAGCTGTAAGTTTCCGCCAGGGAACCCAGCCTCCGGCGGATGTTTTTACTCTTTCTTCAGGATCTGATTCGTGGTTTGAATAAGTTTGTCACGCATCGCATAGCCATTTGTTCCAGCCACTTCCATGCCCAGCAGGACGCCTCCCACCACCGGAGGAACGGCCAGACGATGGAATTGCGCTTTCGGTGCGGCTTCCAGGACTGTCTTTCTAAGTGCTACATCGAGATCGGAAGAGCCACCATGCAAGCTGCCAATCAAGACCACTTCGAATTGTTCTTTTTGGATCTCGAGCTGGTTGATCACACCAACCGCCATCTCTCCCAACTCACATCCAGCCCAGCGCATGACCGCCTGGGCTTGCGGGTCGCCCTGCCGGGCGGTTTCAAACACTTTCAAGACCAAGGGAGGTTCAAATGAATAGCGCCGAAGATATACCCCTTCAACCAGATCGTCCAGATCTTTTGCTCCGGTAAAATCCATAAAGACCTGGGTGAGGGCTGTGGACGGACCGCGTTTAAGCCACTCAAAAGTGACGGCTCGCATGGCGCGAGCGACGATGTCAAAGCCCCCAGCATATTCCCCGGACCAGCGGCTGCCTCCGCCAACGGCACGTCCCTGGCGCTTGTGATCCCTGCTCCAGCCGCGGGCGTTGCAGCCTGTTCCGGATACAACAGATACTCCCCAGCCTTCGGATGTTCCGGCCAGGATCCCCAGGGTAGCATCGTTGACGATCTCGAGTGGGCAGATCAGTCCAAGCGGGCGAATGGCGTCCAGGTGATCCTGGCGCTCCGATGGCCAATCATATCCGCCGATGCCCATGCCGGCCCCTGCGATCTGATTCACCTGCAGACCAGCTTGTTCCAGCGCACAGCCGGTGACTTCGATCAGAACACGCGTCAGCCCAGCGTAGCCTACTCCTTCCCAATTGCCGGGTCCTCCAGTAGCGAAGCCTACGGCCTGACCCGTCTCATCCGCGATCAGAGTGTGCGTCTTGGTTCCGCCAACATCAACGCCGAGGAAATAGCGAGTCATGCATCTGCCCTTTCCCAATCATTTTTTGCTGAATTTACTGGATCAACTTTTTCAGATCATGGTAACCGATGACCTGGATGCCTTTATTCCTGATAAATTTCTTGAGGCGCGGATCCATGAAAGTCTGGTAATTCGCCACCCGACTGGGCCAATCCGGGGCGATGGCGCGCAGCTCGGGTGTGTCAACCGATGGGTGGAAAAGGAAGTGGGTTACACCGGAAGGTAGTTCGTCCAGCATCTTTTTGGCAATTTCAAGCTGCCCTTCCGGCTGATCGAGCGGCAGCATGGCCAGCCCGTCTACGAGCGGAAGGCCCTGCTCTTCCAGATGGTTGATGATGATTTCAAACCTGGAGGCTGTTTCCGTGTCAATTCCCATGTGAGTAAACCTGGATACATCGCCGCGCGGTAGCATAACCGGGACGTGCACCTGTTGCGCAGCCTGGATATAAGCCTGGATAAATTTGGGGTGTATGACGGTGCCCATATGGGTATCTACGTGGGAAACTTCCACTCCCCAGTCGAGGGCTTTGTGGACTTGCAGTTGGATCTCGGCCGCAACTGCATCCGGCGTCGCATTGGCCTGGGTTTCCTCCGAGGTCTGCCAGAGAAAGCCGTCTTTATCCATCAATCCGCTGGCAGGGTCACGGGTCGAAAGAGCCGACCAGCGGTAACCATCCCATTCAGCGGTGAGGGTGGCATGTACACCCATGTCGACACCCGGGTGTGTTCGGCAATATTCAGCTGCCGGTTTGGCCCAGGGGCAGGGCAGCATGATCGCTCCGGAGGAAACGGCCTCATTCTCCCACAGGTCGATGAAGGCCGAAAGGGATGCCTGGCACATGCCAATATCGTCGGTATGCAGGATCACCACCTTGTCGGTGGAGGAGAAACCCAACTTTTTGAGGACTGGATTAGGCTGCATTTTTGCTCCTATTTAGCGAACTGAGGGAGAAAAGCCTGGTTGGTCTCCAGCAGATCATCCAGTACCGCCTGCACCTGGTCTGCCTTGGGACCGAGTGGATGAGCGAGAAGAGCCTGGTAGGCAGCCTGTCGATCGCCGTGCACGGCGGCCTCAACGGTCAATAGTTCATAGGCTTTTACATGGGCCAACAGCCCAAAACAAGCCGGCGGGAGGGGTTCGGCCGGGATGGGATGGATGCCTTTCCGATCGACCCTGGCAGGCATTTCCAGCACCCAATCGGCAGGCCATCCGGGCACCGCACCATTGTGGCGCACATTGACAACGTGGGTCTCTCCCATGTCATTGTAATGAGCGTTGAGCAGTTGGGTTGCCACGGTGGAATAATAGGCGCCGCCGCGCAGCATCAGGTCGGCAGGCGGTTCTTTAAGGTTAGGATCGGAATACTGCTTCAGCAAGCTTTTCTCGATCTCGATGACTTCCTCGCCGCGTGATGGCGGCCATTTGGATTGCTCATCCATTTTATGGTTGGTATTGTAAAAGTACTGCAGATAATAATTCGGGATCATGCCCAATGATTCAACCGTGCGCGGATCCCATTCTGGTTCAGTTTCCGCTTTTAGTTCAGCAATATAGGCAGTCAACACCTGCGGCCAGACCTCCTCTCCATCCACAGTGAAACCGCGGTGCCAGGACAGGTGGTTCAGGCCGAGTGTATTCAAGTCAGCGTGTTCAAGCGGGATCTGCTTGCCTGAAGAAGCTTCCAATTCTTTGACAATGCGCATCTTCATTCCGATTGGGGCGTTGCAGACACCCACGGAGGGAACTTCCGGAGCGTAGCGTTGGAGCGCTTCGGTAACCAGGCCGGAAGGGTTGGTGAAGTTGACCAGCAGGGCACCCGGCGCGAGTTCCTGCATGTCTTTTGCCAGGTTGAGCAGAACCGGGATGGTGCGCATGGCTTTGGCCATGCCACCGATTCCGGTAGTCTCCTGTCCGATCAGGCCGTGCCGCAGGCCCAGGTATTCATCCGCCACGCGCGCCGGCATGTGCCCGACACGGACCTGGGTTGTTACGTATGCAGCCCCTTTGACTGCCTGGCGCTGATCGGTGGTCAGAACAACTTTGAAGGGATCGCCTTTGGCCGCCAGCATGCGTTGTGCGAATCCACCGACAACCTCAAGACGTTCGGCATCGATATCCATTAACCAGAGTTCCGTCAACGGTAAACTCTTGATCCTGTCCAGGAATCCATTTACCAATTCGGGAGTATAAGTCGAGCCGCCACCAATAACTGCGATTTTCATGAGTCCGCTCCTTTCCTTTTACACAAAATATTGATTATTTCCAGAACTGCGGTAAATATTCTTTATAACTGGATAGATAATCATCCAGAACCTGTTTGGCCTGTTCAAAATCATTGATAACCGGATCGAGCAGCAGACACTGCAAGGCTTTTTGGCGGTTGCCTTCTACAGCCGAATCCACGCATAATTGGGCAACAGTCGTCTCGCGACGGAGAAGTTCTGCCACGGGATCAGGGAAAGCGCCGACGTGGACCGGGTGGATACCGGCGCCGTCCACGACCACAGGGCTCTCGACCGTAGCGCCATAGGGCAAATTGGCAATTTGCCCAACATTCGGCAGGTTGGCTGCCAGGTGATAATGAGTGCCGGCGGCAGCGACATTCTCGATCATTTCCAACGCGCCTTCGGAATCGGTATCTTCAAGCCCTTCGATGGTCGTACTGCCATCCGCGATGCTTGCGAGACGCTCATGCTGGAAGTCGCGCACAGCCGCCATAAGATCCCAATCGTAAAGCGGAATGGCGTATTTCTCCCAGGGCTTCGTAATTGGATCGGAAGCCCAAGGCAAATATTCACATAAATGTGTGTCGCCCGGTACGGGGAAGAGTCCAAAGGCATCGAAGACACGCCGGGTGAGGGGTTCAAAGGCAGGACCCAGCTGATTCCAGCGCTGACGGAAAAGAGGATAAAGATCTTCACCGGTCTGCCGGTCGCGGATGGAGAGGATCCAGGAGAAATGGTTCAACCCGGCAGCCTGAATATCCACGCGCGGCACAATCTGTTCTTTTACACGGTTGTGGAGTACGGCCTGTTGTATGTCTGCCTGCATGCCGGTGATACCATCCGGCACCTCGATACCCAGATCCTTGCCCAAGGCAATCCCGACCATTGTGTAGCCGATATAGATCTGATGGCACAGACCGACAGCCTTGATCCGGCTGTGACGGTTGATCGCATCACAAATGCGGATCATCGGGTTGGTGAAGTTGATGAACCAGGCCTGCGGACAGGCTTTTTCCATATCCCGTGCGATTTCCATGACCGGGACCAGGTTGCGGGCAGCGTGTGCAAAACCACCCGGCCCGCCGTTCTCTGCATAAGGTTGGCGGATACCGAATTTCAGCGGGATCTCGAAGTCTTTTTTCCACAAGCCTTCACGCGCCCCAACCTCGATGGCAGAAACAACGAATGAGGCTCCATCTAGGGCTTCCTGGCGATGGTGGTGAGCGCTGATAAGAAACCCTGCATTCCACTCGCGGTTGAGACGTTCTGCCAGGCGCCGGACGATGTCGAGCGTTTCAGGGTTGCGATCCACCAATGCCAGCGTGGAGCCGCGTAGTTTTTTGGAGTGCATCAAGGCGGAGAGGGTATTCTCACCGAAAGAGGCACTGCCTGCACCGATCACTACAATTTTGGTTGGAAGGCTCATAAGATTCTCCTCTTATTTTTCGAAAGCAGGAACATTTATCGCATACCAATTATCGCCCAGGGTTCTATCACCAGACATCAAGATGACAGTCAACCTGAATTGACCGGGGTTCAGGGAAGGTAGAGTAACTTTCACTTCTCTGGAGACCCCATCCGCAGGGATATCCATAGGGAAGGAGGCCGTGGCGATCAAACTTTTTTCGGCCGAAAGCTGCCAGGTGCAATCCGTAGCGGGGAAAGCTTCGGCCAGGTCATTTACGACACAAATCGTGGCCGGACTGGCTTTTCCGGCTTCGAACTTTTCCTGCAGTTGGAAACTGGGCAATACCGGCTGCATGGCGCGACGCAGGGCATCGAAAGCCAGTTTTGGCGTCCGCCAGTAGTCCAACACCGACCAGGTTACGGCCGGCCAGGGATCGGTAAAATCGAACTGTAGCAGCCCGGTCACTTTGGAATATTTGGCGCGCCGGTAACATTCTGTACTGTACTGGACGAGGTGAGCCTGGTAGGTTTGACTGTTGAGAACGAAATCATCCAGTGACACGCCGGTCCCAATTCCATTCTCAAAGGTTTCCATCAACTGGATATTATGGAATTGCCATGTCTGCCAGACCTGGCAGGCATGCTGCAACTCTTGTGGCGTTTCTTCCGTGGACGGCAGGTTTTGATAAATCGAGCGTTCGGTGGTCTGGCCTTGTGTCATGGCCCAGCCCATGAATAATTCCTTATAGCGCTTCAACGACGGATGCTTTTCCAAGAATTTAAAGAGTGCAGTACCGATTTTCATGAACAACCTGGTCGAAGAACTGATCTTCCGCGTGGATTCAAGCCAGGTCTTGAGTAGCAGTAATTCGGCAAAACCCGCATCCGGCCCAAACTGGGGCAGCATCCTCAGAAGGCTGGCCTTGTCCGGCAACCCCTGTGCGCCATACTCCGAAATGAAAGGTGCGCCGGGCAAACCCTGGTAATCACGCCAGTGACCTTGATACCAGCCCGGATAGACGTGCCCATCGCCGATACCCGAACTGCGGTGCACATAGCGGCCTGGGTCGAATTCTTCTGCAGTCGCCTGAAGATTCTTGTCCAATCCGCGGTTCTGGCTGGGATCAAACATTCCGCCAACTGCTCCAGACATCCAGGGTGCGTCCCAGGGACTTTCATTGTGACAGCACCAGGCTGCGATGGATGGGTGGTTCGAAAGCAGGTCAAGCATGGCAAGCATCTGTCGTTCAGCTTCGGCCTGGAATTGCGGTTCATCCGAGTAACCCCACTGAAGTGGAAAATCCTGCCAGACGAGTAACCCGGCCCGGTCACAAGCGGTGTGGAATTCGGGCGGCAGAACGTGAGCATGCACGCGTAACATGTTCAAATTGGCCTGCCTGGCAAGTTCCACATCCTTGCGGAAGAACTCTCCGCCCGCGCCGCCCCCGAATGGATGGGTCCTGGAGGCGGCTGCC
>JADGQB010000033.1 GCA_017882145.1 Anaerolineales bacterium
TCGCGTTTAAAAACGATGATATAAGCGATTCCAATCAAGAGCGGGAATCCAAAGGCCAGAACCTGATAGTCAAACCACCAAAACAGACCCAAAATAAAAATACTTAGTAATATTATTAGATAGCACTTGACATTCCATCTGCTGAAAAATTGTCCGTTTTTTGACGCGGAAACCCATTGCTGAAATCCGGCTTTCAGCCGAGAAGAGAAGTCAAGAATGAGAAGGCTGATCATCATAAAAAGGGATAAGCCAAATACAAATAAATAATCGATCAAAGGTGTTCTGCGACCATCCCAAAGTTGCAGAGAAGCGTATTCTGTCTTGAACCACTGCGTGAAGGGCCAGTAAAAGGCAACCGCCATTCCCAAGAATACCAACTCATAACCTAAGATGACCAAAAGTGTATGCCGGGTGGAGCCAGTTCTTGTCCGCCAGGCATCCCAAAGAATAACCATCGCACCCAGCCCAATGAACGTCGGAAAATCCCAGGTATGAGATGCACGGAAACTACCAAAGATCAGACCTGCAGCTATCAGGCTGAGGATTCGGCGAATGAATTTCCTTTCAGAGGCAGGCCACAGCAGTAAACTCAACATCCAGCCCAATGCCAGCGCATAGACCGGCATTGTTAACAAGTGCGCATGCAAATCTCCATATAGGAACGAAAAATACGGGAACTCTGCAATTGGCGTGTCCGGCCCATTGGGAAGGATTGGCCGGGAGGCATCAAAATACCAAAGGTTCTTTCCCCCAGGGAGGCTGGATTGTCCGGTTAAAACTTGGATGGCGCCCCCAATGACAGCGCCAACCCGGTCACCGAAAGAGGTTACAGGCGATCCTGAAGCGGTAGCCTCTGGAAGATGCTCCCATAAGATGCGAACTTCATAAAGATTCCCCAAAAATAAAACGGCAGCCAACGCGATTATACCCGCCAGATATGGCAGCCCTTTGATCCAGCGCTTTGGTTGGCCCGACCCGTTTCCGGGTAATGGTTTCGCTTCGGAAAGTTCACCGTCGTCCTGGTTGGAGTTCTTATGCAGACCTGCCACCAGGTTGAAACCAACACAAAACACACCAATCCCGGTCATTGCAAACCAGCTGGGTAGGATCAAGTTATAGGCTGTTGAGGGAATAATCCCCAGCAGTTTAGCGGGTATCGCGGCGATGACATACCCATAATAATAATAGTTGATATAGTGTCCCGAAAACCATGGATTTTCAGGTGGAAAATAAACTGATTTCAGGACCGCATTGAAGAATGTGAAATCCATAGGCTTTTCACCGCCCAGCCAGGGGTTCCAAAGGTCCGGGTTGCCGATCCGGATATAGAGGCATACCAGGAAGAGTACCAGAAAAATACCTTCTGTAATCAGAATATGCTTCCAGTGCGAGTGGAAATATTCAGATAAATTCTTCCGTTGGCGGTATGCCAATCCAGCACTCAGTATCAGAATAAGTCCGATGCATAGCCATATGGTCAACCGGGAGAAAGGTAAGATTTTTAAGCTGCCCAGGAACCAGGCCAACCAGGCCGTTAGGATTAATCCCGCCATCCGAATCAATGGATAACCCCGGTCTGGAAGCCCTGAAAAGGCAAGAAAAACAAATGGGAAAACGATCAGACCCAAAAGCAATAAAAGTAAATACCAGGCACCCCCTCCCAACACCTCATTGACATTGAGCACAGCACCCCGGTTGAACATGGAAGACCAGGTACCACCCTTGGTTTGAGCCATGATTCGATCAGAAGGAAGCTGTAGGGCAGTGGGCGACAGACCGTACTGCTTGGGAGTCTGGAAGATCACTTGGTCCAAATTGACACTATTAAGCAGGGCGCTTACGCGATCGATGGAAAAATCTTGCGATTTCTTGAATACCATGACTTTGGGATGATCGTATACGGTAAAAGATTCATCTGCAAGTTGATCTGGGAAAATCAGCGCTCCCAAGGAGGGCGGGCTTTCAAATGTGGCGACCAAAACAAAGCCGAGCGGGCTTTTAAACGAAGGTTCAAGCCCGGCAGCGCGGCTTTCCAAGGCATCACTGCTGCAGTTGCAATCAAACAGGGACTGATAATATTTTAACGTCAATGGGTAGCGTAGTGGCAATCTGGGCATCGCGTCGTAAGCCCGGTTCGAAGGGATAACGATGTAATCGCTTTCGGAGAGAATCTTTATCATTGAATCCCGTTTTTCAGGGGTATCAGGCTCATAGAGCTCAAGATTCAAAGGAGTATATATTCCTCCCTGAGCATCATATCCGTCGACGTTCAAGGGCAAAGCATCATCCCAGGAGGTTTCAAGGGTAAAACTTTCACCAAGAAATCGAAGTGGAGCTCCCTTTATAATTTCATAACCAATATGGTAGACTTTTTTTCCAGCTACATTGACGGGTGGGAAATCGAAAGTTGGCGATAATTTCATTCCCGGCTGTGAAAAAGTCAGTGTTTGTGAGGCTTCCCCAAGAGGGTTATTTTCATTGCCTTCTTCAAAAATACTTACTTTCAAAGTGGTTTCAGTTGGCACAAAAACCTGGTGAAAGCTCCCAATCTTCAACCGGTTTATTGTTACGGGTTTATCCGGAGTAAATGGAATCGAACCTTGTAACTTCCCGGGCTCCTGGGATGTCAGGTTAAAATCGATCGGCAAAGTGATGTCGCTCTGGTCCACATTTTGCAATGTGACAGTTGCAAGGGATAGTTGGCTGCTGCTTTGCAGCGTGTACAGGAAATAATAGGTTTCACCCTGAGCCAGTTCTACATCCCCAAATGAGATTTCTTGTTGTTCATTCTGATCATCATCATTGACAGCCAAACGGCCGTCTGTAATGATATCTGTGCCTGCTTCATCTTTTGCCAATCGGAATTCGAGACTCACACCCACCTGACGAATATCCGTGGTAGTAATTTTTGATGTAGTACCATCTTGCTGTATGTTAATATTGGCTGACGCATTATTGCCAGGCTCAACCACTTGTTGGTTTCCCACGGAAACTGGATAAGACTTGTTCCCAAGAGGAGAATCAACGCTCAAATTGAGTGGCCCAGGGATGTTCGCCAGTATCCATTCGGAGGCAGCAATCCGTGTCATGGGGCGGTTATATAAACGAGTAAATGCCAATGCATAGACAAAGGTACCGATTAAAACGATACCAAGCGCCAGCAACCCCGCCAACCCTTTCCAGGTGCGGCGCCAGTCTGAGAACTGGAGCATGGATCTGCTCCCATGTGCCAGCAGACGGGAGCGGCTTTCATAAGTCCGGTTGTATAATTCCAACAAAGCCCAAGCGGCAAAAAGAATTATGAACGGATAAATCGGCAGGAAATAGCGCATGTAACGCCAAAACTGGACATTTTGCCAGATAAAGTAACCAGCAACCCAAACAAACGGTAACAAATGGCGGCGCCAGTCTCCTTTCAAAATGCGCCAGCCAGCCCACGCCCAACCGAACCAACCCGCAAGGCCAAGCGGCAAACCCAGGCCCCATGTTACCATGTTGGTCCAGGCATAGAGAATCGAGCGGTTTGTCCAATGGGTATTCGGCGGCCAATCGGAATTACCAGCTACAGAGTTGGTAACTTCCTGAATTACTTTTAACCAATTTTGATTAAGCCCCACTCCGAAGAAACCAGGTCCTGAAAATGCATAAGGCTGAAATATTCGAAACGCCAGGAATGCAAAAAGAGCTGCCAGGGCCCATCCCGGGAGGATAATTCTCAGCAGCGGGCGAAAACCGGTATTTTTCCGGTTTGTTATTAGCATGCCAATACCAGCCAGGATAATAACGCCAAAAACTGGCAGGGTATTTACCTTGCTGGCTACGGCCATGCCAACAACAAGGCCAAACAGGCTAAAGTAAATCAAGTTCGATCGGGAAAGTTTCTCTTCAGGAATATTGATTGGAATCGCTAATAACGCAAAATAAAAACTGGCGACCACAAATACTGTAGAAAATGAATCCACTGCAAAGTAGTGCGCAAGCTGAATCGGAAGCACCGCGGCTGTGCCTAGCGCAGCCGCCAATAATCCGACGCGCCTGTTATACAGGCGTTTGCCTAAAAGATAAAGCATAAAGACCGCAGCTAAATCGAATAATCCGGACATGGCTCTACCGACTAACGTGAGAGAGTCATAGCTATTCATTTTCAACCAATCTGTGATCATCTTGGTTAAAAATAATGGCAGCATCCCGTAGGTATAAGAACCATGATTCAGCGGGTTTAATGTGCTGTTTTGCGTATCAAAATATGCACCAATTCCATTGACTCCGCTTATTTGTTCTACGGTCATGCTGATAAAGCGCTCGTCGGGATGCTGGTGCTGATTTTGATCCCAATTTAAACCTGTGAAACGAAAATAAGCCCCTGCTATAAGAATCAGCATCAGCCCCAGACTTATTTTCCAGGAAGGTCTCGTTGCTTTTGTATGAATGTGAGCATCAGACTGACTGGCTGGTTCTTCAGCCTTGCTTTGAAGAATTAATTCTTCCTTTTGCTTTAATGTGCTTTGGGGAATTGTGTCTGGTTCTGGTTCCTGTTCTATATTCTCTTGAAGCTCCGTGATTTCTGACGGATTGGGAATTTTTTCTGGCTTCAATTCGGGAACAATTTCCTGTTGATCGATAATTAATAATGGCAGGATGCGCTGCAATTCTTCCGGAGCAATTCCCCACACCATTTTGATTTGGTCAACTGACTGATAAGGCCTTAGAGCAATAATTCTTTCTGCCAGACGGGGAGAAATTTTTAAATTTTTGACCAGCTCATTTTTGTTGGCTGTGTTTAAATCTATGCATGCCGAAATCTTGTTGGCCATCGATTATCCTATAAAATAAATCTTGGTGTGATTGATGAAATTATTCAACAGCATAAACCACTGACCTAACCATCTGTTCCCCTAATATACCTATATTCTTATCCACCTAATATATTAATATGCGATTAAATTATACTGTCATTTGAGGGAGTCTGGTAAAGTTCTCCGCTTCTTTCCGACTCGTCTCTCCCCTGCAATCTCGCTCGGATGCGCTGCACAGGCTTTCAAAATTCCGCGGATCAGGCGATCGGGATTAACCATTGATGTATCAGAACTATTGTTCTAAAATACTTCAAACACGGCAGAGTTCATCTCGGGCTGTGTTTCTGGTTTCGGTCATTGATCGGGTATGGATATGTCTATGCGAAATATTTTCCAGATCCGCCCTTCTAAAAACCTCGCCTGGATCTAAGAGTACTGCGAAAATAACCGAACCAAAATCTTGTTATTTTCGAACCCATGGACCAAGGAAAATTCAGTTATTTACGCAAGAAGCAGTAGCTCAATTTTCCTTTCGAAGATATGCTATATAATATGCAGGTTAATCCCTTCTTACCTACCACAGGAGCACCTGAATGCCCAACCAGGCAACCAATAATCACCAGGATCTAAAAGCGGTCATCCTGGCCGCCGGGAAGGAATCCGACTCGACGGATGTCCGCTCCATCCTGCTGCAGAACCTCGGCTCGCGTAAAGTGATCGATTACGTCATTCAAAATGCGTTGCAACTGGTTTCACCCGAAAACCTTTATATTGTAGTCGGGCACTCAAGTGAAGAAATGCGCGCCCATCTCGGTAATGATTACCAGTATATCTGCCAGGAAGAACAACTGGGTACCGGCCATGCCGTACTGCAGTTGAAGCCGTTGATGGCAGGCTTCCACGGCGATCTCTTCATTAACTATGGCGATACACCGCTCTTCCGGTCCGATTCCATCCGCGGGCTGCTCAATCGTCACCACCTCTGCCAGGCCAAGCTGACTCTCCTGAGCGCCGTGGTGGACCGCTCTTATCCATATGGACGCATCATCCGTGACTCAAAAGGCCGTATCGTGGATATCATCGAAGCTGCCGAGGCTTCCGAGAGCGTGCGAGCCATCCACGAACTCAATATCGGCGCGTATGTTGTGCGCGTCGATACCATTTTTCCCGCATTGGAAAAACTTCCCTTCTCACCCGAAGTGGGCGGCGTCCGGCTGACCGATTGCGTTCACCAGTTGGTCCGCTCCGGCCTGTTGGTCGAAAGCTACCAAACCTATGACCAGGATGAAGTGCAGGGGATCAACACTCCTGAAGATCTGGCCAATGCAGAATTCATCCTGCAAAAACGGCTGTTCCGGCCGCACCGTCCGGAGGCCGAGGATCAGGTCTCTTTCGGGACCGGCGGTTGGCGGGCGGTTATCGCTGAAGGCTTTACCATGCACAACGTCCGCAGGTTATCCCAGGCGCTGGCCAATGAGATCACACGCCAGGGACAGGAAAAACGCGGCGTATTGATCGGCTTTGACCGGCGTTTCCTTTCGGACCGGGCCGCCGAGACTGCCGCGGAGGTATTCGCCGGGAATAACGTCCCGGTCACGCTGTTGTCTGAAGATGCCCCCACCCCGCTGGTCACGTATGCCACCTCCCGGCTCAACTCGGCCTATGGACTGGTCTTTACCGCCAGTCACAACCCGCCGGAATGGAACGGTCTGAAAGTCTTCCGCGGCGATGGTTCGCTGCTGCTCGACGAGGAAACCCGCCAGATCACCGCGGAGACCAATCGTCTCACCGCCTGGAACGTGGTAAAACTCGACCTCGACCTGGCTTTGGAAGCCGGCATCGTCAAACGGCGTGACATGACCAACGAGTACGTGGATGCCGTTGAAAAATTGATCGATATGGAAGCCATTCGCAGGGCCAACTTGCGTGTGATCGTTGACCCGATGTACGGCGTTGGCCAGCTGACCCTGGGCATCATCCTGACCGAGGCGCGCTGTCGTGTGACCTTCATTCATGAACGCCGTAACCCGCTCTTTGGTGGGCGCTCCCCGGCTCCCGACCTGGAATCATTGCGCTTGCTGATCTCCGACCTGGAAGAAGGTCACTATGATCTGGGACTTGCCACCGACGGGGATGCCGACCGCATCGCCATCATTGATGAAAAAGGCCGCTACATTACAACCAACGATCTGCTCCTGCTGGTTTATTGGTATCTGCACGAGGTGCGCGGTCAGCGCGGCGGCGTGGTCCGCAACCTGGCGACCACCCACATGCTCGACCGGATGGCTGCAAAACTAAATGAAAAGAGTTACGAAGTCCCGGTCGGATTTAAGCACATCGCCGCCGGCATGGTCGAACATGATGCCTTGTTGGGTGGTGAATCGAGCGGCGGTCTCACCGTGCGTGGTCATATTCTCGGCAAAGATGGCATTTTCGCCTGTGCCCTGGTGGTGGAGATGCTGGCCCGTACCGGTAAAAGGATCTCCGAAATGCAGGCGGAGGCCTGGAAGATCTCCGGGCGCTTATACAGCCTTGAAGAGAATATCCCAGCCACCCCCGAAATGCGCGTCGCCATTCCCAAGCTGCTGAAAGATATCCCCATCACAAGCATCGGGAACTATCCGGTTTTGAATGTCACCCATTACGATGGCACGAAGATCCTGCTCGAGAACGATAACTGGGCGCTGTTGCGCTTCTCCGGCACCGAACCAGTCCTGCGTTTTATGGTGGAGGCCGATAACACCGAAAAGGCCGCTGAATTAATTGCCTGGCTCAAACAATTTTGCTTGGGAAAGAATTAAACCTTCGTGTCCGCCTGCCCCCAGGCTATGGGGGTTGTGTTTAATATTTGATTTAATGGAGAATAGTAATGCATTACGGATACTTTGACGACCAGAACAGAGAATATGTGATCGAACGGCCCGATATACCCGTCTCCTGGACCAATTACATCGGCGTGAAAGATCTGTGCACGGTCCTGTCGCACAACGCCGGTGGCTACTCCTTTTACCAGTCTGCCGAACACGGGCGTATCACCCGCTTCCGCCAGAATGGAGTGCCCCTCGACCGGCCCGGCCATTACGTTTACATCCGCGACGATGCGACTGGTGAATTCTGGACCATCTCCTGGCAGCCAACCGGGAAGGATCTCACCAAAGCGAAATATGAGTGCCGTCACGGCCTATCGTATTCGAAATTCTCCTGCGATTACCAGGGCATCCAGGCCAGCCAGTTGATTTTCATCCCGGTCGAGGAGGATGTTGAACTCTGGGATGTGAACCTGCGCAACCTGTCCGACAAGCCGCGCCAATTATCCGTCTTCTCCTACGTTGAATTTTCTTACCATCACATCGAGATCGATAACCAGAATTTGCAGATGAGCCTGTACGCCAGTGGCTCGAATTATGCGGATGGCGTGATCGAATACGATTTCTTCTACCAACCCACTACTTTCCACTATATCACTGCCAATTTCAAACCGGACTCGTATGACTGCCTGCGGGACAGCTTCATCGGCACCTATCATACCGAAACTGACCCCGAAGCCGTCTCCAGAGGCCAATGCTCCGGCAGTTCCGAGCTGGGCGGCAATCATTGTGGCGCGCTGCACAAGAAAATCAATTTGAAGCCAGGCGAGCAGACCCGCCTTATCTTCATGCTGGGCGTTGGCAATCGCGCTATTGGCCAGGAAATCCGCTCCAAGTATTCCAACCTCGCCAACGTGGACCAGGCTTTTGCCGGTCTAAAAGAATATTGGCAGGCCAAGTTGGAAAGATTCCAATGCAAGACACCGCATGCTGGCCTGAATTCCATGGTAAATATCTGGACGCTTTACCAGGCTGAGACCTGTGTGGTCTGGTCGCGGTTTGCATCCTTTGTCGAAGTCGGCGGGCGCACCGGCCTCGGCTACCGCGACACCTCACAGGATGTGATGTCGGTGCCGCATACCAATCCGTTAAAAGTGAAACAGCGTATGGAAGAGTTGTTCAACGGTCAGGTTCAACAGGGCTACGGTCTGCACCTGTTCGATCCGGAAGTATTCAAGAAGCAGGATACCAAGGGTTCGGATGCCAAACTATTAACTGTTGTTCCCACCCCTAATAAGGCCGATATCATCCATGGCCTGAAAGACACCTGTTCCGACGATGCCTTGTGGATCGTCGCCTCCGCCTGTGAGTATGTCAAAGAGACCGGCGATGTGGCCTTTTTCGACCAGGTCATCCCGTTCGCGGATGGCGGTGAAGCCACGGTCTATGAGCATCTCAAGCGCTCGCTGGATTTTTCCGCCGAACAGATCGGTAAATCCGGCATTTGCCTGGGCCTGCGCGCCGATTGGAACGATTGTCTCAACCTGGGCGGTGGAGAAAGTGCCATGGTCTCGTTCCTGCACCATTGGGCGTTGATCACATTCATCGAAGCAGCCAGGTTTCTGAATCGCACAGAGGATGTCAAGAAGTATTCCGATATTGCCGAAAAGGTCCGCCAGGCTTGTGAAGAGAATTTATGGGACGGGGAATGGTATCTGCGCGGCTTCACCAGGAAAGGCATCAAGATCGGCTCTCATGAAAATAAGGAAGGCCAGATATTCCTGGAAAGCAACTCGCTCGCAGTTCTTTCTGAAGCTGCTACACCGGAGCACGGTCGGAAGTGCATGGATTCGGTTGACAGGCACCTGTATTCGAAATATGGTATCCACCTGCTCTGGCCGGCTTATTCCACCCCGGATGACGATATCGGCTACGTGACGCGTGTGTATAAAGGCATCAAGGAAAACGCGGCCATCTTTAGTCACCCCAATCCGTGGGCGATTGTTGCCGAATGCAAACTCGGCCGCGGCGAGCGCGCCATGAAATTCTACGATGCCACCCTGCCCTACAATCAAAATGACATCATCGAGATCCGCCAATCCGAACCCTACTCCTATTGCCAGTTCGTAATGGGGCGCGACCATACCGCCCACGGCCGGGCACGCCACCCATGGCTGACCGGTTCTGCCGGCTGGGCTTATCACGCAGCGACCCACTGGATCCTGGGCGTCCGCCCCGGCTATACCGGGCTGACGGTTGATCCCTGTATCCCGGCGGATTGGAAGGAGTTCGAGATTACACGCCAATGGCGCGGAGCCACCTATCACATCCAGGTGAAAAACCCCACAGGCGTCCAAAAGGGCGTCAAGGCAGTCAGCCTTAACGGGCAATCAATCCTGGGAGAGCTGCCAACGCAAAAAGAAGGCACCCTGAACGAAGTGATCGTTGAAATGGGATAAGGCAAAAAATCCCCGGCTCATAAGCCGGGGATTTTTTGCCTATGGAAGGCTTAATTCACAAAATACAATATACCGGCTGTCCCCGGTCCGCAGTGACTGGAAATTACACTACCAGCCTTTGTCACGCGAACATCCTTGGGAGCGGCAATCCGGCCGATATTGCTTACAAGGAATTGCACACCCGTTTCATCCACGCAGGTATGGGTGACGAAAACTCTTCCCCGGTCAATTTCAGGCAGATGTTCTTCAAAATCATCCAGCAGCCTCTGGAAACCCTTCTTGAGCGTACCGTGAGCTTTCTCTTTCACTCCCAGCGCACCAGTATGATTTACTTCGATGATCGGATGGATTTTTAGTACACTCCCGGCAATTGCCTGTAGAGCGGTACAGCGCCCGCCCTTGTACAAATATTCCATCGTGTCAATTACAAAAGAGCTGCGTAGTTTTGAAACGGAATCCAGGAGTTCCTTTTCGATCTGATCTAAGGAAAGGCCACGGTCGCGTAACTCTGCCGCCCTGAGCGCCAGTAGGCCTACTCCGGTCGAAAGGTTGAGCGAATCAATCACCCGTACTTTCCCGGGCGGGAAAGAATCAGCTGCCAGGCGGGCATTCTGAATGGTTGCCGAAAGTTTGGATGAAATGCCGATAAAAACACTATCTCCCGGCTGATCGAACATTTTGATGAATTCGCCCAGGGCAGGCGCAGCGGTTTTTGGCAGTTCGCCATGTTTCTCCACCAGCGCAAATAGCTCTTTTTGCGAGATGTCTTCCCCATCCCTGAAAACATTGCCACCAATTGTTACCGAAAGCGGGATGACTTTCAACTGAAACTCGTCAGAGATTTCTGTTCCCAGGTCTGCAGTACTGTCAGTGATGATATTGATCATTGCATCTCCCAAGGGATGAAAATCCCCCTCCAACTATACTCGATTACCATGCTCAGGTACTAATGTCAACCATCCCGGAAAAAACCGATATTGTAATGAGACATGCCTTGAGATTTATTTTTTCCCACTGAACTTGAACGTACAGAAAGGATAGCCTTTTGCACTAGGCTGAAGCTTGGCAGTCTGTTCAGCCGGCAGACCGGTCCGCTGCTCCAGCAGGAATTCATCCATCCGGCATAATTCCGGGTAATCCGTGATGATAGCGGAATAAGGACATTGTCCAAGGATGATGTGCGGTCCATCCACTCCTGCCTCCCAACGTGCCTGGTAATGCAATTCGTTGAGCCAGTCAACGGTCTGGTTCAACCGGCGCGTGAGCAGACGTTCCGGGACCGGGCTGGTTTCGCTAGCCATGTGCACAGCTATCGACCTCAGGCCTGCTTCCGGCGCTTCCCCGGTTGGACTTTTCACAAATACATCCAACATTGCTCTTGCCAGGTCTTCCAATCCATCGCCCACTACCCTTCGGGAAAGTCCGTAAATCTTGACCGGTCTGCCACGTCCTTCTTGCCGGTGACTTATGGACTCGATCAACCCATTCGATTCAAGCACTGCCAGGTGGTGGCGAATATTCGCACCGGTCATGCTCAGGGCACGGCTTAGTTCATGGCCAGAAGCGGTCCGGTTTTTTCGCAAGTACTCCAGGATCTGAAAACGGGTCGTCGGTCGCATGCCAGCATTATACTATTTTTGCAAAAATATATTTGCATAATAAATTTGACAGGTTTTCATCAGACGGCTATAATCCAGCTTCGTCTGAGGATTGCCTGGTGTTGGTTTATCCTTGAACCAGCATCCATTATCGGACGCCATTTTCCCATAAAAAGGGTGTTTCCTGTGTGCTGTGCCAAACAAATCAGATCAATAGTGGAGTGTAAGCATGGATTCGAATGAATTAAACAGCCCTGGTTTTGACATCCCCCCCGAAATAAAAGGACAGATTGCCATCACCAGCCTTGACCGGATATATAACTGGGGTCGTAGCGCTTCGGTCTGGCCACTGATGTTTGGATTGGCCTGCTGTGCCATTGAGATGATTTGCACCGCAGCCAGCCGGTTCGACCTGGCCAGGTTTGGGATGGAAATCATGCGCCCATCCCCGCGCCAGAGTGACCTGATGATCGTCTCAGGCACGGTTACCAAGAAGATGATGCCGACTATCGTCCGCTTGTATAACCAGATGCCTGAACCGAAGTATGTACTGGCAATGGGCGCCTGTGCCTCCGGCGGAGGGCCCTTCAAGGAAGGCTACAACGTTGTTTCAGGTGTGGATCGGTTTATCCCGGTGGATGTATATGTTCCCGGTTGTCCTCCAACCCCGCAAGCTCTTCTCAATGGCCTGATGAAAGTTCAGGAAAAGATCAGAGGCGAGTCCATCAAGAATTCCCGCTGGTATAAAAAAGGTTCGGATCTGGCCGAAATCCCCATTCCAATACTCGGGCCGGACCTGATCGACCCGCGCAAGCTGGACCTGATCAAGAACGAAGCAAAGCTCCAGGAGCAGGCATGACAACCCCCGCCGCCGTCCAAACTCTCGATCTTTCGACCCGTTTCCCAGACGGGGCCACCCCCGACGCCCGCCCGGGTTACTCAGGTTGGCTGGTTGACAAATCCCGCCTGGTTGAATTCGCGACTGCATTACGGGACGAATTTGGCTACGATTATCTTTCATCCGTGACCGGTGTTGATTACCTGCCCGAAGGGAAGATGGAAGTCGTTTACCAGGTTTACCGGACCACCGGCGGATCGGGGGTAATGTTTAAAGTCCAGGTTCCGCGCCAGGATCCTGTGGAAGTCCCATCCTTGGTTTCCATCTATCCCGGCGCAGAGTTTCAGGAACGCGAAGCCTGGGATCTGCTTGGCATAAAATTCAGCGGACATCCGGATCTGCGTCGTATCCTGATGTGGGAGGGTTTCTCGGGCTTCCCATTGCGCAAGGATTGGCATGAGCCTTACTTTGAAGAGGAGGCCAAGCCTTATAAGAACCGTTGGCCGGATGGCAAGATTGTCCAGGCTGAAAGCAATAATCCTTACGCCGATAATATTGCTTATCCGCCCGATTTCTCACCAGAGGCAGAATCCTTTGATCCCGAGAAAGCTCTTTACGATGCCCTGCGCAAATACCAAAAGAACGAAATCGGCCTAAATACCGATCACATCATCGTCAACCTTGGGCCTCAACACCCTTCCACCCATGGGGTGTTCCGGGTGGCAGTCATGTTGGATGGCGAGGAGATTGTCAACCTCAAGCCAGTCATGGGCTACCTGCACCGCAACCATGAGAAGATCGGTGAGCGCAATACTTATCTCATGAACATGCCCTATACCGACCGCCTGGATTATCTTGCATCGATGAGCAATAATTTTGGCTATGCGCTTGCGGTCGAAAAACTTATGGGTATCGCGCCAACGGAACGGGCTGACTATATCCGCGTGCTGATGGCGGAAATGACCCGCATTTCAAACCATCTTTTCTTGATCGGCACATTACTAAACGATTTGGGCGCTTACTTCACCCCCATGCTGTATGCCCTGGAAGAGCGCGAATTGATCCTGGATATCTTTGAAGCTGTAGCCGGTTCGCGCATGATGTGCAATTACTTCCGCTTCGGCGGCGTTGCCCGCGATTTCCCGGAAGGCACATTCCAAAAGATCAAGGAAATCTTCTTCGAGCGTCTGCCTGGAAAAATTGACGAAATCGATCGCTTCCTGAGTGAGAACGAGATTATCCGTTCACGGGGTGTCGGCCAGGGTGTTCTAACCGCCGAGGACGCCATCCGTTACTCTGTCAGCGGCCCCATGCTGCGTGCCTCGGGCATTCCTTATGACCTGCGCCGGGCTGAGCCATACAGCATTTACGATCGCTTTGAGTTTGATGTCTGCACGCGGAAGAATGGCGACATTTATGACCGCTTGATGGTACGCTTCGACGAGATTCGCCAGAGTATCCGGATCATCCAACAAGCTGTCAAGCAAATCCCGCCAGGCCCGGTCACATCGGTTAAACCAATGTACCAGGTACGTGTCCCTGCCGGCGAGGCTTACGGACGGGTGGAGGGTCCGAAGGGTGAACTCGGTTTTTATATTGTCTCGAACGGTAAGCCCACACCATGGCGCTATCATGTGCGTGCCCCATCCTTCATCAACCTGACCGCCTTCGGCCCAATGTGCATCGGACAAAAAGTCGCCGATGTGGTGGGCATCCTCGGCTCGATCGATATCGTCCTGGGCGAAGTGGACCGCTAGCACTTACAGGTACAAGGAGAAAGCTATGAACGATATGTACGGTAAGGGCATATTAAAGGGCCTCAGTGTAAGCCTAAAACGGTTTTTTGAGACTTACCTGGATGATTTGAGCTGGATCGGTAGACGTTACAATACGGATGCAGGCATAGCGCATCGAGGCAGCAAAGATGCGCGCGGTATTTTTACGGTCCAATACCCGGAAGAGAAAATCCCCGTTCCGGAGGAATTCCGTTTCATCCCCTTTCTAGTCTATAATGAGGGGCCGAATGGCGAAAAGAACCTGCTGTGCACTTCCTGTGGTATTTGTGCCAAGGTATGTCCGCCGCAGTGTATCTGGATCGTACGTTCGACAGATCCTGCCACCGGGCGCCCAATCCCGGACCCAGCCGAGTTCTATATTGATGCGGATATTTGCATGAACTGCGGCTTGTGCGCGGAATACTGCCCATTTGACGCAATTAAAATGGATCACGATTACGAACTGGCCGCTTTTGGGCGCCATATTTACAATAAGGCCATGCTCTCTAAACCGACCAAGTATTACGAAAGCATCCGGCCGGAAAATGCAACCCGTGAGAATGCCGCACGAGCCGCCAAGCTGGCCGCCCGCACTGCCCCTACCAAAGCAGACTAGATCTTCGATGTACAACCCTGATACTGATTTGCTCTTTCCTCCACGCGTTTTGCCGGCCTTGCATGACTTGCGCGGTGCGGCTTGGCAGGATCTGGTCACCAGTGTCATTGATGCTGGGCCGGATAGTTCCGCGTTGATGGCCTTTATACTGATGATGGCACGCATGAACAATTGTGGCACTTGTAATGCAGACTCATATCGTGCCATGAATGGCTGCACGGTTTGTGCCAAACAGAGCCTGAAACGCTTTCATGAGAACGATGAGGCGCTCACCAAGGTCTACGAGTTGGCCAGGGGCGAAGTTGAGAAATATTTAAAAGATAAAGCTTCCCTTACAAGTGATTCATTGGATCATCCATAGATTAAAAACAGGAAACCATGCCAAATAACAACATTTCTTCCGAATCCATACTGGCCGCCCTAAGCAAGGTTCAGGAACCCGAATTGCACCGCGACTTGGTTACATTGAACATGATCCGTGACATCAAGATTCAGGATGCCACCGTTAATTTCGAAATCATGTTGACCACTCCTGCCTGCCCGCTTAAAGGCAGCAT
Organism: Anaerolineales bacterium; assembly: GCA_017882145.1. Taxonomy (GTDB): domain Bacteria; phylum Chloroflexota; class Anaerolineae; order Anaerolineales; family Villigracilaceae; genus UBA877. The sequence continues at coordinate 15,447 of JADGQB010000033.1, forward strand.
TGAAAAACAAGCCCGTGAAGCCGTGCTGGCCATTCCCGGTGTAAAGTCCGTCAATATCAAGATGGACGCCAGTGTTCCAAACGATGGGCGAAATCGCGGTGTCCTTAATCTGCCCATTCGTAACGCGGTGGCAGTCGCATCCGGGAAAGGCGGCGTGGGTAAAAGCACGGTTTCGGCCAACCTGGCCGTAGCCCTGGCGCAAACCGGCGCACGCGTAGGCCTGATGGATGCTGATATTTACGGGCCCAATATTCCCACCATGATGGGCATCCATGATATCCCCGGGACTCAAGGCAACAAGCTCATCCCGGCTGAGGCTTATGGCGTCAAATTGATGTCGATGGGGTTCCTGGTAAAGCCAGGTCAACCGCTCATCTGGCGCGGCCCTATGCTCAATTCAGCCATCCGTCAATTCCTGGCAGATGTCGAGTGGGGCGAACTTGACTACCTTATCATTGACCTGCCGCCCGGCACGGGCGATGCTTCGCTCTCCCTGGCACAAATCCTCCCACTATCTGGCGTAGTGATTGTGACCCTGCCTCAGGCAGTCTCGCTTGAAGATGCCAGCCGCGGCCTGGCCATGTTCCAGACCCTGGAAGTGCCCATCCTGGGCGTCATCGAAAATATGCGCGGAGAATTCTTTGGCTCGGGTGGCGGCGAAGACCTGGCCCGCATTGCCAAAGTCCCATTCCTGGGTGCAGTCCCGATGGAACAATCCGTCAGGATCGGCGGCGATACTGGCGAACCCGTCGTAGCTTCCCGGCCCGATTCGGAAGCGGCTCGTTCGCTCATGGCCATTGCCGGACAGGTGGCTGCTCGTATCAGTATTGAGGCTCTAAGCGAAAAAACAACGCCCGTCATTAAAATCGAGTAAAAAAATCCCGGAACCCTCCCACCGGATGGGACAGGTTCCTAAAAAGGAATTCTGCTATAATCATGCCCATGCAACCACTTATTGTTGGTATCCGTTTTGTGGATATTGGGAAAGCCTATCATTTCGATGCAACCTCCGTTCCACAGATAAAGGTCGGTGATCGCGTCATTGTAGAGACCTCGCGCGGCAAGCAGCTGGGCGAAGTAGTTCAGATTGTAAAAAGTCCTAGCCCCGCCCCCGAGGGTTGGAAACCTATCGAACGTATTGCCACCGCACGCGATCTCGTTCTGCGCCGAACCTGGGCTCAAAAGGAAGTCGAGGCAATGGTTACCTGCCGCGAGCGCTCTGCACAATTGAGACTGCACGGCGTAAAAGTTGTCGCGGCAGAATACTCATTCGATGGCGCACGTCTGACTTTCATGTTCAGTACCGAATCCGAAGATAAGGCCGATCTCAAGTCTCTGCGACACGACATGCAAAAACTGTACCTGCCCTCGCAGGTTGAGATGCGCCAGATCGGTCCGCGCGACGTGGCAAAAATGTTGGGAGGGATGGGTGCGTGTGGGCTGGAATCTCGCTGTTGTTCCAAGTTTTTGACTGAGTTCAGCCCGATTTCGATCAAGATGGCGAAAGAGCAAGGCATATCCTTAACGCCTCAAGAAATTACCGGTATGTGCGGCCGCCTGCGCTGCTGCCTGGTCTATGAATATGAACAATATGCCGCTGCCCGCAAAGAACTCCCCAAGCGAAATAAGCACGTAGTCACACCCATGGGCGAAGGCAAAGTGGTGGATGTATCCCCACTTCTAATGACCGTCCGGGTCGAATTGCTGGGTACCGGCGTGCGGGAATTTATGCGTGAAGAAATCGAACCCTGGGATGAGTTGGAAGCCCTCCGGCGCAAATCCCAACAGCCTTGCGAGAATTGTCCAAACCCTGAAAAATCAAAGTTATGAACGAAGGCGACCTAAAAGCTCCCGACGATTGGGAAAAACCTCAAAAAGTCCTGGTCATCCTGGCTCATCCGGATGACCCGGAATTTTTCTGCGGAGCTACGCTTGCGCGCTGGGCCAGGGCCGGCCACGAAATCCATTACTTTCTCTTGACTGGCGGTGACAAAGGGTTCAATGACCCGCAAGCGACCGCCGGCCACATCCGTAAAACCCGCCGTGCCGAACAGGAAGCTGCGGCCGCCATTATCGGCGTAAGAACTGTTCGTTTTCTCGGCCTGGAGGATGGTTATCTGGTTCCAAGTATTGAACTGCGCCGCGAAGTAGTGCGCGCCATCCGCCAGATAAGACCCGATATCCTCGTCACCTGTGACCCAACCCATCTCTTCGCTGGTGATTACTACATCAACCATCCCGACCATCGTTATACCGGTCAGGTGGTGCTGGATGCCGTCTTCCCGGCCGCAAACAATCCGTTCTTCTTTCCAGAACTTATAAAAGATGAAGACCTTCAACCTCATAGACCACGCGAAGTCTGGATCTCGCTGACCGGCAATCCAACCGTCATCCTGGACGTGACCGATACCTGGGAAACTAAAGTCCGTGCATTGAAAGAACACAAGTCCCAAATCGGAGACCCAAAGGAATTCGAACAACGCATGCGCTCCCGGAAATCGGAAAAAAGCACGGAAGAAAATGAATATTATGAGGAAAAATTCCGCATAATCAGATTCCGGTAATGCGGGTTATCAGGTCCATTTTCAAGAGAGGGTTCCATGCCAGAATTCCTTACCGAAGCCGAATCGTTTTTTGAATACACTCAATCCCTGCGCCGGGATTTTCATACTCACCCCGAACTTGGTTTCCAGGAAGTTCGCACCGCCGGGATTGTTGCCAGAGAGCTGACTGCCCTGGGACTTGAAATCCATCCTGGTATTGCCGGTACCGGCGTAACCGCGCTCATCGAAGGTGCAAAACCCGGCCTGGTCATCCTTGTGCGCGCCGATATGGACGCTTTGCCAATCGTTGAAGAGACTGGGGCGGTTTATGCCTCCCAGAATCCCGGTGTAATGCATGCCTGTGGCCACGACGGGCATACTGCCATCCTGTTGACCGTTGCAAGAATGCTGCACGCCCATCGCAATGAACTGCCTGGGACTGTAAAATTAATGTTCCAGCCGGCCGAGGAGGGCATGGGGGGCGCGGATAAGATGATCGACGCAGGGGTTCTCGAGAACCCCAAAGTAGACCGCTGCCTTGGCCTGCATCTTTGGAACGAAAAACCCGTCGGCTGGTTTGGCATATCGAACGGTCCGCTGATGGCCGGAGCCGAAATCTTCAAGGTAAGGGTGATCGGCAAAGGCGGGCACGGCGCCTCCCCGCATTTCTCGGCGGATCCGGTACTGGCTGCAGCCCAGATCATCAGTGCCTTGCAAGGGATCGTTGCCCGTAATGTGGCTCCCTTGCAGACTGCTGTGGTAAGTGTGTGCACTATCCACGCCGGCGAGACCTTCAATGTGATTCCGCCAGCCGTGGAAATGACGGGAACGATCCGGACATTCGAGCCGGAGGTACGCACACGTGTATTGCAACGCTTCGATGAGACCGTTAATCTGGTCGCGCAGGCCATGGGCTGTCGGGCTGAAATTGATATGCAGCGATTGACCCCGGCAACGGTCAACCACCCGGGTACAGCCGCCGTTGTTCAAGCCGCTGCCCGGAGACTTTTCCCGGATGCGGATGTTGACCCTGCCAATTACGTCACCATGGGCTCGGAAGATTTCGCTTCCGTGCTCGATAGAGTGCCGGGTTGTTTCTTCTTTGTTGGATCTGCAAACCCGGAAAAAGGGCTGGATGCTGGTCACCATCACCCGAAATTCGACTTTGACGAAATTGTTCTCCCGCGCGCAGCCGCACTGATGTCTGCCGCAGTTTTTGATGTATTATCAAACCAGTGAATTCACAATATTCTTCAATTTTGATCGACCTATCTCCCTATTTTTACGTTTTTTCTTTTACGTTTCATTAAATTATCATCCTTTTTTCTTCCTCTTGACCCTCATGCAAGTTTGATTTATTATATTTCCGCCTCTTTTTATCTAATTCGGCATCTAATTAATCAGGAGCAATCATGCCAGCCAAAAAATGTATTAATGACTTCTCGATCACGATTGGGACAATCAACGGCTCGGGTAGCCAGACCGCGAATGTAACCCTCCTGCGGGCATTATTCAAAATGGGTATTCCGGTCTCAGGAAAAAACATCTTCCCATCCAACATCCAGGGACTGCCCACATGGTATACCATCCGACTCAGCAAGGAAGGTTATCTTGCCCGGCGGGATGAGCAGGAAGTGGTTGTCACGATGAACCCTTCATCATTCACGCGCGACCTGGCATCCGTCTCACCCGGTGGAGCCTTTTATTATGCAGATGACATCAAGTTGGGCATCGACCGGAAGGATATTTCAATCTACCCGATGCCGATCAAGACTCTGGTGCGCGCGGCCAACGTCTCGTCCTCACTGCGGGATTACATTGCCAACATGGTTTATGTAGGCGTTATAGCGCAAATGCTCGGTATCGACCTGAACGCGATCAAATCCGCACTGGATTTCCATTTCAAGGGCAAAGCTCAGGCAGTCGACTCCAACTTTGTGACGATCCAGGCTGGCGCGGAGTGGGCCGCTCAGAATTTGCAGAAAACTGATCCATATTTCGTCGAACCGATGGATGGTACTTCCGGCTTCATTATGTCGGACGGGAATACTGCCGCGGCTCTGGGCGCGATCTACGGCGGCGTGCAATTTGAAGCCTGGTACCCGATCACACCCGCATCCTCGCTGGCAGAGGCATTGAACATCTACCTGCCCCAGTTGCGCAAGACCCCGGAAGGAAAGCAGACTTATGCAGTCCTGCAGGCGGAAGACGAGATCGCTGCCATCGGCATGGCAGTCGGAGCCGGATGGTCGGGCCTGCGGGCTATGACATCCACTTCCGGTCCCGGGATCAGCCTGATGACCGAATTCGCCGG
>JADGQB010000181.1 GCA_017882145.1 Anaerolineales bacterium
AGAGCAGCTGATCGCAGCCGCGCAGGCCGCCAATGCCCACGATTTCATCAAGGCTTTCCCGAAACAATACGAGACGCTGGTCGGCGAGCGCGGCATGAACCTAAGCGGCGGGCAGCGCCAGCGCATCTCGATCGCGCGTGCCATCCTGAAAGATCCGCGCATCCTGCTGCTGGACGAGGCCACCAGCTCGCTCGACAATGAATCCGAGGAACTGGTTCAGGAGGCCTTGAACCGCCTGATGCAAAACCGCACCACGGTCATCATTGCCCACCGCTTGAGCACCATCAAAGTCGCCCACCGCATTGCCGTGTTGGAGAATGGCCGCATCCTCGAATTGGGTTCGCACGAGCAGTTGATGGAGCAGAATGGTCTCTACGCCCGCCTGTATTCGATGCAGTTCCGCAACCCCGAAGAAGAACTGGCTGCCCTGCTGGCCAAAGCCCAGGCCGTTCACCCCGACGGCGAAGTACCTGCCACGAAGCGCTCTGGCATCCTGGGTTTGCTGCGAGGCAAAGGGATCTAGCCCTTACATCCGTATGCACCTGACAAATGGCAGACGGACGCGGCTCGCTAGGCAGGTAACCGCTGGTATCCGCATCATCCGAGTTTTTCCGGCACTAGGCGGATCCATCATTAGTACACTTTCTGGAAGTGAGTAAATACAAACCTGGGGAATTTTAGTTTTTTAAGGAAAACCTATTGACATTGCAATTTCAATATGCTATTATGGTATTGTTACCATGATAACGATACCATGTCTCGTCAGGAAATAAAATCCGGTCGATATTAAATGGCAGATATCAGGGATGTAGCGAAGCTGGCAGGCGTGGCGCCGATTACAGTTTCCCGGTGTATTAATAATTCGGGATACTGCAGCCCACAAACCCGCGCTCGTGTGGAAGCTGCTGTAGCTGAATTGGGATTTGTTCCCAACCGCTTGGCCAGTGGGCTTCGTTCAAAGCGGACGAATACCCTGGCATTGGTACTGACGGATATCACAAACCCGTTTTTCACAACCATTGCACGCGGGGTGGAGGATATCGCCAGTGAAGCCGGCTATACTGTAATCTTCTGTAACACCGATGAATCGGTGTCCAAAGAAAAGAAGTATCTTCAGGTGCTGTTGGAAAAAAGGGTGGATGGGATATTACTCGTACCCGCCTCGAATGGACTTGACTCAGTGGCACTCATAAAAAAGCGAGATATCCCCATTGTGGTGCTGGATCGGCGGGTACCAGACCTTCAAACCGATGTTGTTCGTTGTGATTCCGAAGAGGGGGCCTATGAGCTTACCCGGCTGCTGTTATCTCTGGGGCATCGTGAAATTGCAATCTTGAACGGTCCAAGTGGCGTTTCTACCTCTGGCGACCGGTTGGATGGATATCGACGAGCCCTGAACGAAGCTGGCATTAACATCAATGCAAAGTGGGAATATCATGGTGCATTCACTCAAGAGAGCGGATTTGAGATGGCTCACAAAGCCCTGGCTGGAGTGTACAAGCCGACCGCGTTATTTGCTACCAATAACTTTATTACTTTTGGAGCGCTAAAAGCCCTGCAAGAAATGGAATTGAGAGTGCCTGAGGATATTGCGGTAGTGGGTTTTGATGATCTCCCGGCTTCTCTGGTTACTTACCCCTTTCTTACTGTTGCAGCTCAACCGGCTTACGAGATGGGCAGGCGGGCGATCGAGATCCTGCTGGATAAATTGTGCGGTAAAGCGTCTGATCAATACCAGGAAGTTGTATTACCTGCCGAGATTGTCATCCGGCAGTCAAGCGGGCGGGTGAGAAAGTTGGTTCAATAGTAAGGTTTTGAGAAAAATGGATCAAGAAGAAAGCAGAAAATATTTATTTACACTTTATGGTAACGTTACCATAAAATAGATGAAAGGAATGTTTCGTGTATGGAAAAGAAACCAGCGGTCAAACTGAATAGCGATACAAAGAAAGATGATCTGATCGTGATTGCAGGTGCAGGGGGGTTTATCGCCGGAGCACTGACCCGTTATTTTCATGAACAAGGTTTCACTCGTATTCGAGCGATTGATAAGAAACCTTTGCCCGATTGGTATCATTCTTTTCCTCCTCTGCCTGTGCTTACAACATCACCCTTCCAAGATGGCCTGGTCAAGACCTACGCCTGTATCGAAAAGCAGTACGTTGATCGAAAAATGGGTAAACAAACACTTCAAGACCATGCATAGACTACAGGCGATCCGTGAAGAAGATGCAAACGACTTTTGTTGAAATTACCGATGCGATTGGCTTGCTTCCATATCGGATGGCTTTTGCAGGTGGATGGATCGATCAGCCATACTTATCCAGGCTGAATCCCTATCCACCCGGTTCGATGGTGGTGGTGTCTCTGCAGCCGACGGTCCGCTTTATGGAATTCAGCGGGATGGGCACTAGCACCCGCAAAGTGGCTATGAATTTATGGGGTGGTAGCCTGCCCGATCGGGAGCCGGTTGGGCTGGTGCGCGAGTTATATGCCGCGGAAAATGATGGAAAGGTGGAACCCTCCGGTTCCCAGGATATGGCGGGTATTATTTATTCTGGAATCAGTCGATTGGATTACGATTACGCTTATGAGGGAGGCTATTTTCCAGCCCATGTCGAATCATGCAATGATCCCCAGATTGCGGCATGGTTGGAAGAAATGATTTATATGATCCCGGTTGCACAGCGGCCGCCCCGGTATTCGCCGCTAGGCAAAAAGAACCTGGATCCGGATTGGATCGCACGCTTGGGTCAGACTGGCAAGGATTGTTACGATGCAATCCTTGCCTGTGACAGCCGGGCGTTGGGGGCCTCGATGAATTTGTGCATGATCTGCTGGGAAAAGATACTGCCTCATACCGTCCGGCACCCCTCCATCACGGTCGATCTGATGACCCTCCTGGGTTATTACCAAAACCGCTATGCAGGCGCCATGTATTCCGGATGCGGCGGCGGGTATCTGTATGTGGTCTCGGAAGAACCGGTGCCGGGCGCATTCCAGGTCAAAGTGAGAATCAGCGGCTAAAGGTATGGAAACAGGTATGCGGAAAGCCATTGTAACGGGCAGTTTTGACGATATGCGTTGCTCCGATTTTCGCTTTCTGGAAGAAGCCTCCCGGCACGGCGAGCTGCACGTGTTCCTGTGGTCTGATGAGGTGGTGCGCAGCCTGGAAGGGTTTTCCCCTAAATTTCCACTGGAAGAGCGCTTGTATTTGCTGCAGGCCGTCCGTTATGTCAACCAGGTTCATCCCGTAAACCAACTGGCCGATCGGGACGGCCTCCCAATCCAGGTTGAGCCTGGCACTGCTGTCTGGGTGGTAAACGAAAAGAACGACAACCCGCAAAAGCGAGCTTTTTGCGCTTCCAATGGCATCGAATACCAGCTTGTGAAGCAGGCGCTCCTGGAACTATTTCCGAAGAATCATAATATTTTTCTTGATGATCAATCCAGCAATAAAAAAGTGGTTGTGACCGGTTGTTACGACTGGTTCCATTCGGGTCATGTACGTTTCTTCGAAGAAGTATCTGAGCTGGGCGATCTGTACGTGGTAGTCGGTTCCGATCAGAATGTTCAATTCTTGAAGGGGCAGGGGCATCCCATGTTCCCCCAGGCGGAACGCCGCTACGTGGTGCAGTCGATCCGCTTTGTCAAGCAGGCATTGATCTCATCCGGTGCCGGCTGGATGGATGCCGAGCCGGAGATAGCCCTGATCAAGCCGGATATCTATGCGGTCAACGAAGATGGCGACAAGCCCGATAAGCGCGGCTTTTGTGAAGCGCATGGGATTCAATACGTGGTCCTGAAAAGGATACCCAAAGAAGGATTGCCCAAGAGACAGAGCGTGGATTTGCGAGGCTTTTAATGAATTATGCAGTGATCATCGCAGGAGGCAGCGGAACCAGGCTGTGGCCATTGAGCCGCCGCAGCCGTTCTAAGCAGTCGCTTAGGCTGGTGGGGGATCGCAGCATGTTCCAGCATGCCGTTGACCGGCTTGCACCGCTTTTTCAGCCGGAGCAAATTTACGCAGTTACCCGCGCTGACCAGAGTGCGTTGTTGTCATCCCAGGTACCTGAACTACCAGTAGCCAGCTTTATCAATGAACCTGTAGGTCGCGGCACGGCGCCCGCCATTGGGCTGGCGGCAATCCAACTTCGGCAGACAGATCCGCAAGCCATTATGGCAGTTCTGACTGCCGACCACTATATTACTGACACAAAACAATTCCGCCGGGTGTTGGAGGCTGCCTCTTCGCTGGCCGGGGATGGGCACTTGGTAACCTTGGGGATTAAGCCGGCTTCACCCTCGACTGGATTTGGCTACATCCAACAGGGGGAGAGTCTGGGGACGATTCATGGTTTTCCAGTCTTCCGCGTGGAGCGTTTCACCGAAAAGCCTGTATTGGACGTGGCTCGCCAGATGGTAACAAGCGGCAGGTATTCGTGGAACAGCGGCATGTTTGTCTGGCGGGTGGATCGCATCTTGCAAGAGTTCCGGGATCAAATGCCCGCCCTGTATGCTCAATTGACGGAAGTAGAGGTCGCACTAGGCAGTTCGGATTACCAAGCCGTATTGGCGCGCGCCTGGAACAGGCTGGCTGAACAGACGATTGATTACGGCGTGATGGAACATGCTGCGGATGTAGTGGTAATCCCGGTGGATATCGGTTGGACGGATGTAGGCAGTTGGGCAAGCCTGGCAGACCTGCTGCCTCCGGACCAGGATGGCAATATCTTTGTGGGTCCCTACCAGGAGATTGATACGCATAATACGCTTGTATTTGGCGGGAAGCGTCTGGTTGCCACCATCGGGCTTCAGGATATCGTGATCGTGGACTCAGAGGATGCCTTGCTGGTGTGTGCGAGGAATCGAGAACAGGAAGTACGTGAAATCGTAGAAAGGCTGAAGATTAATGGTGACAGCCAATGGCTTTGATTTCAAGTCGGCTTTTACCAGGATACCGGTTTTCTTAATAGAGATAGTAACTACGTGCACGGAGAATTGCATTGAAATTCAATACTTCCGGCTACGACAAATCTGATATCAAGCGCTTACTCAAGGCCTTAAACTATCAAGAGCCTGACCGTATTCCGCATCTGGAATTGTGGGTGACCAGTAAAGAGGTTTACGAGTATGTCCTGGAACGCAAGTTGACCTATTCCATTGGAGATGCTGCCGAAGGAGGGCAATCCATCCTGCCGGAAGACGATGTCGAATTCGCCCTCCGCCAGGGGGAAGATGCTGTTCTCTGCAATTTTAATTGGAGGCCTAACAATGTTTTTAAGAAGGCTTCTGATGGGACACGCCACTATGTTGACGGTATGATAAAGAACATTGCTGACCTGGCAAATCTGGAACCCCCACCATCTCTAAACGAACAACTTAGATATTTGGAGCGTTATCTCCAGGCTTCACAAGGAACCGGCGTTGGCGTCATTCCGAACCTTACCTCATTCTTTGACAGCACCATGTTGGCGATCGGTTTTACCGATTCGCTTTATATGTTTCGCAAGAATCGACCTTTGTTGGAGAAACTCATGGACATCCTGGCTGAACACCAGGAGAAGGTCATGAGAGCCATTTGTGACCGGTTCGCTGGCGATATCGCATTGGTCATGGTCAATGACGATATTGCCTACAATTCAGGTTTGATGATCCGCCCGGAAATGTTCATGGAAATATTCCCACATCGAATGAAGCGCTTGATTGCCCCGGCTAAAGCCCACAACAAGTTAGTTTTGATGCATACGGATGGCAAACTGGATAAGGTGTTGCCGATCCTGTATGAGATCGGGATCAATGTGAACCATCCTGTTGAACCAGAATCGAACGACATCGTTGCCGTCAAGAAACAGTGGGCCGGGAAAATGGCATTCATTGGAAATATTCCAACTGTCTTGTTGGCGCGCGGCAGCCAGTCCGAGATAGAAGAACGGGTCAGGGAATATTGTATCGAGCTTGGGCCTGGCGGAGGCTATGTGCTTGGATCCTCTACCAGCATTATGGATGGTATTCCACCCAAAAATTTCGTCGCAATGATCCAGGCGGTTCATAAGTATGGTCGCTATGGTTCATTGGGAGAAGCTGTTCAGTGATCAAAAAGATAAAACGAAAATGGTAACGTTGCCAACCCTTTGACGATCTATCCAACCCAATCTCATGAAAAGGATGCGAAGAATATGACAACTCAGGCAAAACCCCAGCAGTCGCAGTTTATGCGTCAGTTCAGGGAAATATTAAGCCCCATGGTCGCACTGATTCTAATTTATGCAGCGATATGGGTCCTTGCACCTACGTTCAGATCGACAGCGGCCTTCGCCAATATATTCGAAAACGCCTCCATCCTTTTCATTATGTGCACCGGCATGACCATCGCACTGATTGGCGGTTGTCTGGATTTGTCGGTGGGATCCATATATGCCCTGGTCTCGGTGGTTGTTGGTCAATTACTTACTTTCTATCACGTACCTGTGGCATTGGCAATTCTGGCCGGACTGCTCGCCGGGGTGTTGTGTGGAGTGATCAATGGATTGATTGTCACTGGCACCGGAATTCCGACCTTGATTGCCACCCTGGGTACCCAACTGGCCTTTCGCGGGGTGGCCAATATGATTGGTGCAGCCTCGAATATGTCCCATTTCCCGGCATCCTTTGACATCCTGGGATCGGGAACATGGGGACCAGTCATCAACTGCATAATTGCCTTTGCAGTCATCTGGTTCATCTTGAATCGCACAAAGTTGGGGTTTCAATCTTATGCCGTTGGTGGCAATCCAGAAGTGGCGCGCCTTTCCGGTATACCGGTGAAGAAAAACATGATTTTATATTACTGTCTCAGTGGCTTGATGGCCGGGCTGGCTGGGATTGTGTATACGGCCCGCGTGGATATGGCGCAGGTCAACCGGGGCAATGGCATGGAGTTGTGGGCCATTGCCGGAGTGGTTGTTGGCGGCACCAGTATGATGGGCGGTTCCGGCAGTGTAGTTAAAACCATTATTGGCGTGATGATCATTACCATCCTGCAAACCGGCATGATCCACCTGCATGTGCCATCGTTCTGGCAGCAGGTGGCAACCGGCGCTCTGATCATCGTGGCTGTCTGGCTGGATTTTGTGCAGAGAAGGGCCAGGGAAAGAGTCAGGCGTGCTGCTACAGCTGAAGAAAAAGCCACTTAAACGCTGGGCGGCCGGAAGGAACTATCCTAAAAGAAACGAAAAAACCTGGAAAGGAGACTCAAAACGAAAAGATAAAAATAATTGAGCTGCCACCCAACTTTTTTTCAAACCTATCCAACCTGTTCAACTACTTCCAAGGAGGAAGAAATGTTACAACGAAAGATGCTCTACAAGCTCTTCGCCGGATTGATGGTCGTCACCATGCTTTTGTCGGCATGCGCATCCGGCAATACACCCACAGCTGCTGCCCCGGCAGTAACCTCTGCCCCGGCCGCCCCGGCCAAGTCGATCACCATTGCTTACTCCGGCTATGCCACCAGCAACGATTACTGGAATGGCCTGGGCAAAGCTGCCGCCGCGGAAGCTGCCGCCAAGGGTGTCAAATTCGTTGATCTGACCACGGAAACCCAGGATGCCAGCGCCCAGGTCCAGGCCATCAACACCGAGATCACTGCCAAGCCGGATGCCATCATCATCGGCTCGGTGGATCCGACTGTCTTCAAAGACACCATTGCCAAGGCCAAGGCTGCCGGCATCCCGTTACTGGCTGCTGATACGGCCATCGACGATCCCTACATCTCTGCCCTGGTCCAGACCGATAACCTGGCTACCTCCACCGCCCTCGGCCAGTATGTCTGCAAGAAACTGAATGGCGCCAAGGGCAGCGCCCTGGTCATGGCTGGCACCGTTGGCCACCAGACCGGTGACGCCCGCCAAAAGGGTATCGGCGATGCCCTCGCCGCTTGCGGCGAAACCGTCATCAAGCAGTACGGTAACTGGGACGAGAACACCGAAGTTCAGATCGCCACTGACACCATGACCGCTACCCCTGATCTGAATGTCATCTTCGCTCCGCATGGAGCGGGTGCCGCT
>JADGQB010000034.1 GCA_017882145.1 Anaerolineales bacterium
CCTCAACGATATCACCCTGGAAATCCATGCCGGGGAACATATTGCCCTGGTCGGCTCGAGCGGTGCCGGGAAATCCACGTTGGCAGCCCTGCTGCTGCGTTTGATCGAACCCGCTGCCGGACATTTGAGCCTCAATGGCGAACCCTCGACCGAAATTCCGCTTGAAACCTGGCGCAGACTGGTAGCCTGGGTACCCCAGAACCCGTCCCTGTTCCAGGATACGCTTGCCGCCAACCTGCGCCTGGCGAAACCGGAAGCCAGCTCCGCTGAGCTCATGCAAGCCGCCCGCCAGGCACACTTGGAGCAGTTCATTCAAGCTCTGCCGAATGGCTACGAGACACCCATTGGTGAAGAAGGCGCACGCCTGAGCACGGGGCAGGCTCAAAGGCTGGCCCTGGCACGGGCGTTTCTTAAAGATGCTCCCATCCTGATCCTGGATGAACCGACTTCCAGTCTGGACCCGCAGCTGGAGACGCTGGTCGAGACCAGCTTCCACGCCTTGTTGAGCGGCCAGGCAGCCGCCGGGCAGCAGCCTCGAACCGTTATCACGATTGCCCACCGCCTCAACACGGTTTTTCAGGCGGATCGGATCGTGGTCCTGGAAGGCGGCCGGATCGTCGAAACCGGCACCCACCCCGAACTGCTGGCGCACAATGGCGTCTATGCCTCCCTGGTTAATGCTTCGCACAAACTTAAAAGTCAAACGGAGAAAGTCGAAAGTCAGATAGGGCGAGTCGAAAGTCATATATCAAATGTCCACATCGACCGCCTGTTCGCGCCTGCCCTAGCTCAATCAGGGTCCTTTGGGGATCAACCTTTGACCTTTGACCAGCACCCTCTTCTCAATCAAAAATCAAAAATCAAAAATCGGCAATTCTCCATTATCCCCCGTCTCCTTGATTTCCTTAAGGGTTCCTGGGCCTGGGTGGCCCTCTCGGTCTTCCTGGGCGTTTTGACCATCGGCAGCAACGTCGGCCTGATGGGCACTTCGGCCTTCCTGATTTCTTCGGCCGCTCTGCATCCGGGAATTGGCGCGTTGCAGGTGGCCATCGTGGGCGTGCGTTTCTTCGGGATTACGCGCGGAGTCTTCCGCTATGCCGAACGCCTGACTTCCCATAACGTGACATTTCGCCTGCTGGCCCGCCTGCGCATCTGGTTCTACCGGGCGCTCGAACCCCTGGCTCCAGCCCGCTTGATGCACTACCGCTCTGGTGACCTGCTGGGCCGCATTATCTCAGATGTGGAAACGCTGGAGAATTTCTACGTGCGCGTGGTTTCCCCGCCGCTCGTGGCGCTGCTGGTTGCCGCGGGGATGGCAGTCTACCTGGGGCTGTATTCAAGCGCGCTGGGCTGGACATACCTGGCTTTCATGCTCCTGCTTGGCCTCTGTCTTCCGCTGCTGGCTTCCGGCCTCAGCCGCCGCCTCGGTGCGCAGCTCATCGCGCGCCGCGCCAGCCTGCAGGCGCGTCTCGTGGATGGTATGCGCGGCCTGGCCGATCTGCTCGTCTTTGGACGCGCATCCGATTACTCGCAGCATATTTATGAGGATGGAAAAGCCTGTGGCGATACGCAGCGCCGCCTGGCAGGTTTGACCGGAATTTCCAACGCTTCGACTGTCCTGTTGGTGAACCTGGGCATGTTGGCGGTGCTCGTGCTGACAATCCCGCTCGTCCGTTCGGGCCAGATCCCTGGTGTCATGCTGGCCGTGCTTGCGCTGTCCGCGTTGGCCGGCTTCGAAGCCGTCATGCCGCTGCCCCTGGCTGCGCAAACCTTGTCTTCCGTCCGCCAGGCCGCCAGCCGCTTGTTCGAAATCGTGGATGCGGAACCAGCCGTCAGCGATCAGCTGTCAGTGGTCAGTCCTCAGCCATCAGCGTCCAGTGGTCAATGGTCCGTCGTCCGCGATCAGGGCTCACCTCCATCCCTTCAATTCTCCCAGCTGAGCTTTTCCTACCCCGGCAGCCCTCAGCCCGCTCTGCAGGAAATTGATTTTTCACTGCAGCCCGGCCAGCGCATTGCCATCGTTGGTCCCAGCGGGGCCGGCAAAACCAGCCTGGCCAACCTGTTGCTGCGTTTCTGGGATTATTCGCAAGGGCAGATCCTGTTGGATGGCCGCGATCTGCATGCCTATCCCCAGGAGGCTGTGCGCCGCATGTTCAGCTGTATTTCCCAGCGCACCTGGTTCTCGAACGATACCATCCGGAAAAACCTGCGGTTGGCGCGGCCGGATGCCAGCCAGCCGGAGATTGAAGACGCCGCCCGGCGGGCGCAGATCCACGATTTTATTGCCGGCTTGCCGCATGGCTATGACACATTCATCGGTGAACGCGGCCTGCGTCTGAGCGCCGGCGAACGCCAGCGCCTGGCAATCGCGCGGGCCTTATTGAAGGCTGCCCCCATCTTTTTGCTGGATGAACCGACTGCCAACCTGGACCCGCACAATGAGTGCCTCATCCTCGACACACTCATGCCTGTGGCAGCCGGCCGCTCGCTCCTGCTCATCACCCACCGGCTGGTCGGATTGGAAAGTATGGATGAGATCCTCGTCCTGGATCACGGCCGCATGTTCGAGCGCGGCACGCAGGCTGAATTGTTATCCATGGGTGGGCTTTACTGCAGGTTGTGGGATGCCCAGAACCGGATCCTGAATGATGGAAATGGCTCTGGCTTGCTGGAATAATAAAATACACTGCGCTCTTCGGGGCTGCGCGGTTAACTCATCCAAAACCTAATTCCTCAAGATGTCTCAAAGTCCACTCCCACGTTCCCGAAATATTGAGACCCAAAACTCTCAAATTGTGTCATAATAATAGAGTCAGGCGAAGAGAAAGGCCCTGATGGTATTCCGCCTGTACAGATTATCGTTCCCTTTTTATAAAAGCAAGTTGATATCGGGTATGAGGAAGACAAGATGAAGCCTCAAACGCATCCTACGCTCCCCGAGTTCGACTACATCAAGCCGGAGTCACTGGCCGAAGCCAGCCAGTTCCTGGCGCTACACCCCGATGAAGCGCGTCCGTTCCTGGGAGGAACGGATATTTTTGTGCGTATGCGGGATGGCTTCCTGGTGCCCAAATTCCTGGTGGATGTGAAGCACCTGGACGGTACCGACGCCATTCGCTTTGACCCGCTGGTGGGCCTGACCATCGGGGCTGCGGTCAATATGAACCGGGTCATCGCCTCGCCGGAGGTGCAGAAATATTATCCCCTGCTGGCAGAAGCCTGCCGTTCTGTGGCCAGCTACCAGCTGCGTACACGCGCCACCATCGCCGGTAACCTTTGCAATGCTTCCCCGGCCGGCGATACCATCGGAGCCTGCCTGGTGCTGGATGGGAAGCTGCAGATCCATGGAACGGCCTGCCCGCGCTTGGAAACGCTGTCTGAATTCTTCCTCGGCCCCGGCAAGACCACGCTGAAACCCGGCGATATCGTCACGGCCGTCAGTTTGCCTGTGCCGCCTGGTGGGAGTGCCGGTACCTATCTGAAGCTTGGAAGGAATAAACTGAGCGACCTGTCGATCGTGGGCGTGACCGTGCTGGGCAGCCCGGCCCCCAGTCTGCCTTCCGGTTTTCGCTTCCGGATTGCCTTGTCCTCCGTGGCGCCCATACCGCTGATCGCCGCCGAGGCAGAGGCCGCCCTCGCAGAGCAAGCCATCACGTCCGGATCCATCCATGCGGCCGCCTGCCTGGCCAGCGAAGCCAGCACGCCGATCGACGATGTGCGCGGCAGCGCTCGTTATCGCAAGCAGATGGTCAGGAACTTGACCGAAATGGCGCTCAACCAGGTCTGGCAGAAATTGCAGCGGCAGGATGCCGGGAGGTAAACATGGCTTTCCACGAAATCAGTCTGACGGTCAACGGCAGTCTTGAACAGGTCCGGGTGCCATCCAACCTGACCCTCATGCGCTTGCTGCGCGAAAGCCTGGCATTGACCGGAACGAAAAATGGCTGTTCGGCCGGAGAATGCGGCGCATGTACCGTTCTGTTGAACGGCGAACCGGTCAACAGCTGCATGGTACTGGCGGTGGAGTGCGACGGAGCCGAGGTCATTACGGTCGAAGGACTGGCGAGCGACGGACAGCTCAACCCGGTTCAGGCTGCCATGATGCAAGCCGGCGGCGTCCAATGCGGTTTCTGCACGCCGGGCATGCTGATCAGCGCCCGGGCGCTGCTCGACCGCAACCCGGATCCGGGTGAGGACGAGATCAGTGAGGCCCTGGTGGGCAACCTCTGCCGTTGTACGGGCTATATCCGCATCCTCGAAAGTATCAAAGAAGCTGCCAAATTGCAGGCGACAAGAGCTTGATGATATTCGCCACACCTGTACCTGCGGTACTGGCGCAGGCAGATGAACCCAGATCAACAGGATAAAGAACCTTGTATTGAGAGTTTTATTGGAAACCGAAGTTCAACTGTATCTATCAGTGGTTAAAAAAAGTTTTAAAGTGTCTCTGAAAAGGCAACCACTATGGCACATCCCATTACCCCAAAATCAAGCAGTCCGGTCGGCGAGAGCAAGCCGCGCATCGACGCCCGCGAAAAAGTCACCGGTGCCGCGCTGTATGCAGATGATATCCAGTTCGGCAACAAATTGCTTTATGCGCGCATCAAACGCAGCCCTTATCCGCATGCCCTCATCAAGAAGATCGATGTCAGCCGGGCGCTCGCCCTGCCGGGCGTAAAAGCGGTTGTCACCGGCCAGGATTTTCCCGGTTTCATCGGGTTGTACCTGAAAGACCGGCATATCTTCTGCCGTGAGCGCGTGCGCTATGTCGGCGATCCGGTGGCGGGTGTGGCAGCCATCAACCCGGAGACCGCCGAGAAGGCAGTCAATCTTATCGACGTTGAGTATGAAGTCCTGGAGCCGGTCTTCGACCCTGAATTTGGCGCAAGCCCCCAGGCTCCCGTGCTGCATCCAGAGCTTGGTCAATATATCGTGGCCAGCTTCATACTGCCGCGACCGGGCTCGAACATTTCCAATCACTTCAAGATCCGCAAGGGGGATGTGAGCTCTGCCTGGCAGAAGTGCAGTAAAGTCATCGAACGCAAATACCGCATCCCCCACATCCAGCACGTACCGATCGAACCGCATGTGGCGATTGCCAAAGTGGAGGAGTCGGGCGAAGCCACTTTGTGGGACAGTTCCCAATCCCCCTTTGCCCAGCGAGACCTGATCGCCGAAACCCTGGGCATACCCCAGAGCAAAATGCGCGTGATCGCGCCGCTGGTGGGAGGCGGCTTTGGAGGCAAGGCCGGTGTGAGCATGGAATCCCTGGCAGTCGCGATCGCCTCCAAAGTGCGCGGCTATCCGGTCAAGCTGCTGCTGACGCGCGAAGAGGAATTTTTCACGGCCTTCGTACGCCAGGGATTGGTGGCAACCTTCAAGATGGGCTGCGACGTGGACGGCAAACTCCTGGCAATGCAGAACACCTTCTTTTGGGATGGCGGGGCCTATACGGAATATGGCGTGAACATTACGCGTGCCGCCGGTTACAGCTGCACCGGTCCTTACGAAGTACCCAATGTCCATACCGACAGCTACTGCGTTTACACCAACCACCCGGTGGGCGGGCCGATGCGCGGCTTCGGGATGCCCGAGATGCACTCCGGCCTGGAACAGTGTATCGACGAACTGGCGCACGAGATCGGGATGGATGCAGTTGAATTCCGCCGGCGCAACTGTCTCAAGGGCGGCAGCATTTTGCCGACCGGCGGTCGGATGCACCCGACCGGGCTTTCCGAATGTCTTGAGAAAGCCGCCGAGGCGATCGATTGGGGCCGGAAGGCTCAGCCGAGTGCGCCCAATAAACGCCGCGGCAAGGGGCTGGCTTTGATGTGGAAAGCCCCGGCCATGCCCGGGAATGCCGGTTCGAGCGCCTGGATCGAGCTGGCCGAGGATGGCACGCTGACCCTGGGCGTCGGCTGCCAGGATATCGGCCAGGGTGCATTCACCGTGGCTGCCCAGATGGCTGCCGCCGCATTCGGCGTACCCTACGAAAGTGTCCGGGTGGCCACCCCGGTCGACACGCGCTACAGCCCTTACGAATGGCAGACGGTCGCCAGCCGCATCACCTGGAGCACCGGCAATGCCATTATTGCTGCGGCGCAGGATGCCCGCCGGCAGGTACTGAACCTGGTAGCCAGGGCCTGGGGCGAAACCACAGATGACCTGGATATTGTCAACGGCATGGTGGTTTCGTTCAAAAGTGAGCGGGAGATCCCGGTCAAGGATTTTGCAGTTGCCGGCCTGCCAAAACCGGACGGCAATGGCTGGATGGGCGGCCCGATCATCGGGCGCGGCAATTTCATACCGGCGGATGTGACCGGGCTGGATCCGGAAACCGGGCAGGGCGAGCACGCGGTTGTTCACTTTACCACCGGCGCCCAGGCGATCGAGTTGGAAGTGGACCTGGATACCGGCCGGATCGAGATCCTTAAAGGCGTGGCTGCCTTCGACGTTGGCAAGGCCATCAATCCGGAGCTGGTCAAAGCCCAGATGGAGGGCGGATTGATCCAGGGGATCAGCTCGGCCTTGTTCGAGCGCCTGCAGTTGAAGGATGGAGTTGTGCAGAATGCCAGTTTTGTCGATTATCGCATCGCCACCTCGTCTGACCTTCCCAAATCCGTCCAATCCATCATCGTCGAAGTTCCGCAAGCCGACGGCCCCTGGGGAGCGCGTGGGATTGGCGAGCACTCGATGGTGCCCACCCTGCCGGCGATTGCGAATGCCATCTATGATGCCATTGGGATCCGCTTCGAAGGCCCGCCCTTCACCGCCGAAAAAATATACCTGGCCATGCTGGATGCCGGAATTGTGAAGTGAATGCCATGATCGTAAGATCGATTGTCAAGCCAAGTGAGTACCATGATTCGGTCAGCCTGATGCTGGTGGCGCGTGAGCTTGCCGGCCTGGAAGGCGTGCACGATGCAGCCGTGGTGATGGCGACCGACGCGAACAAATCCATCCTGGCTGGCGCCGGGCTGCTCACAACCGACATCCAGGCCGCCGGTCCGAATGACCTGGTCCTGGCGGTCAGCGCGGTGGATGAACCCAAAGCCGTCCGGGCCCTTGGAAAAGCTCAGGAGCTGTTGAAGTGGAAAGCTTCGCCGGAATCGGCCGGAGAGTCCCGCCCGAAGAGTATCCGCAGCGCGGTCTCCCTTTACCCGGGAGCCAACCTGGCGGTCATCTCGGTGGCCGGCCGCTATGCGGCGGACGAAGCCTGGGAGGCGCTGCGTCACGGTCTGCACGTTCTGCTCTTCAGTGATAACGTTTCCCTGCCGGATGAGATCGCCCTGAAAAAATATGGCCGGGAGCACGGCCTGCTGTTGATGGGTCCGGGAGCCGGGACGGCCATCCTGAACGGGGTGGCGCTCGGTTTTGCGAATGTCCTGCCTTCCGGCCCGGTCGGGATCGTTTCCGCCGCCGGCACCGGCCTGCAGGAGGTCAGCACCTTGCTCGCCCGGGCCGGCGTGGGCCTCAGCCAGGGCCTCGGAACGGGCGGTCGTGACCTGAAAAAGGAGGTCGGCGGGATCATGATGCTGCTGGCGCTCCAGGCCCTTCAAGCGGATCCGGCCACGCAAGTGCTGGTCCTGATCAGCAAGCCGCCTGCAAATGAAGTCGCCCAGGCCGTCCTTACACAGGCTTCCGCCAGTGCCAAACCCACCGTGGTGTGCTTCCTGGGTGGGGAGTTGGGCGCTTTGGAGATGGCTCCGAATGTCATCCCGGCGCGGACTTTGCAGGAATGCAGCTTGCTGGCAGCCAGGGCCGTCCATCCCGAAATCGGTGACATCCAGGCCATTCTCAAGGCGGAAAAAGACCGCCTGGAGCAGCACGCTATTGTACTCAAGGAAAAACTGCAGCCGCAGCAGCGTTATTTGCGCGGCCTGTTCTCGGGCGGGACGTTGTGCTACGAGGCTCAGGTGATTTGGAAGGATATGCAGATCTCCCCGGTCTATTCCAATGCCGCCCTTCAGGGCGGATTGGCGTTGCCGGATTCGAC
This sequence comes from Anaerolineales bacterium, assembly GCA_017882145.1. GTDB lineage: Bacteria > Chloroflexota > Anaerolineae > Anaerolineales > Villigracilaceae > UBA877. The sequence continues at coordinate 7,997 of JADGQB010000034.1, forward strand.
CAAAAGTTACGGGCACACGGCTGTGGACCTGGGCGAGGAAGAGTTCACCGTCGGGCGCCCTCATCCAATGATCGACAACGACTTGCGCATCCGCCGCCTGCTGCAGGAGGCGCGTGACCCCGAAACCGCCGTCATCCTGCTGGATGTGGTGCTGGGCTATGCTGCCCACCCCGATCCGGCCGTCGAGCTTGGTCCGGCAATCCGCCAGGCGCGCTCGCTCGCCTATTCGGATGGGCGCAGACTGCCGGTGGTGGCCTCCGTAACAGGCACAGACCGGGACCCGCAGGGTCTGCGCCAGACAGTTTCTGCCCTGGGAGCGGCCGGTGCGAGTATATGCGACAGCAACGCCGCCGCGGCCCGGTTGGCTGGTATGATTGTTTCCGCCTGAGCGGAGTGGATCGGATTGGAATCTGATGAGCAAAGTCAACGATATTTTTGGAAAAGATCTTACCGTCATCAACGCCGGCTTGACCAGCATGGCCAAATCGGTCAGCGACCAGGGCGTTAAGGTCATCGACTTGGATTGGTGTCCTCCCAAGGAGGGCGTGCCGCATTTGCGCCAGACGAAAGACGGTCTGGATATCGATGCGGCCAACCAGGAAGTGATCGGGCGCATTAAACGCGGCCAGGCCGTGCTGGCCGGGATGGGGATTGCCAGGGAGGTCATCCCCGGTATGCATTCCCACATGCTCCTGCACGCCGGGCCGCCAATCACCTGGGACCGCATGTGCGGTCCGCAGCGCGGGGCGGTCATGGGCGCGCTGATCTACGAAGGCCTGGCTGGCGACGAGCCCGAAGCTGCCCGCCTGGCCGCTTCGGGCGGGATCGAGTTCTCCCCCTGTCACCACCATCACGCCGTCGGGCCGATGGCTGGCGTGGTCTCTGCCTCCATGCCGGTCTTCATCCTCGAGAACAAGGCCTTTGGCAACCGGGCTTACTGCACCCAGAATGAAGGACTGGGGAAAGTATTGCGCTATGGCGGGATGGGCGCGGAGGTGACTGCCCGCTTGAAATGGATGGAGACGGATCTCTATCCGGCGCTCGACCGTGCCCTGCAAAGCCTGCCCAATGGGATCGACATCAAGAGCCTGATCGCGCAAGCGCTGCACATGGGCGATGAGTGCCACAACCGCAACCGCGCCGCCACCTCGTTGTTTCTGCGGGCGATCGGTCCGGCGCTGGCCCGCACCAACCGTGATAACGAGCAGCTTGCCAGAGTAATCGAGTTCATCGACCGCAACGATCACTTCTTCCTGAACCTGAGCATGCCCACCGGCAAAGCCCTGCTCGAACCGGCGGAAGGAGTGCCGGGCAGCAGCATCCTCACCGTCATGGCGCGCAACGGCACCGATTTCGGCATCCGCCTGGGCTGCATGCCCGACCGCTGGTTTACCGCGCCCGCCGGGAAAGTCCAGGGGCTGTACTTCCCGCAGTTCAGCGAAAAAGATGCCAACCCTGACATCGGCGACAGCACCATCACCGAGACTGCCGGCTACGGCGGGATGGCCATGGCTGCCGCGCCCGCCATCGTCCAGTTCGTCGGCGGCAGCCCGCAGCGGGCCACGAATACCACCCTTGAAATGTACGAGATTACTGCCGGCGAGCACGAACAGTTCACCATCCCGGCCCTTAATTTCCGTGGTACCCCGCTCGGCATCGATGTGCGCAGGGTAATGGAGACCGGCATCCTGCCGCAGATCAATACCGGCATCGCCCACAAGGATCCCGGCATTGGCATGGTCGGCGCCGGCATCCTGCGCGCCCCCGAGCAGTGTTTCAAGGATGCCTTTGACGCTCTGAAAGACTTGTAGCCATTTCACCCCTTCCGAAAGTTCTTTATTAGACCATTAACTATTGACCATTAACCATCGTCTGTCGTCCCCCGTCGATTGTCCACCTGAAAGGAGAATCAACAATGAAATTCCTCGATTTGACCATTCCCCTCGGGATCGCCACCCCGCCCTGGCCCACCTATGAGCCGCTGCAAGTGAAGTATTTCAAGCGCCTGGCGCCTAATGGGGCCAATGGGCAGGTGGTCACCCATTCCAACCATCTTGGCACCCACCTGGATGGCGAGATCCATTTCCATACTCCCGGCAAGGACATCGCCTCGTTGGATATGGATTTCCTGGTGCACGAGGCGGCCGTTGTCGACCTGAGCGATATCTGCGGCGATTACGATATTTACACCAGCAAAATGGTCGAGCAGCGCGTCGAAGTGCGCCCGGGCGATATCCTAATCATCCACACCGGCTACCACCACTTCGGCTGGGATATGCCCACCGCCGACGAGATCCGTTACATGGTCAAGCACCCCGGCCCGGACCGCGAATTCGCAGAATGGGCCAAAGCCAAAAAACTGCGCTGGATCGGTGTGGACTGCGGCAGCGCCGACCATCCCATGAATACCATCATCCGCGACTGGATGCCGCGCCAGGCCCGCCAGGCAGATAAAGTGTTCAAGAAGAAATACGGCATGCCGCTGGCCGATTTCTTCGATGACAGCAAGTACCAGCTCATGCACCTGGAGATGTTCCCGTATGGCATCATCCACGCCGAATGCGTGGGCGGCGAGATTGATCTGCTGCTCAATCGCCGGGTGACGATCGGGATGTTCCCCTGGCGCTTCGTGGATGGCGAATCCAGCATTTCGCGCTGTGTCGCCATGCTGGAGGATGCCGAATACGAAACGCTCATGGCGAAGAAGGCCGCCCTGCCCAAGACCAAATTCGGAGATGCGTATGATCCGGCGCATGTCGACCGGATCAATCTGCTGACCAAAGCTAATGTGGAATAAGAGTTTGCTGCGGATCATCTCATGACCTTCGACCTTGTCCTTGCCAGCGGTCGGATTTTGGATGGCTGCGGGAACCCCTGGTTTTGGGGCGATCTCGCCGTTCAAGGCGGCCGTATCGCTGAGATCGCCCCGCCGGGTACATTGCAGGGCAGGCGGACTCTGGATATCTGCGGCCGTTATATTGCGCCGGGTTTCGTGGATATCCACACCCATTCCGATCTGTCCATCCTCGTAAACCGGCGCGCCGAGAGCGCCGTCCGCCAGGGGGTTACCACCCAGGTGATCGGGAACTGTGGGATGTCTCCGGCTCCGCTAAGCCCGCAGCATCTGGAGGATATGCGCACTTATTGGGGTCCCATTTCCAGCCAGCCCGAAGTTACCTGGCAGTGGCGCAGTTTTGCGCAGTACCTGGCGGCCCTGCAGAGCGGCGGCCTGGCGATCAACATTGCTTCCCTGGCAGGTCACGCCGCCTTGCGCATGGCGACCATGGGGCTCGAGGACCGCCCGCCCGGCTCGTCCGAGCTCGAGCAAATGCAATCTCTTCTGGCCGAGGCCATGCAGGCTGGGGCGTTTGGTTTATCCACCGGGCTGGTCTATCCACCCGGCTGCTTTGCTGCCACGGATGAAATTATTGTCCTATGCCGGATGGCCGCACGCTACGACGGATTCTATGCTTCCCACATCCGCGGCGAGCGCGAGACCATCCTGGAAGCAGTCGCCGAAGCCATCCGCATTGGATACGAGGCGGGTCTCCCGGTGCAGGTCTCGCACAATGCCCCCAAGTTCGGCGCCCCCAACAATGCCGACGCCAACTTGCGCCTGGTGGAGGCTGCCCGCCTGCGCGGGCAGGATGTCACCGTGGATAACGATGTGCATACAGATCTCGCCCCGCTGCTGGCTGATGGCCTGCCTCAGGAGCTTCAGGACCGGCCCGATGAAGAGCTTGCCGTTTTGCTCCGTGATCCTGAAACCCGCCGCCAGATCCGCTCCGAAATCGTGGACGACCGTAAGCCGGCTTTCGGCCCGGTCGGGCTCTTGAAGCACGGCCAATGGCAGCGCATCACGCTCCTGCATGCGCCTCGCACCCCGGATCTGATTGGTAAAACGATCCAGGCCATTGCCAGGCAGCGCGACTGCCAGCCTTTCGATGCCTACTTCGATCTAATTATCGAAAACGGTCGGGCAGCCGATGCGATCTTCGACTATATTGACGAAGCCAACATTCGCCTGCTGCTCCAGCATCCGGCGGTAATGATCTGTTCCGATGGAGAGGCGCTGGCGCCCTACGGCTTTTTGAATGACCCGCCGCCCTATTCGCCCTGCAGCTACGGCGAATTCCCGGGCGTGCTGGAGCGTTATGTGCGCGACGAACCGCTGCTGACCCTCCAGGAGGCCATTCGCAAGATGACTTCCTTCCCTGCCCAGCGCCTGGGGCTGATGGATCGCGGCGTATTGAGACCCGGGGCGTGGGCTGATATTGTAGTCTTTGACCTGGAGCGCATCCATGATCGCGCCACCAATCTTTATCCCCATTCCTATCCTTTCGAAAATTTCCCGCACACCTACCCGGAAGGGATCGATTACGTTCTGGTAAACGGCGTTGTGGTTGTCGATCAGGCCGAACACAGCGCGGCTTTACCGGGCAAAGTTTTGAAGCATCGCCATTCAGAATAACGTATTCTGGAATCCGCAAAATCCAAGGAGGATTTTATGCCCGTAGATCTGGAACTTGAAGCGGTCCTGCGACCGCCGCAGCTGCCAATGTCGCCCTACCCGCCCAAGGTCATTGTCCTGGCAAACGGCAAGAAAATGGTCATCCGCCAGGCTGTCCGTGAGGACGTGCCGGCCATCCTGAAATCCGTCCATCCCTGCCTGTTCATCGAGCGCGACTATTACGATATCGTCAGCGCCCGCCTGTACGGTGAACTGCTGGCCTGGTATCGCTACCGGGTGAAAAGCGAGTACTGCCTGCTGGGACAGGTGGATGGGTACCTGGTGGGGGTGGTCAATGGACGCCTCGAGAATGAAAAAGTGGGCATGAGTTACCATACCCTGGCCATCGACCGCGGCCTGCGCATCGGCTCGCACCTGTTTGCCGCCAAGATGGAATACCATATGGATTACCTTGGGCAGGAGGAGGTGTTGATCGTGGCCGAGAGCCCGATCGGTTTCCGGCGCTGGATGATCGAATATCCGCTCGAAATGACCACCATCCCGCATGAGCTGGGCGGCGGCGATTCGTACCGCCTGACGCGCGCTATCTATCTCAAAGCCAAACCCCGCCTGGTGGTGGGCGACCGCCCGGTGCCGCAAAACCTGCTCGACGAGGCCGAGGCGGAGATCAAGTTCGCGGATGACGATACCATCCGTGAGCGCATAGCCGGGTTGAAAGGCAGGTGAGAAGATGAGAGACGTTGCAATTATCGGCGCAGGCATGATCCCTTTCGGGCGGCGCGACGAAGACAGCCTGATGGACATGCTTGCTTATGCTTCCCTGAAAGCCCTTGACGATGCCGGGCTGGGGGATAAATCCGTGGATGCCGTCTATGTCGCCAACATGGGCGCCGGCATCCTCCAGCACCAGACTTCCATTGCCAGTTCGCTGGTGGACCGTCTCAGCCTGCTGCCGGCTGCTGCGGATGTGGTCGAGAACGGCCCGGCTTCCGGCGGGTCCGCCGTAAAAAACGGGCTGCTGGCAGTGGCCTCCGGTTATTACGACCTCGTGCTGGTGGTGGGCGGGGAGAAGATGCGCGAGGTCACCGGCTGGCGGGCTACCGATTTCGTTGCCACCATGACCCATCCCCAGGCCGAGTATCCGTATGGTATCACCCTGCCCGGCATGGGCGGAATGTTCACCCGCCTGTATATGGAAAAATATGGCGTGACCCGCGAACACCTGTTGGCTGTCTCTCTAAAAAACCAGGAAATGGGCGCGCTGAACCCCTATGCCCACGTCGAAATGACCCTTGACCGTGAGGGGATCTTCGACAGCCCGCATGCCGTCGTCAATAATCCGCTCGCGGCCGATCCGCTGCACCTGTATGATCTCTGCCCGGTCAGTGATGGCGCTGCGGCGCTCGTCCTCTGCCCGCTGGAGCTGGCCAAAAAGATGGCTAAGGTGCCCGTCCTGATCGCCGGCTTTGGCCAGGCCACCGACACCCACACCCTGCAGGAACGTGAAGATCCGACCGACCTGAAGGCCGTCACGCTGGCGGCCCGCCAGGCCTTCGAGATGGCCAGGCTCAAGCCGGGGGATATCGATGTGGCCGAGTTGCATGACGCCTTCACGATCCTGGAGATCGCCGAAAGCGAACACGTCGGTTTCTTCAAGAAGGGCGAAGGCGGCAAGGCGGCCGCCGCCGGCAAAACCCGCTTTGGAGGCCAGATCCCCATCAACGTCTCCGGCGGCCTGAAGGCACGCGGCCACCCGGTGGGAGCCACTGGCGTAGCCCAGATCGTCGACATCGTCTTCCAACTGCGCCATGAGCTGCCCGGGAACCGCCAGGTGAAGAATGCCCGCTACGGATTGACGGTCAACTTCGGCGGGTTCGGCAACAATGTCACCGCTTTCGTGCTGAAGAGGGTAGAGCCATGAAAAAAGAAATTGCCATCACAGCCTACAAATGCAAGCAGTGTGGCCGGATCCATTATCCCTTCCATGACCGCTGCCTGGACTGCAAGGGCCGCCTCTTCGAGCCGATCAAACCCCAGGGAAATGCCAGGCTTCTTGCCTACACCGCGATTTACAACCTGCCGTGGGGTTTCGACCAGCGCTTCCTGATCCTGGGTGTAGCCGAGTTCGAGAACAAGGTCAAAGCCATGGGTCAGATCAAGGCCGACTCGATCGACAGTCTGAAAACCGGCATGGTGCTGCGTCCCTCCTGGGAGCCGGTGCGCGTGCAGGCCGGCGAAGACGTTTATGGCCTGAAGTTTGAGCCGATCCCATAGGATCGCTGCCTGGCGTTCTGATGTACCGGAGTCCGATGTCACCGACATCGGAATATTCAAAAAACTTATCCAATGCTGCATCTCGTAACAATCTGTGCAGGGGATGCCGTCCCGCGCCGCAATTTTGACGCCCGGGTCCACAGCCTCTTCTCTTCTGCTGCCAACCTTCGACCTGCGAAAAGCAGCCGTCTGCTCAGCCTGCTCACGGCCGCTCAACCCGACCTGCCCCAGGGCCTTCGCCTGAATACGCCGCCTGGTTTTTCGTTCGAAAGCTTACGCATTGGGGAGATTGTCACCTGCCGGGATGGCCTTTTGCACTTTGAGCATTCCCTGCTGACGATCGACCTGCGCCCGGCGGTTCGCTGGAAATGTGACCTTCCGGCGCTTGCCGCGCACATGCAGGACCCCTCCGTTTTGGCTGCCTGGCAGTCGGTTGCCCAGATTCTCGATGCCCGGCGGGCCCGCAGCGCAACCAGATTGCCTGCGGGTCAGCTTGCCGCCTCCAGTCGGATGGATGCCGGCATAAACGGTCTGGTCTCAGCCACCCGCCGCTGTGACCTCGCCGAAACCGGACAGGTCGCCGGGCTGATCGGCCTTGGCCCCGGCCTGACCCCCAGCGGGGACGATTTCCTGGTTGGCTACCTGGCAGGCTTGTGGTGCGCTGTCGGAATCAGCCAGCCGCGCGTTGAATTCCTCTCCGCCCTGGGGAAAGCCGTCGTCCGTCTCTCGCGGCGGACAAATGACATCAGCCGCACTTACCTGTACCACGCCGCCCACGGGCAGGTTTCGAGCCGCCTGGCCTCCCTGGCCAGGGCCATCTGCCGCGCCGCGCGCTCAAACCTCCTGCAGGCGGCTGCAGAAGCCGCCTTACAGGTGGGGCATGACTCCGGCGCGCATTCAGTCAGAGGCTTGTTGCTGGGGCTCTCCGCCTGGGATGGGCATCTCTCCCTCTAGCCATTGGGCTCCGGATTTGCGTCCCGCATCGTCCTGGAGCCTCTCCGCTGGCATGCCTCCAAATCATGCTATACTTTTACAGTTGCATTCCCCGACCCCAGCATGAAATGGAGTAGAACATGACCGATGCGCGTTTTTATCATATCGCTAACAATGGCACGCTGACACCGCTGGACAGCCTGGAAAGTGCGGTGGAGGTGGTGAAAACTGGCGGCTATATCTGGCTGGATTACTATCAACCCATAAAAGAGGATCTCACCTTGTTGGTCGAGCCGCTTGGCCTGCATCCTCTCTCCATCGAGGACAGCATTGACGAAAACCAGATCCCCAAGATCGATGATTATCCCAGTAACACGTTTATCCTGTTCAACGCCTTCCACTATTCCCAGGGAATTCTTTACGTTTCCGAGGTGGATGCTTTCCTTGGTCGCAATTTCCTTGTAACGGTCAGCAGCCACAACTCGCATAATCTATCCCTGTTGGGGAATATTCAGCGTAATATAGCGAACGAAATTGAAAGTGTCAGGCATGGCCCGGCTTTCCTGTTGCATATCATCCTGGACCAGGTTGTGGATGAGAAATTCCTGGCGATCGAAGCCTTGGAGGAAAGGCTCAACGAAGGCGAAGAAACCATCCTGTCCGACCTGGAGCGCTTCGACCCCTCGGAATTAATGCATTTGCGCCGGGACCTGCAGGCGGTTCGCAAAAGTCTGTTCCACGAACGTGAGATCCTGGTCAAGATCTGCCGCAAGGATAGTCCATTCATACCGGACAAAGCCATCTACTTCTACCGGGATATTTATGACCATCTGTCCAAATTTTTTGAGCTGACCGAGTCCTACCGCGATTTGGTCACCAGTCTGATGGAAATGTACCTCTCCATGCTGAACAATCAAATGACCAAAGCGGCTAATGATACCAATATCATTGTCCGCCGGCTGACCTTCATCACCACCATCTTTATGCCGCTCACCTTGCTGGCCGGGATCGGTGTTATGTCTGAGTGGTCAATGATGACCGGTCCGCAAAATTGGCGCATCGCCTATCCGGCATTCCTGTTGGGAATGGTGGTGCTGGGTGTGTTGAACTATTTCTTTTTTAAACGGCTTGAAAAAAGCCAGGAGAAAAAAAGCTTGAAAAATGTGACCAGAAGATTTGGGGATAAGCAGGATATCGTTCAAGCAGGGTAGACACTGGATCTCCGAGTTTTTAAACATCCTCCCCGCCTGCCTGTCCCGTGATCTATCGGGGCACCACAAGTGGCGAAGGGGGAAACCTCGGAGATCCTAAATTATCCAAGATGCATGTCAAGAAATTCGCGGGGTTTCAAGACTTCGATATTTTTATAACCTGAAACTTTGAGCAGGTGTCTGTCGCCACTGACAATGAGATAACTTCCGCTGGCCAAAGCACAGGCGAGGAATTTATCATCGTCCGGATCCTCGCAGACATTTTCAGGAAGTGGGGGAACAGAAAAAACGATGGCTTTATGGATTACATATTCAAGCATGGGCTCCAGGTCGATTGCTGGATATTCCTCCGCAAGAATTTCTCCTACACGCCGATATTCATCTAGTATTTCCGGGGATAAGACCAGTTCAATTTTTTCATTTCTCCATGCTTGTAGAATCTGAAATGGTGGACCGCTGAAAAAGACTCCCGAAACAAATACATTTGTATCGAGAACCACTTTCACTTGCGGCCTCGTGCTTTTGAAATGGCATTTGTAACGTCCGTACGCTTCAACCCTGCAAGTTTTGCCTGCTGGCGGGCCTGTTGGATGATTGCCTCGAATGGTTCCAGGTCAGGAGTAGTAATTGCCTTTAATATCACGACATCATCGTTACCCACAACCACAAATTGTGCGCCTGCCTTGAGATTCAGTTGCTTGCGGATTGATTCAGGAATAACTATTTGCCCTTTTGAGGACATCCGGGTGGTAGCAAGAGTGTTCATCGGCTTCTCCTTAATCTTACTAGTAAGATTATATCACGAAACCCTTGGCATGGGCTTGATTATGTGAAAAAGAGGAAAGCGATGTCACAATCTGCAGCTAACTCGGAGATCTGGTAGTATGATCGTCGAAATTCCCTGATAAAAACCTTAACGGCTTTTGTTCCGCCTGCCCCTGCCTCCCCGTACGCTGGAGTGCCAAGGGGGTTGTATTTATATCTTTCTGGAACTACCCTCCAAAATCCCCCAATCAGAATCCTGCTTTAAAATTCCTCCAGTAATGCTTTGATTTGTTTTTCAATAAGCGGAATATCGTCCTTTGCTGTATCCCAAACAATTTGCCAGTTGACGGCAAAGTATTCATGCACAGCGAAATTTCTGAAGTTGATCATATCTACCCAGGGGATTTCCGGATGGTTCATAGAATAATTATCAGGCATCCGGCTGGCTGCCTCACCCACCACGATCAGTTTCTGAAGTACAGCGCTCCGTAACATATCGTTCCCTTCGAATTTTTCGAAGGGAACGGATTCACAAAACTTTAAAATGGCTTGGGCAGCCTCTAAGATATCGGATAGATACAGCTTTTCAGGACGCATAAACATCCTGAGCGCTGGATAGTACCGAGTCCCGGATTACTGCCTTGAGGCCGTCCATTGGCACCAGGTCTACCGGCCGTTGGAATAAACCGGAGAGTTCACGCTGCATGCGTGAAAGTGTCAGGAAACCTACATGCGTTCCCTCTTCGAAGGCAACCAATACATCTACATCACTATCAGGATGGAAATCCGCGCGCAAAACCGAACCAAATAACGCCAATCGGCGGACATGGTAGCGACGGCAAAGATTGGACAATTGCCTGCCAGGTAGAGCAATTTGCGCATCCGTTTTATAAACCATTGCTCGCTCCGCCCTTATTATAGCATCAGCATATTGGATCGGGAACCTGACAGCCTGCCTCCTCGCCTTCTGCTATTGGACGATCACTGTAATCTTGAACATCATCGAAGGCGCCATACAAGCTGGAGTTGATTTCCGGCAGAATGGATCGCCGATGGCAGTCAGAATGGCTTGTCCGGGGCTGTTGGCTTCATAAACCCCCTGGGCGCCGCGGATAACCATGATATTCTTTACCCTGTCAAGTACGTTCTGATTGTCGATTTGGACCGTCCAGTCGAATATCTCGGCGCCAAGGTTGAGCAGGAAATTCTCTCCCGGATGCATGATGAAAGTTTTCCCATTATCAGCCAGGGTAATTCCATTCGTAGAGATTCCTTGGGGAGTCACTTCTACCCCGGGGACCGGCTCGGGTGGCTGGATGATAATCGCCGGACAATTGCACAGCTCGGGAGGCGGGTTGATTGATCCGATCTGGGATTTGGCTGGAGGCGCTATGCTGGTTGGACAGCTGCATACACTGGCTGTCCCTGACGAACCCCCTGACGAGCTAACTTCAGCGACCGGTGTATTGCCTGGGGCGACAACCGGGGGGATCTGCGCTATTGGAGCTGCGGCTTGCTGTGGTCCACAGGCAGTCACTGTCAGGAGGATTAGTAGTAAGATTATTGAAATTCTCATTCGAACGCTCCTTCATTTGGTATGGATAAGACGCTGCCTGCGCCCCTTAGGTTCCGGTTTCCTGGTTGATTAGTGCAGCCGCCAAAGGAAAATTCAGAGCAGCTTTACCATTGTTGGAGCATACGGCGAAACAATTCGATCGAGGCTCCCCATGAATGTATCCGATGCCATCTACACCAAACGTGCCGTCCGCCGCTTCCAGGAGCAGCCCTTGCCCCCCGAATCGGTGCAGAAGATCCTGAATGCCGGGCGACGCTCACAGTCTTCCAAGAACAACCAGCCCTGGCAGTTCATCGCTGTCCAGGATAAAGCCATTCTCCGGGCGTTGTCTGCCACAGGCACCTATGCCGGCCATCTGGCCGGAGCCGCCCTAGGTGTGGCGATCCTCACCCCCAATCCGGATGAGCGGTTCCAGACTTTGTTCGACGCCGGACAGGCAGCCGCCTTCATGCAGCTCGCCGCCTGGGAACTGCATATCGGTTCGTGCCTGGCATCCATCTATGAACCCGACAAGGCCCGCGCAATCCTGGGTTTTCCTCCGGAATGGCAGCTGCGCATCTGCCTCTCCTTCGGTTTCCCCGCCGACGAGAGCTTGATCAGCGCTCCACCCAAAAAAGGCGGGCGAAAACCTCTGGATGAAATTGTCCATTGGGATAAATGGTAAATATCTACTGTAGTTCAGAGTCTAAAAAAGGGATGGCTTGCGAGGCCGCAACCAGCTCAATTCCGATATCGGATTGCCAGCAGGATGGTTGTAATCGGTAGCAAAACTCCG
>JADGQB010000182.1 GCA_017882145.1 Anaerolineales bacterium
GATAAAAATCGTCATACCGACTGCCGGATGGGCTACCCGGGTGCGACCTCAGACCTGGTCAAAACCAAAACCGCTGGTCGGTGTGGCAGGGCGGACAACCCTCGATCATCTGCTGGCAACCTTCCAAAGCGTACCCAGCCTCTCCAAAGGCTCAACGCAGGGCTTGAATGCGGCCGAATACGTGATCATTTTGGGACCTTTCCTGGGCGAAACGCAGATCCCACCTTACATGAAAGAGCATTACCCGGGATATAAAGTCCATTACGTGCTTCAATCGGCCATGCGTGGTCAATCCGACGCGCTCTGGCTGGCGCGTGAACATCTCAGTGGTCCAATGATCATGTGCTTCTCTGACACGCTGATCGAGACCGATTTTTCTTTCCTCGCAAAGGAAAAGGCGGATGGAGTGGCCTGGGTCAAACCCATGCCGGATCCGCGCCGGTTTGGCGTGGCTGAGGTGGATAAAGATGGCTGGGTCATCCGGCTGATTGAAAAACCGGCCAGCCTCAAGAATAAGCTGGTGGTTGTGGGCTGTTATTTTTTTCGCGAAGGCCGCGAGCTCGTCTCAGCCATCGAAGAACAGATGAAACGCAAGCAGTCTTTGAGAGGCGAGTACTTCCTGACAGAAGCCATCAATATCATGGTGGAGCGTGGGTTGAAAATCCGGACGCAAAGCATTGATGTCTGGCTTGACCTGGGCACGATTGAGACCACACTCGAGACAAACCGTTACCTGTTGGAACACGGGTGTGATAACAGCCAGGGCATAAACCGGAAATCCGTAAAGGTCCTGCCCCCAGTGTTCATTCACGAAAGCGCCTCGATCAACAATTCCACCATCGGACCGAATGCCTCCATCGGTGCGGATTGCAAGATCACCAACAGCCGAGTGGAAAGCAGCATTCTGGAGGCCGGTGTAGTGGTGGATGCAGCCAGCTTAAAGGGCTCATTTATCGGCCGGCAGGCCCGGATACAGGGGCGTTCTGCCGAATCCACACCCATGGTGTTGAATATAGGCGATAACAGTTCGGTTGTCCTTTAATAGTGTAATTATTTATGTGGGACGAGATTCACAAGAAGAAGTGAAAGCTTGTCCTACTCTAATCCTTAGGATGGCTCTACAATATGGGTGAACTTGTCGAATGCCACTCCGGGTTCACTTATGCGGATAGACCGGTTGCCCTGACCTGGGAAGGCCAGCATCTTGAAATCACCCGGATCCTGGCCGAGTGGCGCACACCTGGAATAAAGCATTTCCGGGTGCGCACCAGCGACGACAGGGAATTTAAACTGGCATACAGCCAGATAACTGATGAGTGGCAGATCGTACAACCTTAGGAGGCTGGATGCAGGAAATTTCTGAACAGCAACATCTCTCGCGACGTGTAGTTGGGTTGAAACCTTCCGGGATCCGTAAATTCTTTGACATTGCCGCTACGATGAAGAATGTCATCTCCCTGGGGATCGGTGAGCCAGACTTCACCACCTCCAAGCCGATCCTGGAGGCAGGCATCAGTTCGCTGCGCGCCGGAGAAACCCATTACACTTCCAATGCCGGTAAAATGGAATTGCGACAGGCCCTCTCTGAGCATCTCAAGCAGTTGTATAACGTGCAATACGATCCTGTTCAGGAAATCCTTATCACAGTTGGGGTATCGGAGGCACTTTACCTGGTGATGAATGCCCTGCTCGACCCGGGCGACGAAGTGATCATCCCAACCCCCTGTTTCGTCTCCTACCAGGCAGAAGTGATCCTGGCAGGCGGCGTACCGGTGGAAATTCCCAGTCATTCAGAAGATAATTTCCAATTAGATCCAGATGAAATCCGTTCGGCAATCACCCCGCGAACGAAAGTCATCTTTATTGGCTATCCCAATAACCCGACCGGTGCGGTTGCGTCCCACCAGGTACTGGTCGAAGTAGCAAAAATCGCTGAAGAACACGACCTGCTGATAATCTCGGATGAGATCTACGACCGGTTGGTTTATGAACACAAGCACGTCTGCGTCCCGGCATTGGATGAAGCTACCCGTCGCCGGACCATCTTGCTGGGAGGCTTCTCGAAAGATTATGCCATGACAGGCTGGCGCATTGGTTACGCCTGCGGTCCAAGTGACATCATTAAAGGGATGGTGCGCATCCACCAGTATACGATCATGTCAGCCCCCACAACCGCCCAGGATGCCGCTCTTACCGCGCTGTTGGAAGGCGAGAAATACGTCCGTGATATGGTAACTGAATACGACCGAAGACGGCGGCTGATTGTGGGCGGCTTTAACAAACTGGGCCTGACCACCTTCGATCCACACGGGGCCTTCTACGCATTCCCCAATGTGGCAGCCTCTGGCATGAACGATGAGATCTTCGCTGAAACACTGTTACGGGAGGAACAAGTGGCAGTGGTGCCAGGTAACGCTTTCGGTCCAGGCGGGGAAGGCTACGTGCGCTGCTGTTACGCAACCGCCTACGAACAGATTGAGGAAGCACTGCACCGCATGGAAAGGTTCATGAACCGGCACGGTTGAGCCTGCCAGGAACTCCACATCCTTTTCCTCGGTAAATAGGAGGCAATCCATGATTTTTCAGGTAGGAATTGAAAATGAGCATGAAGGCCGAACCATCGCCTGGGCGCTTGAACATCCGGGTTGCTTCGCATACGGCATAAACGCAGATGGGGCCATTCTGAACCTGGAAACTGCCCTCAGCAAGTATGCCGGCTGGATCTTGCGCCACGAAACCCAGACCTGGCTCAGTTTTTCCGATAGTGAAATCGAGATGGTCGTCAATGGGGAGTGGACTGTATATTACATCAATGATGATCTGGATAAAACCACCGAGACGGATGGCTACAATGTTGACTCTTTCTTTCCGTATGACTGGAAACCACTGACCACACTTGAGATCAGGCGCGGCCTGGAAATGCTGACCTGGAGCCGGGACGATTTGCTCAAAACCGTTCAAGGATTAAGTCCGGAAAAGCTGGAGGCCACTTATGTGGGTGAACGTTGGAGCATCAACGGGATCCTCGGTCACATCGGGGGTGCAGAATGGTGGTACATGGACCGGCTGGGGCTGACCTTTCCACGCGAGCAGTTGCCGGAAGAGCCGCGCATGCGCCTGGAGAAGGTCCGAAAGCAATTCACTTCCGCACTCTTCAAACTGGATGAAGTAAAACAGGTAATTGGGGTGGACGGGGAATTCTGGTCGCCGCGCAAATTACTGCGGCGTGCATTGTGGCACGAACGCGACCATACCGAGCATATTCGCAAGTTGCTATAATTGAGAACGCAAGTCGAGTTTTCTCCATTTGTCCCCACTAATGGCAGGAGGATAATATGCAGCCTCATTTGTTAGTTACCCAATTACGGTTCAGCCGGAGCGAATTCGCCCGCGGCCTTGAAGGCGTTACAGAAGAGCAGGCTCTTCGCCGTCTGATGCCGATGAACTGCATCAGCTGGATGGTGGGCCATCTTGCCAACCAGGAGCACCGTTACTGGGTTATCTTTGCACAGCAGAAGAATGTTGCGCCTGATCTTTACGAACTGGTCGGGTACGGCAAACCCGCCAGCACGCCCCCACTGGGAGAAATGTGGGCAGCCTGGCGGAAAGTGACCGCGGCCGCGGATGAATACCTGGATACCCTGACACCGGAAACCATGCAAGGCTATTTGATCAGGGATGGAAAGCCGGTGGACGAGAGCATCGGCACACTTCTGATGCGGAATATTTATCACTATTGGTACCACACCGGCGAAGCTGCAGCCGTCCGCCAGATGTTGGGGCACACCAATCTGCCCGAGTTTGTAGGTGATATAAACACGGCCGCCTACCGCCCGGAAAAATGATGAGACGAACAATCCTATTCTTTAATGCTTGAAAAAATAAACGCTTTCACAAAAAACGACCCCATCCGCCATACCTTCGGCTATTATTTACTTTTTATCTGCCTGGGACTTGACACGGCCGTCCTCGGGCCGACGCTACCGGCCCTGGCTGACCAAACGAGCTCCCCACTTGGACGAATGGGATTGCTTTTCCTGGTCGGCTCCATTGGATATACCTTGGGAACAATGGTCAGTGGGCGCGTCTACGATCGGGTGCGGGGGCATCCGGTGCTGGGGATTGCCCAAATCCTGGCGGCCGTGCTCATCTTTTTCATCCCACTGACGCCCTGGTTCTGGCTGTTATTGTTTATCCTGGTCTGCAAGGGTTTCGCCGAGGGATTTGTCAACACCGGCGGGATCACCCTGCTGGTCTGGACGCATGGCGAAAAAGTCAGTCCGTTCATGAATGGGCTGCATTTCTGCTTTGGCCTGGGCGCCTTTCTTTCGCCGCTGCTGGTCGCACAGGTGGTGGGCGTGGCCGGCGGCTATCGCTGGGCTTACTGGGCGCTGGCGGCCGTTGCGCTGCTGGTCGGCCTGCGCATGCTGAGCATGTCGGGAAGCCCCAGATCCGCCCGGGCGCATAACAGTGAAACGGCCCAGACCACGCAAGGCCCGGTTCCATATGCACTGGTGATTTCGGCCATGCTATTCCTTTTCTTCTACGTTGGCGCAGAAATTACCTTTGGCGGCTGGATCTATACTTATGCAGTCACACTCAAATTGGCCAGCGTGGCTGGGGCAGCTTATCTGACATCGGCATTCTGGCTGGCATTTACCATCGGGCGCCTGATCTCCATCCCGGCGGCAACCCGTTTTACACCCAGGCAGGTGATCCCGGCAGCCATATTCAGTTGCCTGGCCATCCTGGCCCTGGGCATAATTTTTGCGAGTTCAAGCCTGGCCTTATGGTTGATGGCAATTGGGTTGGGCTTTTGCATGGCGCCCGTCTGGCCAACCGGATTCACCCTGGCCGGGCAGTCCATCACCCTGACCGGCAGGCTCTCGGGCATCATCCTGCTGGGAGATAGCTTTGGCGGCATGGTCCTGCCGACCCTGGTTGGGAAGATCATCGAGGGCAGCGGCGCGCGCGCCATGGTTTATCTGGTTTTTGGCAGTATGGTATTGAATTTTGTGGCATTCGTGGGTATGCTGCGGCTGCGCCCGCCGAAAACGCCTTCATCTTTATAGAAATATGTATTCAAGGAGAAAGATGCCGGATTGGTTGGAGAAAGCCGTTTTCTACGAGATCTATCCACAATCGTTTTTTGACTCGAACGGTGATGGTATCGGCGATCTGCCGGGTATTCTGGAGAAACTGGAATATCTCCAATATTTGGGCATAAACGCCGTATGGCTCAATCCGTGCTTTGCGTCTCCATTCCAGGATGGTGGGTACGACATAAGTGACTTCTATCAGGTGGCGCCGCGCTACGGGAGCAATGACGATCTACGAAGACTCTTCGTCGAAGCGCGCCGGCTCGGAATCCGCATCCTCCTGGACCTGGTACCCGGCCACACTTCAACAGAGAATACCTGGTTCAAGCAATCCTGCAAAGCGGAACGCAACGAGTATTCTGATTGGTATATCTGGACGAACAGCGTCTGGACCTGGAACGCCCCGGGAGTGCAGACTGTCATTGGTTACTCAGAACGGGACGGTAATTACATCACGAACTTCTTCCATTTTCAGCCGGCCCTGAACTACGGCTTTGCCAACCCAGACCCGGACCAACCCTGGCAGCAGCCGGTGGATGCACCCGGTCCGCAAGCTGTCCGCAGGGAGTTGAAGAACATCATGAAGTTCTGGCTCGATCAGGGAGCAAGCGGATTCCGGGTGGATATGGCCGGGTCGCTGGTCAAAAACGATCCCGGCAACCAGGCGACGGCACGGCTCTGGCAGGAGATACGCGCATGGCTGGACCAGGAGTATCCCGAGGCTGCACTCGTCTCCGAGTGGTCCAATCCAACCGTGGCAATCCCGGCCGGTTTCCATATGGATTTCCTGCTGCCATTTGCCAGCCAGGCATATTCAGCCCTCTTCCAATTGCCGAAAAGTCCATCTTCCCAGGAGGCGCGCGGCTTCTTCGACCCGGAACGACCGGGCAGCATCCAGCCTTTCCTGGATGATTTCCTACCGTTGTATAAGGCCACGCGTGGGCAGGGTTTCATCGTCCTTCCAAGCGGCAACCACGATACCACCCCTCGCCTGGGCAATGGCCGCACAGCGCCCAGCCTGGAACTGGCCTTTCTGTTCTTGTTGACCCTCCCGGGTGTGCCATTTATTTACTATGGTGATGAGATTGGATTGCTTTCGCCGGAGGGGATAAGGTCAAAAGAAGGTGGCTATGGTCGTACGGGTGCCCGCACGCCCATGCAGTGGGATGCCACTCTCAACGCCGGATTCTCAACCGCAGCCTTTGAACAACTCTACCTGCCGGTCGATGCGGATCCTAAGCGGCCAAATGTAGCCATGCAGCGCAAAGTAGACGATTCTTTGTTGAACCAAGTTCGCCGGCTGATCGCTTTGCGTCATGCCCATCCAGCCCTGTGCGCCAGCGGCTCCTTTGAGCCGGTGTATGCCAGAGCCGGAGAAACCCCATTTGTCTTTATACGACAGGCGGGAGGCGAAAAATTACTCGTGGCACTTAATCCAGGCAACCAGCCGCGTGACCTGACACTCGAAGCTGGATTATCCGCCCAAATGCCCGAGGCGCTCTTTGGAGAGCCGGATATCTTTAAGCGGGCAGGTGATGATTGGAAAATCCATCTGCCGGGTATTTCAGGAGGCGTGTACCGGTGCAGGTAAGATGTAAAATAAAACCAGGTGATTATCAAGAATTAGGATGAACTAATGGAAAGCCATGTGTCACTAGATTTGCCTGCACAGCAGCCCAATGATAAAGCAATAAAATCAGCCGCGATACCCATCCTGCAATTGACCGGAATCTGGCTATTCCTAAGGTTCCTAACCAGTTTGGTAGTTGCGTCGATTTCCCCGCTTTATCCTAAAACAGCCATCGAAAAGAGCATTGCAATCTGGCCTCCTGCCCAGAATATATTAGCCTGGCTCGATCGGATTTTTGTAGCACCCTGGTACCGTTGGGATGCCATCTTGTTTGGACGAATCCTCACGCATGGCTATACCCCCTGGGACGGAACGACATCATTTAATCCCTTATTTCCCTTATTGAGCTGGCCGCTTTACAAGCTTGGCCTGGATCCGACAATGAGCTTGCTAGTAACCAGCAGTCTGGCAGCCCTGGGCCTCTTTTGGGTTTTTTACCGGTTGGCAACTCTAGACCATACTCCGGCGACCGCCTGGACGGCCCTGCTCTATCTGGTGACCTTCCCGGCTGCTTTCATCCTGTTTGCCCCTTATAGTGAGAGTTTGTTCCTTTTATGGACAGTGCTGGCGCTGTATACAATGCGGCGCGGGCGCTGGGGGTTGGTTGCGATTTGCAGCTTTCTAGCGGCGTTGTCCCGCCAACAAGGCCTTTTTCTTGCAATCCCAATCGCCTGGTGGGCCTGGGAAGCCTCCGGAAAATCCCTACGCGGAATAAAAAGAGCCTGGCGAGCCTGGCTTGCAACCCTGGCCGCGCCATCCGGGTTGGTGGTTTGGGGTATTTATCGGATCTATTTTTTACACGAAGGCAGCCTGGACTTTTCCAGTATACAAGGACTCATCTATTCGGCACTGCTCTCGCCGGCTGCCAATGCGATCATTCCCGGTCAGGCCTTCCATTGGCCTTGGGAGGCCTTTAGGCTGGTGATAACAGATGCGATCCATCGGCCAGAGATTAACGTCATCGTTAACCTGACGCTAGGTATTGGCTTTGTGGTTGCATTTGTGATTGCCTGGCGGCATCTGAATATTGCCGACCGGTTGTATTCCCTGACGATTATCCTGGTGAGTTTCAGCGTCACTACAATTGATCTGGCTTATGTAAGTCTGCCGCGCCACCTGCTGCTGGCTCTGCCTGTTTTTATCGGGCTGGCGGCGGCACTGCGCAAACCCTGGCAGAAA
>JADGQB010000035.1 GCA_017882145.1 Anaerolineales bacterium
AGAATGCTCTGCTTTTTTCGGGCAATGATTACCCTTTCCATGACAGCCCGGTGATCGTACAGCCGCGCTCGAAGAAATATGTGCTCTTGGATGGACAAGTCCGCCAGCTGAACAGCCTGGTCGAAGACCCGCATAAAATTGCACAGATGGCTTTGCGTATTGAAGACCCCGGCTGGCTGCGAGTCGGGCATGGAGCAGGCGCGATCTACCGGACCAACCTGTTCTCCAAATTGTTCATTCTGGCCTTGATCAAATTCGCGACTCTCGATCCATATGGGATGGGGATCGAAATGGAAGCCGGCCGGCCGGGCTGGGATGATGCCATGAATGGCCTGCCGGGGCTTTTCGGTTCATCCATGGCGGAGACTTTTGCGTTGAAGCGGCTGGTGCAGTTCTTGCGGAAGGCAATTCCCTATACGGATGTGGGGCAATTGCGACTGCCTGTGGAGATCATGCGCTTCTTGCGCAAAGTAGTCAAAGAACTAAAGCGATATCAATCGAGTCGGTCAGCAGAACGCGACTTCCAGTATTGGGACAAGGTTTCAGCAGCGCGAGAAGCCTACCGCGCCGGCGTACGGTTAGGGCTGGATGGGACGCAGGAAGAGTTGGCGTTTTCCCGGATGGAAGGTATCCTGGCTTCCATCGAGACCAAAATCGAGGCAGGGATTACACGTGCGTTGGAGCTGAACAACGGTCTGCCCCCAACCTTTTTTAGCTTCCGGGTGGAAGAATATGACCTGTTGCAGGACAAAGCAGGTCACCCAGAATCGGATGTACAGGGGCGACCCATCATCCGTGCCAGGCGATTCACCGTCCAACCTTTGCCGCTGTTCCTGGAGGGCATGGTGAGGGCTATGCGGGTCCAGGAAACCGGCGCGGCAGCACACCTCTACGAACAGGTGAAGCTAAGCCCACTGTACGACCGGAAGCTGAAAATGTACAAACTTAATGCTTCGCTGGAAGCGCTGCCCAAAGATATCGGGCGGGCACGCGCTTTTACTCCAGGCTGGCTGGAAAATGAGTCAATCTGGCTGCACATGGAATACAAGTATCTTTTGGAAGTCTTGCTATCCGGGCTCTATCAGGACTTCTTCAAGGATCTCAAGACGGCGCTTATTCCTTTCCTCGATCCGGAAGTATACGGGAGAAGCACCCTGGAGAATTCATCATTTCTGGTCAGCAGCGCCCACCCGGACGAAACATTGCACGGGGCGGGCTTTGTAGCGCGGCTAAGTGGCGCTTCGGCCGAGTTCCTGAGCATGTGGAGGTTAATGATGGCGGGGATGCAACCATTCTTCGTGCAAAAAGGCCAACTCTGCCTGGCTCTCAAGCCGATCCTGCCGGGATGGTTATGCAACGAGGACGGCACGGTTTCCTTCCAGTTTCTCGGTAGAACCCCGGTCACTTACCATAACCCAAGCCGGCGCGATTCATTCGACCCACAAGCTGTTATTCGCAAGATCAGCATGCAACCCAATGAGGGCGGCACCATCGAATTAGCTGGTGAGATTATTCCTGCCCCGTATGCCCGGCAGGTGCGTGACGGAAAGATGGGACATATCGATGTTTACTTTGAATGAAGTCGAATTGTTAAACCCATTGGAGAACGAATGATTCAACCAGAAGATCCCGGCTGGGAATTTATCGATGAAGCGGGTACCTTCCGCTTGCCCAATGCTCATCGCACCAGCTCGTTGTATTTCCCGCTGGTCAACGAGGCAGGGATATTCTCGGCAATTACACCGACCTTGCATGGGGATATCAAAGCCGACCAAAATACCTTCCTGACCCCGCCGACCTCCGTGGAGGATTTGCATAATTCACGCGCAGCGCGGAATTTTTGGATCCTGTCGAATGGTTTTGAAGCGTGGTCAGCTTGTGGAAACAGCGCCGTACAGGTTGGCCATCATTTCAGCAGCGAGGATGAAGAATCCATTCTCGAGGCGGGTTTTTTATGGCAGCGGGTAACGCGAAAGAATTCGCAGATTGGCATTAACGCCGAGGTGACTAATTTCGTGCCTGCCAGCTCAGACCGTGTCGAATTGATGAAGGTCACCCTAACCAATATATCCGAATACCCACTGAAAATCACCCCAACGGCTGCCATTCCGATGTACGGACGTTCGGCGGATAATATACGCGATCACCGGCACGTTACTTCGCTCCTGCAGCGTACCACCTGCGGTACGTACGGCGTGCTGGACACCCCAACGCTTTCCTTCGATGAGCGCGGCCACCAGCCGAATACGCTGGTATATGCTGTCCTGGGGGTGGAAGAAGACGGAACGGCTCCGCAAGGCTTTTTCCCAGTGTTGGAGGATTTCATCGGCGAAGGCGGAAGTCTGGATTGGCCAAAAGCGATTGTCAAGAACAAGCAGCCGGAATTCCAGGCGGGGATGAGCGTGGATGGATACGAATCCATCGGCGCGCTCCGATTCCGGAAACTTACCCTGCTCCCGGGCCAGGTACGATCATTCATCCTGATGCTGGCGATCATGAGGAAGGATGACTCAGTACGACTTGTCCAGGAGTACGGCAGCGCAGCTAAATTTGATGCCTGGCTGGATATAACGAAGACTTATTGGCAATCCAGGATCAATATGCCTCGGCTCGCCAGCGGGGATGCACGTTTCGATGGCTGGATGCAGTGGGTAAAGGTGCAGCCGGTGCTGCGCCGGTTATTCGGCAACTCCTTCCTGCCATACCATGATTATGGGCGCGGCGGGCGCGGCTGGCGGGATCTCTGGCAGGATATCCTGGCACTGCTGATCATGGAATCCGGCGATGTCAGCCGGATGTTATTGGATAATTTTGGCGGCGTGCGCATAGATGGCAGCAATGCCACCATCATCGGTTCGCTACCGGGTGAATTCAAGGCCGACCGCAATAATATTCCACGAGTCTGGATGGACCACGGGGTCTGGCCGCTGCTGACGACGGGCCTTTATATTGACCAGACCGGCGACCTGGAGTTCCTGCTTCATACTCAGGTGTATTTCAAGGACCGCCTGGCTGCGCGTGCCCAAAAGGTGGATGAAGCCTGGTCATCCGAACAGGGAACACAGCTGCGCACAGTTGCGGGCGAGCCTTATCAAGGCACGATCCTGGAACATCTGCTCGTGCAGAACCTTGTCCCGTTTTTCAACGTGGGCGAGCATAATACCATCCGCCTGGAAGGCGCGGATTGGAACGATGCAATGGATATGGCCAGCCAGCGCGGGGAGAGTGTGGCTTTTACGGCCATGTATGCGGGCAACCTTAAACACTTGAGGGATTGGGCGCTGGGGTTGGATCGAAAGGGTGTAAAGGAAATTGAAATTGCTGCCGAGCTGCTCCCATTGCTGGACCGGTTGAACGAGCCGGTCGACTATGATTCGGTTTCTTCAAAGCAGGCTCGTTTGGGGGAATACTTCAGCAGTTGTTTACATGCGGTCTCCGGGAAGAAAATATCCGTTGGCCTTCCGAATCTGGCTATGGATCTGTCGGGCAAGGCTGACTGGCTGCGCCAACACCTCAGAAAACAGGAATGGTTGCGAAACTCCGAAGGCTGCGGCTGGTTCAACGGCTATTACGACAATCAAGGGAAATGTGTAGAAGGCGATTTTCCAAAAGGCGTGCGCATGATCCTGACCGGCCAGGTCTTTGCTTTGATGAGCGGCGTGGCCAGCGCGGAGCAGGCGAATGAAATCGTCCGATCGGTCGATCGTTATTTGTTTGACGCGAACGTTGGGGGCTATAGACTCAATACTAATTTTGGAGAAATCCTGCCCGACCTTGGGCGCGCCTTCGGATTTGCATACGGCCACAAAGAGAATGGCGCCATGTTCAGCCATATGGCGGTCATGTATGCCAATGCGCTCTACCAACGGGGATTGGTAAAGCAGGGTTATAAGGTTCTGGATGGCATCTATCAGCACTGCCAGGATTTTGAACGCAGCCGGATCTACCCGGGTATTCCTGAATATATCAATGGGCGCGGCCGCGGGATGTACACTTATTTAACCGGATCAGCCAGTTGGTATCTGCTTACACTTGTGACCGAAGTTTATGGTGTCAAAGGACGGCTGGGTGATCTATTGTTGGAACCGAAATTGGTCGCCGGACAATTCGACCAGAACGGCAACGCTGCATTGGTCACCCGTTTTGCGGGCCAGGAGCTTGAGATTATTTATCACAACCCGGGGCAGCTGGATTATGGCGCGTACCGGATCCATTCTGCACACCTGGAAGGCCATGTGATCGATTGTTCCGATTCCTCATTGATCATTCCCCGCAGCCGGCTTACTTTACTGGAGCCCGGCCGGATTCATCGGATCGGGATAGAATTGAGTAATGAAACCAAAAATGCCTGATTTACGCAGCGCACGCATCCATATTACCGGTATTGTGCAGGGCGTCGGCTTCCGGCCTTTCGTTTATGGGCTGGCGGCCCGTTATGGATTAAGCGGATGGGTGCGGAATACTTCCGCCGGGGTGGATATCGAAGTGGACGGAAACACGCAAATGCTGGACTCTTTTGTCAATTCCCTTAGATCTCAATTGCCGCCCCTGGCACGCATTGATTCATTCGATGTTTCGATTGGCGACCCGCAAGGATTTTCCGGTTTCGAAATCATCCCATCGGAAGCCGTGGAAGGAGCTTTCCAGCCGATTTCGCCGGATGTGAGCATCTGTCCGGACTGCCTGCGGGAGCTGCTCGATCCAACCGACCGGCGCTACCGTTATCCATTCATCAACTGCACCAACTGCGGACCGCGCTTTACGATCATTACCGATATCCCCTACGACCGGCCCAACACGACCATGGCACTATTCGACCTGTGCGGAGATTGTGCAGCTGAGTACACCAATCCGCTTGACCGGCGTTTCCATGCGCAACCGGTGGCCTGCGCAGTCTGCGGGCCGCAGGTCTGGTTGGAAGCTGCAGATGGCCGGCGGATCGCCGAGCGGGACCCTGCCATCCTGGCAACCCAGAAACTACTGACCGAAGGGAAAATCCTTGCTATAAAAGGCCTGGGCGGTTTTCACCTGGCGTGTGATGCCACCAATGCCAGATCGGTGGCTGAGCTGCGCCGCCGCAAGCTGCGGGTGGACAAACCATTTGCACTGATGCTGCCGGACCTGGCGAGCGTGGAACTGCATTGTTTTGCCAGTGAAGCTGAGCGGGTACTGCTCGAATCACGCCAGCGGCCGATCGTACTGCTGCGGCGCAAGCCAGGTTCTGCGATTGTGGAAGAAGTTGCGCCGAATCAGGATAGCCTGGCGGTGATGTTACCCTATACCCCACTCCACTACCTGTTGTTTGCCGCGGAAGCTGGATCATCCAAATCCTCTTCCCCAATTCCGCCCCTGGTGATGACCAGCGGCAACCTTTCTGAGGAACCCATAGCGACCGGCAACGATGAAGCCCGGCTGCGGCTTGCCAGCCTGGCGGATGCTTTCCTGATGCACAATCGTGAGATCCATACGCGCTGCGATGATTCGGTGGTGAGGGTGCTAAGTGATGCCATGACGAGTCATGAGTCAGAAAAAATGCCTGCATCGAAACCGGATAATATTTACTTTTTGAGGCGCTCAAGGGGATATGCCCCGGATTCGATCAAGATACCTAAAACGATACCACCCATTCTGGCAACCGGTCCCGAACTTAAAAACACATTCTGCCTGACCCGCCAAAACTACGCTTTTGTCAGTCACCACATCGGCGATATGGAGAATTACGAGACCCTGCGCTCCTTTGAAGATGGGATCGGACATTTCGAGCGTTTGTTCCGAATCCAACCGGAAGCGATTGGCTGTGACCTGCACCCGGATTATCTTTCCAGCCGGTATGCGCTGCAGCGTGCCAATCAGAATGAGCTTCCAATTTTTCGCATCCAGCATCACCATGCTCATATTGCAGCCTGCATGGCGGATAATGGATTGGATGGCAGCCACCCCATCATTGGCCTGGCATTTGACGGAACGGGTTATGGCGAGGACGGCGCCATCTGGGGCGGTGAATTCCTGGTGGCAGACTATGCCGGATACCAAAGGCCGTATCACCTGGCTTATTTCCCGCTGCCGGGAGGCGATGCAGCCATTAAACGGCCTACGCGCACGGCCCTGGCGCTGCTCTGGTCGCTCGGCATGGATTGGGAGGATAACCTGGCGCCTGTCCGGGATCTTTGCTTCGAGGACCGCCAGGCATTACGGATCCAATTGGAACGTAGTTTGAATACCCCGCGGACTTCCAGCCTGGGCCGCCTGTTTGATGCCGCAGCCGCCATGGCAGGGGTGCGGCAGATGGTCAATTATGAAGCCCAGGCCGCGATCGAATTTGAAGCCGCGTTGGACCCTTCCGAAGTTGGAACATACCGGTTCGAGATCAAGGGAGAAACGGTGGAAGTCGTGGAAGCCATCCGGGCCCTTTTGTCGGATGTGCATGCCGGAGTATCCATCCCGGTCATTTCGGCGCGATTTCATAACGGCCTGGCTGAACTAACCGTTCAGGTTTGCAAGGAAATCCGCCGGCAGACGGGAATCGGCGAGGTGGCATTGAGTGGAGGAGTCTGGCAGAATATGGCTCTGCTTGAACGTGCAACGCGCGGCCTGCGCAAGGATGGTTTCATTGTATACTTACATCACCAGGTTCCAGCCAATGACGGTGGGCTTTCACTAGGGCAGGCAATGGTGGCTGCCGCCAGATTTGGTTTATAATTGGAACAAGGGACAAATAGTGAAGGGTACAAGGTAAGTATGGCTAGAATTCTGTTGGTGGAAGACGATGCCTCATTATTGGAAGTGATGCGCTGCCTCCTGGAAGCCGAGGGGTACGAAGTGTGCCCGGCAGTCAATGGGAAGAAGGCGCTCGAAGAATTTATTAAAACCCGACCAAGCCTGGTTGTATCCGATATCATGATGCCGGAGATGAACGGGTACGAATTACTTGAAGCCGTACGCCTTTTGCCGGAAGGCATCACCGTCCCATTCCTGTTTTTGAGCGCCCGCACCGAAAGGTCGGATATCGACCGGGCCCGCAGCCTGGGTGTGGACGATTATCTGTTCAAGCCATTTGAGGCGGCTGAGCTTACCAATGCTGTGCGGGCGCGCCTTGACCGGCGGCGTGTCACCGAGCTTTTCGATACGCGCACGGCCCACCTGCAGACTGTAATCATGCTGGCGAATGTAATTGAAACGCGCGATCCTTATACTGCCGGTCACCTTGAACGAGTCAGGCGCCTGGCTCTCAGCCTGGCTTTTGCCTTGAACTGGAACCCTGAGGATATCGCCATCCTTGAATTCGGCGCCATCCTGCATGATATTGGAAAGATCGTTGTGCCCAGCCAGGTATTGAAGAAGACAGCTCCGCTTACAAAGGAAGAATGGGTATTGATGCGCCAACATCCGGTGATCGGCGCACACATGTTGGAAGGCGTGGACCATCTCAAAGCAGCGGTGCCTTACGTGCTTCATCATCATGAATGGTGGAATGGCAGCGGCTACCCGAGCGGCCTGAAAGGCGAATTGATCCCGCGTGAGGGACGTTTGCTGGCGATCGTGGATGCGTTTGATGCAATGACCACCAATCGCCCGTATCACAGCAGCATGTCAGCCGTGGACGCGCTGGATGAGCTGGCGCGTTATCGCGGCATTTACTTCGATCCAAACATGGTGGATACTTTCCTGCAAACTTATAAGCTGTAGCAAAATAGTGGGGACAGCCTAAACAGGTGGCTGCGGAATGCTATTCCGCCCTACTTTATTAAATAATCAGAGACTTCCATAACGGAGGTCTCTTTTTTGACATGATTTTTGCCTGCTTTGACCAGTTTGAGTGAAGAGGCTGCGTTGGAATCAACTGCTGGCTTCACGATCCATTTCGCGTTCGGCATCCCGGCGGGCGATGGCTTCACGCTTGTCATGCAATTTCTTGCCTTTGGCGATGGCGATTTCAATTTTGGCGCGGCCGTTCTTCAGATAAACGCGCACAGGCACGATCGTGACGCCTTTCTGACGCACAGCATCCCACATTTCGCGGATTTCCTTGCGATGCAGTAATAAACGGCGGGGTCGCTTGGGATCATGGTTGAAACGGTTGGCCTGAATGTAGGGGGCAACATGGGCTTCGATCAGCCAGGCTTGATTCTCATCCACGCGAATATAGGATTCCGCCAGGCTGATCTGCCCGGCGCGGATGGATTTGATTTCGCTGCCTTTAAGGGCCAAGCCCGCCTCGAAGCGTTCAAACAGAAAGTATTCAAACCCGGCCTTACGATTGGTCGCGACGACCTTAAAATTCTCAGGCATAATGTCCTGATATTACCATGAGTTTAAAGAATTTTGGATTGTTGAGCGATATAATCAACGCAGCATTTTCCAATCAGGAGATGACCATGTATTACGATATGCCGCTCGAGAAATTGCAGACCTACCTTCCAGCCCGCACGGAACCGGAAGATTTCGATGCGTTTTGGAGTGAAACGCTGGAACGGACGCGCACATTTCCACTTGAAGCGCTTTTCGAAGCTGTCGAGACCGGTTTGAAATTTCTGGAGGTATACGACGTAACCTATAATGGTTATGGAGGACAACCGATCAAGGGCTGGTTCATATTGCCGCGTGAGCGCTCCGGCCGGCTGGCCTGCATCGTTGAATACATTGGTTACGGCGGCGGACGGGGTCATCCATTTGACTGGCTGCTGTGGGGCAACCTCGGGTACGCCCATTTTGTCATGGATGTGCGCGGCCAGGGCAGTACCTGGCGGAGCGGTGACACTCCCGATTTCGAGCCGGAAGGCGGCAACCCTCAGATTCCGGGATTCATGACGCGCGGCATCCTTGACCCGCGGACATACTTCTACCGCAGGGTCTTCAGCGATGCGGTTCGGGCGGTGGAAGCTGCCCGATCGCACCCGGCTGTCGATGCCAAACGTGTGGCTGTCCTGGGCGGGAGTCAGGGCGGTGGGATTGCACTGGCGGCCGCCGGCCTCGTCCCGGACCTGGCGGCGGTGATGCCAGATGTGCCATTCCTGTGCGCCATCCGGCGCGCCACGGAAATCACCGATTCCTATCCGTATGCTGAGATCCAAAATTATTGCAAAATCCACCGGGGGAAAATCGAGACAGTATTCAATACACTGGCGTACTTCGACGGCGTGAATTTTGCCACGCGCGCCAAAGCGCCGGCGTTGTTTTCAGTGGGACTGATGGACGAGATTTGCCCGCCTTCGACTGTTTATGCTGCCTATAATTATTACAGCGGCCCGAAAGAAATCAAGATCTGGCCCTATAACCACCATGAGGGCGGGGAAACCCAGCAAAGCGCAGAAAAGGTGCGCTTCCTGAAGGACTTGTGGAGCTAGTTCCGCTTTGAGATTCTTATCTCAGCATAGAATGAAATGCTTGTAGTGAGAAATGAGGATGTAAGCATGAAATCTGCCGTTGATGATCTTGTTTCCATGCACGATATCGAGAGCCTGGTCGAAATCTTGAATGAGAATGACGACTGGATGCTTCAGATGGACGCGGCCGAAGGCCTGGTCCAATTGGGCGACCGGCGCGGGTTGGAATATCTTTTAGTTGCCAAACAAAGCGATATTGAAGATATCCAGGAGGCAGCCAGGGAAGTACTGGCAGACCCGCAGACCAAACGGATGCGCGCACAGATAGAAGCCGAACAACGCTTTGACAGTCAAAAGTTGGTGGAGGCTGCCAAAGTACGGCTTAAGAACGGCAAGAAGGTGTTCCTGCATAAAGTCGTTCATTTGTCTACGGCCGATTTCATGCAGGAAGACGCACCTGAAGACGGCTTTCAAATCTATGATTTGAATGATGCCGGCCTGGAAGGCTGGAAGATTGTCGATGTGCTGCCGGGCCGGCATTTGGTCGCTCCAGGCGAGAATGGTTTTACCGGCGCGTATGTATTTCTCCAAAAGGAACTTGGCCCGGATGAGGTGGATGAGCTGGAGAAGGGTGCTTAATGTCTGATCCCTTGCCTGCCCCTTCGAATGCTTTCGACCGGATGAACTTGCCATGAAACGCTGTTACAGTATCCTGGTATTGTTGGTTTTGTTGATTTCAGCCTGTGGGGCGGCTCCGAACCGGTCATCCGGTCTGCCGCGCGTGCTGGCAGTTGAATCGTTTCTGGCGGATATTGCCCAGAATGTGGTTGGCAATCGACTGACGGTACAGTCGCTTATCCCGGTGGATGCCGACCCGCATGCCTACCAGCCATCTCCACAGGATGCAGCCAAAATCACGGATGCAGATGTGCTCATCACCAATGGCGCCAACCTGGAAGCCTTCCTGGGGCCGATCCTGCAAAATTCGGGTGGGAAGCAAAGGGTCATCTCTGCCAGCGCTGGACTGACACCCCGCAGCGATCCTTCCGGGCAAAACCCGGCCGGTGACCCGCACTTTTGGCTGGACCCGAATAACGTCATCAAGTATGTCGAAAACATCCGGGATGGTCTCTCCCAGGCAGACCCGGCGGGAGCGGCTCAATACAGCGCCAATGCGCAGAAATATATCGGAGATTTGAATAGCCTGGATGCCTGGGTAAAATCCCAGGTCCAGGGAATCCTACAGGCGCGCCGTCTGCTGGTCACGAACCATGAAACCTTCGGCTATTTCGCCGCCCGCTATGGATTCACGATAGTCGGTGCGATCGTTCCGAGCATAACCAGCGGCGCGGCGCCCTCGGCCCAGGAATTGGCAGCTTTGATCAGCCAGATCCGTTCGAACAAGGCCCCCGCGATTTTCCTGGAAACAGGCACCAACCCACAGCTGGCTGACCAGATCGCATCCGAGACGGGTGTCAAGGTCATCACTGACCTTTATACTCATTCACTAAGTGCGCCGGGCGGGCCGGCTGCAACCTATATAGACATGATCAAATATGACGTGACCAGGATTGTCGGAGCTCTCAAATGACTACTCCTTCATTGAACCCGCTTCACCCGCATGTGCCGCATGACCCGCACGCGCCAATCCTTGAGGTAGAAAAGCTGAATGTCCGTTACGATGGGCATTTTGCACTTGAAAACATCAGTTTTCATTTACATGCCGGGGAACGCGTGGCCGTTGTTGGACCTAACGGAGCCGGCAAAAGCACGCTCTTCAAAGTGGTGGCGGGGGTGCTGCCGCCCAGCTCAGGTGAGGTAAAAATCTCGGGCTACGGTCCCCGCGGGCACATCTGTATAGCTTATGTCCCGCAACGCAGTCAGGTGGATTGGCGCTTTCCGGCCAGCGTGGGAGATGTGGTGATGATGGGCCGCATTGGGAAGATCGGGTTCTTTCGCTGGCCGCACCGCAATGATTGGGATATTGTGCATGCCGCACTGGAAGCCGTGGATATGGATTCACTGGCAGGCCGCCAGATCGGGGAGCTTTCCGGCGGACAACAACAGCGGACCTTCCTGGCGCGTGCATTGGCTCAGGAGGCCGAGCTGGTCTTGATGGACGAACCGCTCAACGGCCTGGATGCACCTTCACAGGAAGCGATCCTGTCCCTGCTTGAAAAACTCCGGCAGGAGAAGATCACAGTTATGGTCGCCACCCATGATCTTGGACAGGCTGCCAGCCATTTCGACCGCGTCATGCTGCTCAACCGGCGCATAATCCGTTTTGGACCGCCGCACGAAGTATTGACCAGCGATAACCTGCTGCACGCTTACAGCGGGCACGCCCAGTTGATCAAGGGCGCGGACGGCACAACGACATTTGCCGACTCGTGTTGCGACGGCGAGGATGAAAATGCCTAATTTGATCGATATTTTCATCCAGCCTTTTTCCTATGCCTTCATGATCCGCGGGCTGGCCGCGTCGGTCATCGTGGGGGTGGTGTGCGCGGTGGTGGGAGTTTACGTGGTATTGCGTGGCATGGCCTTTTTCGGGGATGCCCTGGCACACGCCGTGCTGCCGGGCGTCGCGCTGGGCTATTTGATCAGCGGTGGCAGCCGAGATACGCTTTTCTGGTGGGCGCTGGGCGCGGCGGTGCTGGTAGCGCTGGCGGTGGGGCGGGTTTCCAAGCACGCCCAGATCCGCGAAGACACCGCCATTGGCATTATTTTTGCCAGTATGTTCGCACTTGGGATTGCTCTGATCTCCACCGTTCGCAGCTATACCGTGGACTTGAGTCATTTCCTCTTCGGAGACGTGCTGGGGGTCTCCGGGCGTGATCTGATCCTGACAGCCGCCTTTGGGGCGGTGATATTGCTGGCCATATTTTTCTTCTATAAAGAATTCCTGGTATTATCCTTCGACCCGGTGCTCTCGGCCACGCTCAGGCTGCCATCCGGCCTGTTAAATAACCTCCTGTTCGTGCTTATGGCGCTGACGGTGTCGGTGGCGATGCAAACGGTGGGCGTGGCTTTGATGGTCGCCATGCTGGTTACCCCGGCGGCAACCGCCTCCCTGCTGACGCACAGGCTATGGCAGGGGATGCTGGTCTCGGCGAGCATCGGCGCGGTTTCAGCCGTGACAGGCCTGTATATGAGCTATTATTTCAATATCGTTTCCGGATCGGCGATCGTATTGACGGCCACCTTTATTTTTCTGTTGGTCTTCCTCTTCCATCCGCGGCGCGGGCTGGTGTGGAAGAGAAGGTAAATATGCGCCGGCGCGGCTGCGGGTGGCTGCTCTTATTGCCTGTGCTGCTTCTTTCCGCCTGCACCGCCATTGGGCCTGCGGCCCTGCCCACCACCATCGGGCCGACAGTCACCCCCAACCCGAATGCGACTTCCACACCGACACCCTTCGGGCCTGGGCTGGAAACTGCCACCAATACGGTTGTTCCGACCAGCATCCAGGCCGCCACACCAACTCCAAACGCAACCCCGACTGTAACCCTGATGCCAGCCCCCGCTCCAGTTTTCGAACCTGCAACGTACACTTTGAATGTCACGCTGGATTATGGCGGGCATATGCTTGCGGTGGACGAGACCGTCGATTATCCTAATTCGACCGGGGATACGCTGAACAACCTGGTATTGGCAGTTGAGCCCGCACTTTGGAAGGATTGCTTCGTTCCCGGAAGCACTACGGTAAACGGACAGGCCATCAGCAATGCCAGGCTGAAGGGAGACCGGCTGGAGATCCCGCTGGCTGCAGCATTGTTACCGGATACCAGCCTGGAGTTCTACATCCATTATGAGCTGCACCTGCCGGCGGCGGACGTGTATCATGTCTTCGGTTTTAACGATACGCAAGTTAACCTGGTGGACTGGTACCCGTTCATTGTCCCATATGTCCCCGGGCAGGGCTGGCTGCTGCATGCGCCTGCAAATGTGGGCGAGCACCTGGTCTATGACGATCAAATCCTGGATATGACCTTGCATCTGAGCGACACCAACTTTCAGGGAGTCGTTGCAGCCAGTGCCGTCGGGGAAAAAATCTCATATGGCTGGCACTTTCAGCTTGATAATGTCCGTTCCTTTGCTTTATCCATCAGCCCGGGTTACCAGACCGCTTCGACCGAGGTAAACGGGGTGACTGTGACCAGTTATTTCTTTGAAAGCGAACAGGCGCAAGGACAGGCGGTGCTGGATGAGGTGGGCAAGGCATTAAAAACATTTGACGAACTCTTCGGCCCGGACCCGTATCCGAGCCTGAGCATCGTCGAATCACCGTTTTATGATGGGATGGAATACGACGGATTATTCTTTTTGAGCCGGGACTATTACAGTTCTGAGAATGGGACCGTACTCAACAACTTGATCGATATAGCCGTTCACGAAACGGCGCACCAATGGTGGTTCGGCTCGGTTGGAAACGACCAGGCTTTGGAACCCTGGCTGGATGAGGCAATGTCTACTTTCAGTGAGCGGCTGTTCTACGAACGCAATTATCCGGAGGTGACTGCCTGGGAGACATTCCGGATCGATGCCTACGATCCAAGCGGGTGGGTGGATTCAGATGTTTACCACGGGAGTGATTTTAGAACCTACACAAATGCAGTTTATTTGCGCGGGGCACAGTTCTTGCAGGCTCTGCGTGAACGGGTGGGTGAGACGGACTTCCTGGCTTTCCTCAAGGATTATGCGGCTCAAATGGCCGGTAAGCGGGCTACTTCGGCGGATCTCTTCCGCATCTTGAGGGAGCATACCGGTGCAGATCTTTCGGATATCATTTCGGCTTATTTTCAAAATCCACATTAAGCTACAGGTGACGTATGAGCGAACAAGTCTTTCCCGAGCCTACTGTTGGGATATTTATAATCAACCCGCAAGGGGAACTCCTGCTGCTAAAGTCGCACAAATGGCCCGGGCGCTATGTTGTCCCGGGCGGACATGTGGAGCTGGGGGAGCGGATCGAGCAGACTGTTATCCGGGAAGCGAAGGAGGAGACCGGGTTGGAGGTCTGCGACCTGCGCTTCCTTTGCTGGCAGGAATTTGTCTATGACCCGTCTTTTTGGAAAAAACGGCATTTCCTCTTCTTTGACTACACCTGCCGGGTTGATTCGGCTGATGTGAGACTTAACGACGAGGCAGAAGATTTCTTGTGGATCAAACCGAAAGAAGCGCTTGAGCTCCCGATCGATACTTATACGCGGGTCTCATTGTTGGAATATCTGAAAATAAAAGGATAGTGGCTACTACCAGCCGATAGGAGCAATGTATCTGGCATAAGCCGGCTTCTTCTTTCTTGGAAATATTACAATAAGTCCCAGCTTTATGCAGTTGCTGCATACGGGTTATGAATGACAGACAGCTACGAGCATGTATATCTTGAGACAAACGGGATCCACCTGCACGTTGTGACCGCTGGCGATCCGAGCGGCAAGCCGGTTGTCCTGTTACACGGCTTCCCTGAATTTTGGTATGGCTGGAGGCGCCAGATCCCGGCCATGGTTACGGCTGGTTATCGTGTGATCGTTCCCGACCAGCGCGGTTATAACCTGTCCGATAAACCCAAAGGGGTGAAATCGTATCGAATGGCCGAACTCTGCCGGGATATGCTTGGCTTGCTGGACCATTTTGGGATTGAGAAGACCAACCTGGCAGGGCACGACTGGGGCGCAGCGGTGGCATGGGAGTTGGCAATTAATACTCCGCAGAGGATCGAACGCCTGGCGATCCTGAACGTACCGAATCCGACTGTCATGCTGGATACTCTGCGCAGATCCGTGCGCCAAATGCTCAAGAGCTGGTACATCGGATTTTTCCAGATCCCGGGGCTGGCAGACTGGGTGCTGCGGATCAACGATTATTCTGCCACAAGGCGGATGCTGGCCTCCAGCGGGAAGGCCGGCACCTTTTCGCCGGAAAACATGGCCGAATATAAACTAGCCTGGGCCCAGCCGGGCGCGTTGAGCGCCATGATCAACTGGTACCGGGCTGCATTTCGGGAACGATCAAAACTTAATACGAATGTCCGGGTGCAAGTCCCCACCCTGGTGCTATGGGGCAAACGAGATGTGGCGCTCAATGCGGAAATGGCGCAGGAATCGATCGAATTATGTGATAATGGCCGGTTGGTAACCTTCGAAAATGCCACCCATTGGGTGCAACACGATGAGGCCGAAGAAGTCAACCGGCAGTTGATTGAATTTTTCGATGGCAAATAGCGAGGCAAGGAGATAAAGAAATGTCAGAACTAACCGATTTTCGTAAGCTCAAGGACGATTTTTTTAAGACCGACCATCAATCTCCGCTCGACTCGAATGAGCAGAAGAGCTTTACCGGTTTGAAATACTATCCGGAAGATCCGAGCTTGCGTTACGAACTGCTTCTCGATAATATGAAAGAGCCGGAGCCAATCATCATGGCCACCTCCACCGGAGACGAGCAGGATTATATGCACGTAGGACAGATCCGGTTTAAGGTGAAAGGACAGGAGGCGATCTTGCAGGTATATGTCTCTGTCGATGGTGGAGAATATTTCATCCCGTTTGTGGATGCGACTGCACCGAGCGAGACGTACGGAGCGGGTCGCTATCTTGAGCCTGGGGACCTGGGCGGCGGGAAACTGCGCGTGGATTTTAACCTGGCCTATAATCCGTATTGCGCTTATAACGACCGCTGGTCCTGCCCGGTCCCGCCGCGCGCGAACCGGATTGCTGTGCGAATCGAAGCAGGTGAGAAGAAATACCACGAATAGATGAAATTGTATTTCACACGCCACGGCGAAAGCGAAGCGAATACCCGGCGGATCATATCCAACCGAAATTTGCCGCATCCATTAACCCGGAACGGGCGGCAGCAGGTGGAAGCGCTGGCGAAAAAGATGGCCGGGAGATCCATCACCCGCATTTACGCCAGCCCCATCCCGCGTGCCAAAGAAACGGCGGAAATCCTATCCGCTGCGCTGAAGGTGCCGGTGGAATGCGCAGATGCGCTGCGCGAACCGGATTGCGGTGTTTTGGAAGGGCGCGGGGACGAAGAAGCCTGGGCGGAACACAATTATTGGAAAGAAGCCTGGCTCAAAGGCTGTCAGCTTGAGCACGGACCGCAAGGCGGGGAAACCTGTCAGGAGGTCCGCAAGCGCCTGGCTGACTTTATCGAGAAATTGATCGCCGGTTACGGAGAGACGGATTATGAATTCCTGCTGGTCACGCACGGAGCGTTGATCCTGTTCGGATTGCCGGAGGTATTAACCGGCATGGATCAACGGACCATCCTGGACCACGGCCTTGAGCATACGGCGTACCTCGAGAGCGAATTACAGGATGGCAAGCTCACCAGTTTGGGCTGGCACCGGAGTGGGATTGCACTAAAAGGAGAATAGCTAATTCAAATTACGGAACCACAAAATCCACACTTTTTAGGGTCGACAAACACGTCATATCTGGCTGCTGGCCCGGGTTGTCAAAAAAGGCCAGGATGGTTTCTAATGCACAGCCGGATGAGTCAGATGCACTGGGAGTGTGACCCAGGTTGGGGAATTCCATGGAATAGGCATGGCTCAAATTTGAAACAACTTCCGTTCCAAAGATGGGTGGAGTGACCGGGTCGTATTTTCCCGCGATCACCAGGGCGGGGATATCGCTCTTAACGGCGGCGTTCTCGCCCGCGTCAGGCGGGACGGCTCCCCACAATTTGCAGGAGTTGAAAACAGCTTTTGCATCCCCGAAGAAGGGTAGACGGAAATACCTGCCTATGTCAAGTTGTGTATCCATGACCGCCTGCAGATCCTGGGGATTTGTCGCCAGGATCTGCTCGTGACACATCATCGAAATATACAACCCAAGATTGATGCCCTGGAACTGATAGGGCAGGACAGACTGCATCCTGGAAAATATCGAATAGTCGCCGGATTTGACTTGATAAATGATTTCCGGCGCATTTCCAATCAGCGCGCTTGATTTCAAAAGGGTCAGGGTTACACCGATCAGGTCGGCGCCGTCGAATTTTCCCGTATTGTTTGGATCGGTTCCAGGCGTTGTCACCGAGGCAGGTTTGGTATCCAGTTGATCGACTAGGTTCCAGAAGGTTGTTTTCAGGTCGGGATAAGCGGTGTTGCAGTTCAGATCGGCGGCGCAAGCATCAAACAAAGCTTGCAGTGCCGAGCCATAACGGACCGGGTCCTCATTAAAAAGCTTCACCTCGATCGGGACCACCGAATCCAGGACCACACTCCTGACAATCCCTGGGTGGTCACGCAGGGTAACCAGCGCCAGGCGGGTCCCATACGAGACGCCATACAGATCCACCTGCTTGTATCCCAACGCGGAGATTATGTCTTTGAGGTCGTCCGAACTGGCCACAGTGGTATAGGCATTTAGATCGGAGCCGGCAATTGTCAGGCTGCCATGGCAGGAACGAAAGGCATTGGAGTAGACCAGTTCACGGCTGGAGGCGGGAATGCTTCCTCCGATATCCTGCTTGTAAACCTTTTCCAGTTCCTCGCAGCCGAGAGCGGGGATGGAAATCCCGGTTCCGCGCTGGTCAAAAGCGACGAAATCACGCACCGCAAGGAATGGTTTGACCAGAGCATCATAGTTATCCGTGCTCAGGTGAATGGCTTCACCCCCGGGACCGCCTTGCAGGAAAACAACAGGATCAGGTGCAGGCGCGGAACCGGTGCTGTGGAAAACTTCGACAGCCAGTTTAATGGATTTCGACTTCAGATTCGAGCGATCCTCCGGAACGGTCACATACCCGCAAGTAACCACCACTCCGCTGGGTGGCACGAATCTGCAAGCACCCTCTGTAAATTTAGGCGCGTAGACCAGGGTGGGTCCAGGCGTGGGGGGAGAAGTAGGAGTAGGCGCGGCGGGCGTTGCGGTGGGAGCGGCAGCCGGAAGTATCGTGGGAGGCGGCGTATCCGATTGGGTCGGAAATTGAGCTGCCGTCCAGGTTGGAGCAGCAGCGAGAGGCAGCCACTGTGCGGCTGTCCCTGAAAGAAAGAGGTAGGCCACCCCGGCCAGGCAAACGAGCAGAAAAATGCTTGCGAGCCCTACGATTACCATCAAAGGCTTGGCCTTCTTCTTTTTGGTTGGAGTGGGCTCTACCGGTTGGCTGGTTTCGGGTTCCGATCCCATTTCCCATGCCGGGGTGACAGGTGTTTCCGGCGAAAGTCTATTCTTTTTAGCTGCAGGTTGATCCTGACCGCTTTGAAAAACAGATCCACCCGGTTCCGCATCCAGGTCGTCCAGCGTTGAGAATGGGGAGACTGCCGGAGCGGGTTGATTTTCCTCGGTAGGCGGGTTGGCAGCCTGGAAGGCAGGCGGCTGTAAATCGGTTGGGAAAGCGGCCGAAAAAGAAACCTCAAGCAGTTCCAATGCCTGTTTGGCCTGGGTGTTATGGGGGTTGATCGCTAACACGCGCCGGAAGCAGTAATCCCGCTTTTCTTTGTCAGGAATACACAGGCCCAGTCCCAGCCAGCCCTGTTCAGAGGCTGGATCTTCGTTGACAAGCTGCGCAAAAAGGCTGGCTGCAGCTTCTTGTTTCCCGGTCCTGGCCGCATTCAGAGCTGCCTGGAGTAATGCATCATTTGCCATATGCTGCCTGCCTGTTTCCTGGTGGATCCTGGATATCACCGGCCAGCCTGCCGATTTCATCCGGGCTCAAATGGACACGGACGGGTTGAGGGTTTGCCTGCACCCACTTCCTGAGCGGCTTGACCCAATTAACCAGGGCGCGTGCGTCCGAGGGGTAATGGCTGCGGCGGGTACCAATATTGACCCATTCAAATCCTGCCAGCGCGGCTGCCCATTCAGCATAGGGAGTGCAATCGGGGGTCAGGGAGAAGGTGGCCAGGGGCGAGAAGAAGACTGGTTTTCCAGCGGGGAAGCACGCCCGCATCTCTTGCAGGTAGGCAAGACTATCGTCAGTATTGAAAATCAGCCAGAGCGGCAGTAAACCGCTTTGCATGCAGGCAGAAGCATCGAACTGAGTGAACATTTCCACCAGGGTGCCGGCCGGGGAACGGCCTTCCTTGTCCATCAACTTCAAAGCTGCCCGGAACGCCAGGCGTGAGAAATCATTCGGGTGTGGAAGGGAGATCCGGACAAAACGGTAGCCTTCCGACTCGCAAAAGCTCTCCAGCGCCTCGGCCAGCCCCGGCTCCGAGCCCCATTCCGATTCCGGGCCTTGCTCCAGGGGATAATCCTTTAGCTTCCAGTCGGTGAACTTCAACCCGGCGCGGCGGGCATATTCCCGCAGGCGCTCACTGCCTTCCAGAAATTCCTCGGGAGAGATTCCGCCCCAGCCGCCGACCTGGAAAACACTCCTCGGCCCAACGCGATAACGAAGCCAGGAAGCGCCGCCTTCGAAGAAAATGACAGCTCCACCCGGTTTCAGCTTTGATTTAATGAATTCTGCATAGGCGGGCGGTATATCCAGTAACTTGAACCGTACATGATTGACAAAGCGCGTCATCCAGCCGTCGTGGACCGGATCGTAGTGCTGGATGGTCATCAATCCGGGGTTCTTATCTGCGATGCGCAGGGCGGGTTCAAGGGAGCGCTGCAGGTAGTCATTTACATCGCCGTTGCTGGAGCCGCCTTTGAGGGTCAGGACAAACGCCTGGGGAAGGAA
>JADGQB010000183.1 GCA_017882145.1 Anaerolineales bacterium
CAGATGGCGCGGCAGGCTTTCACCACGTTTCTGGAGATTCACATGCTCCAGCCTCTGGCGGGTAAGTTCGGCTTGATCAGGTTTGGTCGGCTTGTTCATCTTCGCTTCTCGCTTTTTCAATCTCGGTTATCCAAGTGATTGATTTCGATAACGAAAACGCCTGCGAATTGAACCACAGGCGTTTTTATGAAACGGGTTTTGATACCAGTATCATGTAATATTACTGGATACATGCTATCGGGGAGCCCACCACCTTGGCTCCGGGCGGTGATGGGTTAAGACGCAACACGAAGGGTTTGTCAATCCAGCCGCCGGCCAGTGCTATACTGTAATGCATGCTTCCGATTGCGCGCGTGATCGTTGTTAATTCTTCAGCAGATTGGGACGACATGATTTGGGAGAGGTTGTTAATAGCTCGTTGTTCGACACTTTTCCAATAAGTTTACCATCAAGTGGAGGCTTGCAACAAGCACTCTATTAGTGACGGTTTGTGTTGACTCTGAATGATGCATCTTCTGGCTCAAGGAGATTTTACGGATCCTAAATTCGTGCTTTCTGCCCCAGTTCCAAGTCAAGACGGTACTTTTGGCCTGTTCGGCCAATCTGTAAAACGAGTAAAATCGCCCTTAAACTCATAGTACACTCGTATGTCTGCTTAATAGTGCAGGCAAAGCTAACGAAGGGAAAAATGCCAACCTCTGCGACACTATCACACTGGAGTTTGAAGGATCTACTTCCTGACCCGGTTGAGCAGGCTGTGGAAATGCATCTGAGTAAACTCGAAACCTGTGTCTCTGACCTGGAGTCTATGCGCCCGGTGATGACCCCGCAGATTTCAGAGACGGACTTTGCAAAAACCCTCACTTTGCTGGAAACCAATAACACACTCATACGGCGACTGAAGGCTTACTCCTTCCTGTGGTTCTCGGAAAATACCCAGAACGAAGCCGCCCTGAACTTGCGCGACCGCCTGGACCGCTCCCTGACCGTCCTCGGTAACCGGGTTTTGTTCTTCGAGATCTGGTTTAAAGATCTGCCGGAGGATGTTGCCAAAAAACTGATAGTCCAGAGCGGTGACTTGAAATACTCGCTCGAATCTATCCGGCGCTTCAAGCCCTATACCCTTAGCGAAACGGAGGAAAAACTCCTTAACATCAAAGATGTGAACGGGATTGACGCGCTTGTCAGTCTTTACGAAATGATCACCAATCATTTTACTTTTACATTGGAAGTGGATGGTGAAAAAAGAGTTCTCACCCGAGATCAGTTGAGTACTTATTTCTTCCATGGTTCAGCCGACATTCGCCGCGCGGCATACCAGGAACTCTACCGGGTCTATAGCGCCAATTCAACCATTCTTGCACAGATTTACAGCCACCGGGTGCGTGACTGGCACGCGGAAGGGCTGGAACTGCGCGGTTATGCCACTCCGATCGCAGCTCGCAATGTAGCTAACGACCTGCCCGACACGGTAGTAGATACCCTGCTTGCAGTCTGCAGGAAGAATGCTGGCATCTTCCAGCGATATTTCCGACTGAAGGCCGGTTGGCTGGGTCTTGGGAAAATGCGCCGTTACGATATCTATGCGCCACTGGCTGAGTCAGACAAGCAATACGATTATGCCCAGGCCAAGGAAATGGTATTGGATAGTTTCAGGGCCTTCTCCCCACAGATGGCTGACCTGGCCATGCGGGTCTTCGCTGATAATCACCTCGATTCACAGGCCCGCCCCGGGAAACGCGGCGGTGCGTTTTGCTATTCCGCTCTGCCTGGACTGACCCCTTGGGTATTGGTCAACTACGACGGGCGACCGCGCGATGTCGCCACGCTGGCACATGAGTTGGGTCATGCTATTCACGCCATGCTGGCGGCGGATCATTCTGTAAGCACTTTTCATGCCTCTCTGCCATTGGCTGAGACCGCCTCTGTGTTTGCCGAGATGCAGTTAACCCAGAGGCTTCTCAAGCAGGAACAGGATCCTGCCGTTCGCCGTGATCTGCTTGCCCATGCCATTGACGACGCATACGTGACCGTACTCCGTCAAGCTTATTTCACTCTTTTCGAGCAGGAGGCTCACCACCTGATCGTTGAGGGCAAGTCCTTCGAGGAAGTCGCTGCCGCCTACATGTCCAACCTGGTCGAACAATTCGGAGATTCTGTCGAATTGGAAGACGAGTTCAAATGGGAATGGATCACCATTCCTCATATTTACAACGCTCCATTTTATACTTATGCCTATAGCTTCGGACAATTATTAGTTCTGGCGTTGTATCAGCAATACCAACTTGAGGGTGCCCCTTTCATTCCCAGATACCTGAAGATTCTCTCCTACGGTGGATCTGAAGCACCAGCGAAGATCCTGCGGGAAGCCGGTCTAGAGATTGATTCCGGCGCTTTTTGGCAGGGCGGTTTTGATTTCCTCGATAACATGATCACGGAATTGGCTGATTCTGCTTAAGGAGACTCACGATGACAGTTGCACAAGCTTTTTTTGCTAAGCACCGCATCGTCCGAGCCGAATAATAAAACTTTCATGAAGGAGGTAGCGATGATGGCAGCCAGCGATCCACAAGGACAGATCATCACCATCGAACGGCATATCCTCGAGGAGCAGAGTTCCTTCCCCGGAGCAACGGGTACCTTGACCAATTTGTTGTATGACATAGCCCTGGCTGGCAAGATCATTGCCAGCAAGACCAACCGCGCTGGCCTGGTCGAGATCCTGGGGCGAACCGGGGATACAAATATCCAGGGCGAAGAGGTTCAAAAGCTTGACCGGTTCGCCGACGCGACCTTCTTCCGCATGAACGACCATACCGGACGGGTGGCGCTGATGGCCTCTGAAGAACACGCCGATATCCTCCCCATCCCTGATAAGTATCCGACCGGGAAATACATCCTGCTCTACGATCCGCTGGATGGCTCGTCCAACATCGATTACAACATTTGCCTGGGTACGATCTTTTCCGTCTATCGCAAGATTACCGATGGACGCGGCAGCCTGGAGGATTGCCTTCAGAAGGGCCGGCAGGTTGTAGCGGCCGGTTATTTGCTTTATGGGACGAGTACCATGCTGGTGTATAGCACCGGACGCGGAGTGAACGGATTTACGCTCGACCCGGCAGTGGGGGAATTTCTGTTGTCACACCCGTCCATCCGTTTCCCGAAAACCTCCCATTACTACAGTGTCAATCAGGGCAATGAGCGATTTTGGAGCGAGGGCGTACGAACATATACTGGTTGGTTGCAGGGACGTGAAAACGATTCTCCCAGTCTGTCGGCTCGTTATGTGGGCTCCCTGGTGGCGGATTTCCACCGCAATCTCTTGGCGGGTGGAATATTTTACTACCCGGCTGACACCCGCGAACCTGGAAAAACGCATGGGAAACTCCGCCTGTTGTACGAGGCCATCCCGCTGGCTTTTCTGGCCGAACAGGCCGGTGGTTGTGGATCAGATGGCACCCAAAACATCCTCGACATTTCCCCGCAAAGCCTGCACCAACGCACTCCATTCTTTGTAGGCAGCCGGGATCTCGTTGAACGGGCCGAGGCTTATATTCAGAAACTTGGCTGATCGCCAGTTTTATTTAGTGACCAGTGATGGAACAATTCATGCCGCTTTGGGACAACTGCCTCATCCGGAGGCCGGGAAGGATACTTGTATCTGCAAACCACTCCCAGGCAGGCTTCGGGCAACGATTCGTCCTCCCTGCCCTTCAACCAACATCTTGGCGATAGCCAGCCCCAGGCCGGCCCCCCCCGAAACACGCGCCCGTGATTTCTCGCCGCGCCAGAAACGGTTAAAAATAAACGGCAGGTCGGATTCAGGGATGCCATGACCGTTATCATTGATGCTGATCACCATATCTTCGTCTTGTCGCGAGATCTCCACCCAAACGCTCCCATGCTCGGGGACATATTGCAGGGCGTTCGAGAGCAGGTTGCCAATCACCTGTTCGGTCCGTAATGGATCGGCAACGATCAGGGCATTTTCCAGGGATGGTTTAAGTTCCAGGCTGATTTTCTTCTCATCGGCCTCGGCCTGGAACATACTAATCGAACGCCGGGCAATTTCGATCAAATCCAGTTCGTGTTTCTCGAAGGTCAGCTGGTGACTCTCGGCCAGGGTGAGCAGGCGCAAATCCTCCACCAGCCGCTCCATCAGGTAGGCTTCTTCCAGGGCTGGGCCAACGGAATTCTCGTCTGCGGGATAGACCCCATCCATGACCCCTTCCAGGCGGCCGCGCATGACTGTCAGCGGAGTGCGCAGTTCGTGTGCAATATCAGCCAGCATGTCGCGCCGCTCGCGGTCATTGCGTTCCAGTGCGTCAGCCATCTTGTTAAAGCTATTGCTTAAATCGCGCAGATCGTCCGGTCCCTTGGCATGGATGCGGGTCTGTAAACGGCCTCCAGCTATCTCCTCGGCAGCCGCGATGACTTCGGCTAGCGGAGTAACCACACGGCGTGTGAGCAGAAGTCCGATCAAGGTGGCAAATACAGCCAGGAAAAAAGACGCCAGGATGACAGGTTGAAGTAAGCGGAAAGCGAAGAGTCCGGATGGCTGGATGTTTTGCCTGACGACGAGTTTTCCAACCACCTGGCCACTTACCATAATGGGAAGAACTGACTCTCCACTGACCGGCTGGTATACCGGCGCTGTGGCTGGGTCAACCGCTTGGCCATGCAGTACAACAATG
Organism: Anaerolineales bacterium; assembly: GCA_017882145.1. Lineage (GTDB taxonomy): Bacteria > Chloroflexota > Anaerolineae > Anaerolineales > Villigracilaceae > UBA877. The sequence goes on from JADGQB010000183.1 coordinate 4,698, forward strand.
CGATCCTGGGCATTTAAAAGGGTGGAGGCTTTCCATTGTGAAGCTTCAAAATCAATGGAATTTGTAAAGATGGTATTCACGCCACCCCAACTGCCGCGGGCAATGTAATAGGTTTGGAGGCGGGGAATGGCCTGCGGACCGTTGACCATGATGGATTGAGAAGATCTGGTTACGACCAGGCCAGTTACCAGCAATGTAAACAGGATCAGAAAAGCCACCGCGATGATAAAGGCCCGCAAGAGCAATAAAAAAAGTCGTCTCTGAATGGAGCGGACGGTAGTGGATCGTTGCATCCTGATTAGCCTCCGAATTTGTATCCAACGCCATGGACTGTAACGATATATTCCCCTGGCTCGAGTTTCCGACGCAGGTTGCGGATGTGTGAGTCGATGGCGCGCTCGTAGCTTTCGAACGCCACGCCGCGTACGGCATTAAGCAGTTGGGAGCGGTTAAATATGCGCCCGGGCTGGCTCATCATGGTTGCCAGGAGTTCGAACTCGGTCGTGGTTAGGACAACGCTGCGGTCCGGCAGGTTGACTTGATACCGTGAGCGGTCCAGGGTCAAGTCGCCCACCCGTATCACTTCGCTGGATGAATCTCCGCTGGCACGTCTCAAAACCGTTCGGACCCGTACTACCAGCTCGCGCGGGCTGAATGGTTTGGTAATGTAATCGTCTGCTCCCAGTTCCAGGCCGATCAACTTGTCCGTTTCATCGATGCGGGCTGTTAACATGATGATGGGCACATTGCTTTCGTGACGCAGGGAACGACAAAGGTCAAGCCCATCCATGCCGGGCAGCATCAAGTCCAGCACGATCAGGTCGGGCCTTTGCGAGCGGGCCAGTGCCAGCCCGTGCGGCCCATCCCCGGCGGTGAGGATATCAAAACCGGCGGCGCGCAAATAGTCGCTGCAAATCTCGACGATCTTGGGTTCGTCATCTATGACGAGAATTTTCTTGGCCATGGCTGGATTATGGTGCAAATGGATGATTCATGCAAGAAAGAGCGGCCTGCCGGCGCTTCGCGCCGTGTGCTAAACCGGGACTATCGCCTCGTGCAAAAATCGGGAATCGCCGGCAGGCCATAAGGAATTATGATGCGGCCACCGGCGGCGGATTGGCTACGACCTGTGTTGCAGCTTTCTTCGCAGGAATCGAGGCCAGGACAATGACTGACACCGCTAGCAGCAGGTGAAGAACGCCCAGGATCAAGCTGATCGGATTTCGAACGCCAAAGGAAATCGAGAGCAGTAACGGGAGCAGGGAAACCAGCCCCAACAGGCTATAGAGCACGGCCAAAATAATCCCCAGAACCTGTCCCCAGCGCCTGGTCATGAACATCCCAATGGCCGCGGCCAAGGAGACCAGGAGTAATACAAAATAGAAGATGGATCCGGCGATGCCGCCCAGCAGGCCGCCTCCCAGGGTAACCTGGCGAGGGCTGGTTCCACCACCGCCGACGAGGAAGCGTTGACCCAGACCGCCTCCAGGGGTAATAGCGCGCGGAGGAGTTTGGCCAGTGGCCCGGGGGACAATATTGCCGTTCCTTTGGAGACCTCCGGAGGCACGAATAAGGGGTGTGGCCATAAACAGCAGGGCCAGGATGACCAGGAGCAGAGCCGCAATCGGCAATAGTTTGGGATTGAGTAATTTCTTGGCTTTTACAGGTTTCGAATCGATTGTGGACATATGACCTCTCAAAAATTTTTTTGAAATTTCTTATGAGCCAAGGGAGGCGGAGGTGTGCTGGCGGCGAAGCCGCCAGCACACCCCATTCCCTATTTCTTGAGATAATATTATCTATTCGGAGCGTAGCGCTTCAACCGGCTCAAGCCGGGCGGCGCGGCGGGCCGGGTAGATGCCGAAGAACAAGCCGACTGCAGCCGAGAACAGCGTGGCCAGCAGAACGGCATTCAGGCTGACGGCGGGGGTCAAGGAAGTCCCACTGGCGGAGGCAATCTGCCCGATGAGCAGGGCGATCAACCAGCCCAACAAGATGCCCATGATCCCGCCCAGCAGGCTCAGGAATAAAGACTCGATCAGGAATTGGATCATGATATCCCGGTTGCGGGCGCCGACAGCCTTGCGCAGGCCGATCTCACGCGTCCGCTCGGTGACCGAGACCAGCATGATGTTCATGATGCCGATCCCGCCCACCAGCAGGGAAATTGCTGCAATCCCACCCAGGAAGATGGTCAGAACGCCAATGATCGAGGAGGCGGTGTTTGCCAGGTCTTGTTGATTGAAGATCGAGAAATCTTCCGCGCCCACCGCCACATGATGACGCGAGCGCATGATATTGGAGATCTGGGCGCTGGCATCGGTTACGCTCTTGGCGCTGGTGGCCTGGACATAGATCATATCCACAAAATTGGCTTTGCGCTGGATAACGCGGTCGCGGGCGGTAGTAATCGGGATGATGGCCTGGTTATCCGAACTGCCCAAGGCCGAACCTCCCTTGGATTGCAACACGCCGATGATCGTAAACGTTTGGCTGTTGATGCGAATGGTTTGACCGGTCAGGTTCGTCGTCCGGCCAAAAAGTGTCGTTGCCAGGTCCGGACCGATGTCGACCACACGGGAATGGAGGTTCAATTCCTGGTCGCTGAAGACGGCGCCCTCCGCGACCTGTTCGTCACGCATGGAGAAGTAATTGGTCGTCACGCCATAGACAGTGGTGGTTGTGGTCTGACCGTTAGCTGCGGCGGTGATGTTGCCTGCCTGTATGATGGGGGCAACTGCTTGTATGGCGGGCGCCTGGAAGGGATCGAGCAGCGCCTGGGCATCTGCCAGCGTCAATGCCCGGATATTTCGCACCTGCACAGTGACTGAACCACCGCCGCCTGCGAACCTGGCTCCGGAACCGGAAGAAACGAAGAGCAGGTTGGTGCCGATGGAACTGATGGCGGAGGTGATCGAATCCTGAGCGCCCTGCCCGACCGACAACATGGCGATGACTGCCGCCACGCCGATCACGATGCCCAGGATGGTCAAACCACTGCGCAATTTATTGCCCGTCAGGACAGCCAATGTCCCCAGAAGGACGCGTTTGATCTTCATTAGTTAATCCTCTCAACCAGGCCATCCCGGACCATAATGGTGCGCTGCGCCTGGGAAGCAATCCGGGGGTCATGGGTGATGAT
>JADGQB010000184.1 GCA_017882145.1 Anaerolineales bacterium
TAAAGAAGGATGGAGTGGCGACACAATTTCGTGCCGCAGCAAACAACAACAATATCGGTCTCTTAGCCCACAACAACCTGGCAGGTGCGACCTTCTCCGGTTTACAGGTTGGGCAGGAAGTGCGCATCGTATACGGGGATGGACGGGTGGATTATTTTATTGTCAACCGGCTTGCCAGCTTCCAGGCGCTCCAGCCTGACAGTCAAAATGGAGATTTTGTGGATCTGAGTTCGAAAATCAAATACGCTGCCCAGGACGTCTTCAGTATGTTTTATGCAGGTAGCTTGCATGTAACCTTCCAGACCTGCATTCTAAAGGATGGTAACAGCAGCTGGGGGCGGTTGTTTGTGACGGCGGTTCCGTATTTACCGGTAGGCTACCGAAGATTTCAGCTATTTAGATTCGAGCCACTTTGGAGCCTGGCAAGATAGATCCCTAATTTCTCAGTCAATTTCATCTGATCGACAACAGCCCCAGAACGTAAATACTAATTTATCCAGAGATTAATAAATTTTCCAGGCATGGATGTTGACCCGTGTCTGCCTTCGTGTTAAACTTACCTGTTACGAACGGCTGGGACAAGATGACTCGGATTGGAATACTGCTCCTCACGATTACCTGGCTGGCGGCATCGGTGGTCAGTCCTGTTGCCGCGCAAGTTGGGCCTGTCATCGATGCGCCTTTACCTGGTGATGTACTTCAAGGCGTTGTGCCCGTAAAAGGCTCCAGTAATGTGCCGGGTTTCCAAGCTTCGGAAGTTGCTTTTGCATACTCCGGTGATACCACCGGCACCTGGTTCCAGATCACCACCAGCGATAAGGCAATTGATACGGATACATTGGCAACCTGGGATACAACAACTATCACGGATGGAGACTACACACTGCGCTTGCGGGTAACCCTGACTGATGGAAGTACTCAGGATGCACTCGTCCCGAACCTGCGGGTGCGGAACTATACCCCGGTGGAGACCCCCACGCCGGCGCCGACCGCTATAAAGCCGACCCTGACCCCGACTATAACCCTGACCAGTACTCCATTCCCGTCACCGACCGCATTACCGCTCAATCCAGCAGTACTGACCCCGCTGGATGTCTCTAAGAGCATCGCTTATGGTGGTTTGGGAGCTGTGCTTTTTTTGATCATACTTGGAATTTATCTCGGACTGCGAAGAAAATAACTATGATAGAGACTTTCCTGATCGTCGGTTTGGGTAATCCCGGACGTGAGTATCGTGAAACCCGCCATAACGTCGGATTTATGTTGCTTGACCGGCTGGCGGTAAAACTCAACGCACGCTTCACCCGCCTGCAATCCCGGGCATTGGTAGCCAGCGCCATTTATGTTCCTCGAAAAATGGATGTACCCGAGAGAAAGGTGATTCTTGCCAAGCCACAAACCTTCATGAACCTATCCGGGCAATCCGTGCAAGGGCTGATCCATTTTTATAAGCTGCCGTTGACCAACCTGTTAGTTGTGCATGATGATCTGGACCTGCCACCCGGAACGATCCGAATCCGCCCGGACGGCGGCTCGCCTGGCCAGAAGGGTATGACCTCCATTCTGGAACGTCTGGGAACGGAAGATTTCCCGCGCCTGAGGCTGGGGATTGGACGCCCACCAGGGCAAATGCAAGCTCCCGATTTTGTTCTGCAGCAGTTCTCGAAGGGTGACCTGGAGATCATCTCGGAAACACTCAACCGAGCAGTGGAGGCCGTGCTGACTTTCATTACGGAAGGTTTGGAAGCGGCCATGACTAAATATAATGGCAATAATGCAAATCCTTCTTGATTCGATCCACAAAATTCCAGCTTACCAGCAGTTGGTTGAGGCGCTGAAATCGGACCAACCTCAACCCGGACTGGCGCTTGCACGCGCCGCACGTTTGCCGGTGCTGGCAGCTTTGCATTCCGATTTGACCCGACCCATCCTGCTGGTAACCGATCGCGCTGACCATGCTCTGCAGTTGCACGATGAGCTGGGTTTCTGGGCCCCGCAAGCTTCCCGTTTCATCTTCTCAGAGCCAAATCCATTATTCTATGAAGACGCAGCCTGGGGCACCACTACCCGGCGGGAACGGCTGCAGACGCTGACAATGCTGTCTGTTTACCACTTGCCGTTTGCAGCGAAACCCTCTCAGCCACCCATCATTGTCACAACGGCGCGTGCCCTGATGACACGCACCCTGCCACGCAGGGATTTTCTCAAGGCTTCGAAATTAATCAAAGTTGGGCAGACCATGGCCCTGGCCACCCTGATCGAAGAATGGGTGCGGATTGGTTACCAACCTGCAGATACAGTACTTGAACCGGGACAGTTTTCCCATCGCGGCGGCTTGCTGGATGTCTGGCCACAATCCGAGCTATACCCGGTCAGGCTGGATTTTTTTGGGGATGAAATTGATACCATCCGGCGCTTCGATCCGGCCTCGCAAAGGACGGTAGATAAGCTGGATGTAGTGCTTATTAATCCAGCACGGGAATTCCTTATGCCTGACAAGGCGAATAAGGCTGGCGAGTCTGACACATCCAATCTGGCTGATATGTTGGATGTGTCCGGGCGGATTTCTGAATTCCAAATACCACTGCTGCACCAGGTGAGCGCAAGTTTACTGGATTATTTACCCCAGGAAGCGCTGGTGTTGGTGGACGATCTGAGCCTTCTGGAGAGCACGATTTCCGAGATCGAGGAGCAGGCGGTAAAGCTGCGAGCGGAATCCATCGCCGAAGGGACGCTATCAGAGACTTTCCCAGTACCATACCTATCCTGGTCGGAACTGGCAGATTCCCTCAGCGTTCACGCCTGCCTGGAACTGGGCCGGTCTACGGCGGATGAAGCTGTAAACGATCAGCAGGCAGACAATTCTCTGGCATCCCAATTCGGCAAGATCGAAAGGTTTGGTGGACGTCTCAAACCTTTTGGTGAATATCTCAACAAGATTGCTGCCGAAGGAAATACCGTGATCATCGTTTCCCGCCAGGCCTCACGCCTGGAAGAACTATGGTCAGAACAGGGGCGGGAAGCGGTTCAAAAGCCGCCACAATTCATCGAAGCTTCCCTCTCCGAAGGCTGGTGCCTTGGGGATGCCTATTTATTCAGTGATTCTGAGGTCTTTGGATGGGAGCGCCCCCAGCCACGCCAACGCCCGCGGCCGGGTGCGGAGACCCCCGAAGCCGCTTATGCGGACCTGCATCCGGGTGATTGGATCGTTCATGTAGACTACGGCCTGGGAAAATACACCGGCCTGGTCCAGCGCACGCTTGAAGGCCTGGAGCGCGAGTTCTTGTGCATAGAGTATAAAAACGGCGACCAGGTATATGTCCCCATCCATCAAGCCGACCGGCTGACCCGTTATATTGGCCCGGATGGCTCTCCGCCAACACCGGGGAATCTGGGCACCCAGGAATGGCCGGAGACCAAGCGCAAGGTACGAGAAGCGGTGCAGGAGGTGGCGGAGGAACTGCTTGATCTGTATGCCCGCCGCCATATTGCCGAGGGGTTCGCGTTTAGCCCAGATAATGCCTGGCAGGGAGAGTTGGAGTCAAGTTTCCCTTATGTTGAAACCGAAGACCAGGTCAAGGCGCTGATCGACATCAAACGCGACATGGAAACGCCACGTCCAATGGACCGCCTGTTATGCGGAGATGTGGGCTACGGTAAAACCGAAGTAGCCTTGCGGGCAGCCTTCAAAGCAGTTATGGATGGGAGGCAGGTGGCGGTGCTGGTGCCCACCACCGTTTTAGCTCAACAACATTATGATACTTTCCGCCAGCGATTATCGGCCTTCCCTGTAAACGTGGAGATGCTTTCACGATTCCGCACACCGCGCGAACAGAGCCAGATCCTGTATGCGCTCTCGCAGGGGGCGGTGGATATCGTCATCGGTACGCACCGGCTCATCTCCGCGGATGTTCAATTCAAGGACCTCGGTCTGGTGATCATTGACGAAGAGCAGCGCTTTGGCGTGACACATAAAGAGCACCTTAAGAAACTGCGGACTGAAGTGGATGTGCTGACGCTGACAGCCACGCCCATCCCCCGCACTCTTTACATGGCATTAACCGGTGTGCGCGATATTTCCAACTTGAACACTCCGCCCGAGGAACGCCTGCCCATCATCACCCACGTTGGACCGTACTCCCCGAAACTTGTCCGCCAGGCGATCCTGCGCGAACTGGAACGCGGCGGTCAAATATTCTTTGTGCATAACCGCGTCCAGACGATCGATGCCATGCGTATGCACCTGGAAAAGCTCGTTCCGGAGGCACGTATTGCGATCGGCCATGGGCAGATGCATGAGACGGAACTAGCCAGTGTGATGCATCGCTTTACTGCCGGCGAGGTCGATATCCTGCTATCCACCTCCATTATCGAATCCGGCCTGGATATCCCAAATGCCAACACGCTTATCGTGGACAGGGCGGATGCCTTTGGTCTGGCCCAGCTTTATCAGCTGCGTGGGAGGGTGGGACGCGGAGCCGCACGCGCCTACGCTTACTTCTTCCGCCACCGGAAATTCACGCCCACACCGGAGGGTCAGGAGCGATTGGAAGTTATTGCTGAGAATACGCAGCTCGGGGCAGGCTACTCAATTGCCATGCGGGATCTGGAAATGCGCGGGGCTGGCGAACTTTTGGGGAATCGCCAATCCGGTCTGATCGCCTCGGTTGGGTTTCACTTATATACACGTTTGCTGGCGGCCGCTGTAAAACAGGCGCGAAAATCCGGCAAGATCGAAGGATTGGATCTAAAATCTGCCACGTTGGATGCAGCCCAACCCATGGGCTTGCCAGTCAATGTGGATCTGCCGCTCGCGATCGGAATCCCGGAGACATATGTGCCCGATACAGACCTGCGGCTGCGTCTATACCGCCGCCTGGCGGATCTGACAGACGAAGCTGCTCTGGAGGCCCTGGCGGCAGAATTTAGCGATCGCTTTGGGGCTTTGCCTGAGATGGTGACCAATCTCTTCTACCAGATGCGGGTCAAGCTGTTGGCTGAACGCGTGGGACTGATCTCGGTTGGCATGGAAAGCGGACAGATCGTTTTGCGCTACCCGCCTCCGCCGGAGGGAACGGAAGCGAAACGATTGCCTGATCTAGGTCCGGGCGTGCGCGGCGGGAAGAATGCCTACTGGTGTATGTTCGGAAGAGATGCTGATTGGCAGGACAAGCTGCTGGAAGTACTGGAAAAATTGGAGCACAAATAATCCTTTTCCATCACCGAGGAAAATCTGGATTAATTGGCCGAGATGAACCCAGAAGAGCGGAGTTTAGGATGAAAGTACACCCTTAATCATGCGATCTAATAGGCTGTCAGTGCGTCCGGAAACCATTGAGGAAGGAGCTTCCAGATGAATGTAAAATGGTACCTGCTTGATTCAGGGATATTGCAGAAACAATCCTCTCCGGGTAGATGGCCAGAAATAGATACGGCCAAGCCTGGAGAATATTGGTTTGATATTGAGGCTGCCAATCCGGAGGAGTTGCTACAATTCCTGAATCGTCTTGACCTTCATCCCATTCAGCTTGCGCGCTGCCTGGATTCTGTGAATGATCCAGGAGTGATCTCTTTTGGAAATGTTTCACTAATGGAGTATCCGGCCGCCTTCGATGAGAACTCGGATGATCCGTGCTACTTGACAATAATTATCAATGGGTCGATTTTGATAACGATCCGGCACGGAAAAATTCCTTCGCTCGATGAATTGATTGATGAACTGTTGGTAAAAGATGCCAGCCCCTTGCGGCACATCGCACAAATCGTTTATCTGATTCTAGACCAATTTGCGGATCTAAATGTGAGCGCAGAAATAAAAATTCGCGATCAGATCATGCACATGTCCAAGAAATTGGCAGATAACCCTAATTCTATAAATGTGAATGAATTTTCCAGGTTGCGATGGCAGGTGGAAAAACTGGTTTCATTGATCGAAAATCAGCTTTATTGTGTCTCGGGATTGGGTGCATCTGACAACAGTGCTCTACAGGAACCACATCGCAAAGCCTATATTCAGGATCTTGTCTCTGAAGCAGAGATTGCTCAACGAGGAATATATAGACTTGAAAATCGGGTCAACGGCCTTTACAATGATTACCAGATGGCAGGCACTAATAGGGTGGAAAAGCGCCTGCGCTTCCTGACGATTGTCTCGGTAATTACTCTCCCGTTGGGATTGATTGCCGGATTATTGGGGATGAATGTAGGTGGATTGCCAGGCACCTCCTTTCATTATGGGTTCCTTGTGGTTGTCACATTGATGCTAGTTATTGCAGTGCTTGAATATTTGTTCTTCAGGCGGAACAGTTGGTTTGACTAAGCCGAGGCAATATGGACTGGAAAGAACGGGTTTTATTTCCTGTACTGGGTCCGCTACTTAAGGCTGCGCTATGGCCAATCGGCCGGATGCGACTGCCACAGGTGAAAGGCACTTTATCGATCAAAGGCCTGGAAGCCCCGGTCGAAATATTACGCGACCATTGGGGCGTAGCCCATATCTATGCCCAAAATTCGAGGGATGTGGTCTTTGCGCAGGGTTTTGTGCATGCCCAGGAGCGATTATGGCAGATGGATTTCATCCGCCGGGTGGTGTTCGGGCGGCTTGCAGAAGTTCTGGGGGAGGCAGCCCTGCCAGCAGATCGAGCCATGCGTACATTGAGTCTATTTAAGACCGCAGAGCAGGAAGCCCGGATGGTTTCCGGAGAGCTATGCACTTTGCTGGAAAGCTATCGATCCGGAGTAAATGCCTGGATCGAGTTTGCTAAAAAACAACACAAGCTGCCGCTCGAGTTCATGCTGCTGGGATACCAACCAGAACCCTGGCAGGTGGCCGATTCCCTGGGGTGGGGAAAAATGATGTGCTGGACACTTGCGGTCAACTGGCAATCCGAGTTCTATCGCAGCCAGATCATCCAGCGCCTGGGCATTGAGAAGACAAAAGAACTGGAGATCAACATCGATCAGGCATGGGCGGTGATCCTTGATTTGGGTCAGGCCATGGCTGGAGACAAGATGGCGGATGCAACCCGTACGTTCGCGAGTGCGCGTGCCGGAGAGGGGGTGGGGAGCAATAACTGGGTTGTGGATGGCAGTCGCAGTGTTACCGGCAAACCTTTGCTCGCAAACGATATGCACCTGGAGCTGACCACACCGGGTCTGTGGTACGAGAACCACCTGGTGGGAGGCGAATTCGACGTTACTGGTGTCACCATGCCCGGAGTACCCATGGTAATTTCTGGCCACAACCGGAAGGTGGCCTGGGGATACACTGACGGCTGTCCGGATGCACAGGATCTTTACGAAGAGCACCTGAGAAAGGCCGATGGGGATGGTTGGGAGGGCGAGTATAAAGGGGATTGGCAGCCGGCTGTTGTGCGCCAAGAGCTGATCCGGATCAAAGGCAGGAAGGGCGTGATGGAGGAAGTGGTGGTCACCCGTCACGGCCCGGTTATTAACAGCCTTTTTAAAGAAGCTTTCCCGGATTCGCCGCCGCTGGCACTGCGTTGGACTGCTCTGGAGCCCGGGGATACTTTCCAGGCAGTTTACGAAATGAATAAAGCGGGGGATTGTCACGAATTAAAGGAGGCTTTACGCCATTTTGACGATCCAGCCCAGAATGTGGTTTATGCGGATACACAAGGGAATATCGCCTACTCCCTGAATGGAAGGATCCCAATACGAGCCAGGGGGGATGGTACGGTGCCAGCCCCGGGTTGGACGGGCGATCATGAATGGAATGGATACGTGCCGTTCGAGGCCATGCCGCACATGTTCAACCCGCCAG
>JADGQB010000185.1 GCA_017882145.1 Anaerolineales bacterium
CTGCCCCGGGTGCACCAACCAATCTGACCGCAACGCTGCAAAACGGCGGCCTGGTCAGGCTAACCTGGAGAGACAATGCCACGAATGAAACCGGCTTCCAGGTCGAACGCAGCCTGAATGGCGGTGCTTATGCGGTGATCGCTACCGCTGGGCCCGCTGGCGGTTCGGGCACCACCGCTGTCTACACGGATGCCACGGCGCTGGCCAGCAATTCTTACAGCTACCGGGTCAAAGCTGTAAGGCTGGGTTCCTCATCAGCTTACTCGAATATTGCCTCCGTAACCCTGCCTGCCCTACCTGCGGCTCCAACCGGCCTGACGGCGCTTCCGGCAGCCACCCGGGCAGTCACCCTGACCTGGACTGACAATGCCATGAACGAAGCTGGCTTCTCGGTCGAACGCAGCGTCAATGGCGGCGCCTTTGCTGTGCTCACCACTATGGGAGCACATGTCGGAACGGGCGTTATGACCTATAACGACACGACCGCGGCAGCCGGCACTGCCTACGTGTACCGGGTAAGGGCCTATAACCTGGGAGGCTACTCGGCCTACACCAACACGGCCGCAATAACGCCAGCCGCTCCAACAGTTCCCGGCAGCCTGTCGGCATCCGCCATACAAACCTCGGCGACCCAGACGCAAGTCACAGTAACCTGGACGGATCCTCTCACCGAGACGAGCTTTACAATCTATCGAACAAACTCGACGTACACCACCATCCTCGGCCAGGCGACGCTACCAGCCAACCAGACAGTATACATACGAAATGGCCTGGCGCGTGGCACGACCTATTACTACGAGGTGCGCTCCAACAACGGATATGGTTCTTCCGCCTGGGCACGTGTCAGTATCACCACACCATAGTTCCCACTTCCGGCGCCAGCCATACGCTGGTGCCGGAAGGTAATTAGAACTTAATTAGCCATCGCCATTCCAAGCCCCCACAAGGCAAGGAATGGCGATGTGATTTTTATCTGGAATTGGTTAATTGGTGCGCTTTTCCGCCCGTCTTACTGCTTCTTGCTTAGATAACCGAATTTTCCTTGAACCAGCCATTCGAGGATAACAAGATTTTGTTTCGATTATTTGCGCAGTACTCCGTAGAACTGCCACAGGGTATACCCACAGCCGGACTTGAGGTACTTTTCGATGGAATTGCGCATGTCATCTTCGTCGACGTACAGCAGCGGGATCTGTGAGCGCTGGCAGGCAAAGCCGGCCTGCCAGGCTTTCAACCCGCCTGGCGAAATCTCAAGCGAGAATTCCTTGGCCCCCGCCGGCAGCCAGTCCGAAAGGGTGTGCTCACCGTAAACCAGGTAAGGATAGTCGGCATAGTACCAAAGCGGATGCCCGGTGGTTTCGGCGGCGCGGCGGGTGAGAACATGGTCACGATGCGAGCCGATCGCCAGCGGGGCTACCAGCTCACAATCTTCGGGCAGGTTTTTGCAGATAAAATCCGCCACCTGCGGGATCAAGTACGATTCGACCGGCTCGAGCGGGGTGAACTGATCCTCGTTCTCCTTGATGAGGGGCTCGTCCGTACCGGGCAGGTAACGGTAGATGTTGTCCGGAATGGTATAACGACGGTAAAGGGCGGCACCCAACGCACGGCAGCAGGCGGCATCCTCCCGGCTGCGCTTGAGCGGCACATCCTCGCCGATATCCCAGAAGCCATGCAGGAGCTGGGCGTATTCGGTCAGGGGCTTACCGGCCGGAGGATCACCGGCGCAAATCGTCCAGATCTCGACCCGCTCGCCGCGTTGGGCCAACTCCCAGACCAGCCCGCCGACCGAGAGCACCACATCGTCAAAATGGGTGGAAAGGAAAACCCAATTCTTCATTTAGCCGCCTCAATGCGGGCATCGATCTCCTTCTGCGGCACCTTGACTGCAAAAATGATCCCGCCCAGCAAAAACAGGAAGGCCGAGATAACAAAAAGGGCGGTGAAAGTGGTGCGCGTCAGGGTGATCAGGATGAACCCGAAGACCAGGCCGGCCAGGGCGCCCGAGATCCCGGTCGAGAGGTTGTTATAAGCCATGTATTGCCCGGCCTCATCTTTGGGGGCCAGATCGCTGGCCAGCGCCGGGACGATCGCGAAGATCGGGCCGGTGGCGACTGCACGCAGGCCGGCCAGAGTCAGGAAGAAGATGTAGTTGCCGGTGAGGCCCATCAAAAGGGTGGTAATGGCACAAATGAACATGGACCAAAGTATGAGCGGGCGACGTCCGATCTTATCCGAGAGCACGCCCGCCAGGACGGATGCCAGCATGGTCATTACCAGGCTGATGCCGCCCATGGTACGAAAAGCGGCTTCCGGGTTAACGGCCGGGAAATAGACCTGGAAAAAATACAGGGCGAAGAACTGCAGGCTGTTCAAGCCCAAGTAGGCCAGCAGGACCGCCAATACCAGCCAGAAGAAGACTGCCACGCGCGTGCGGACACGGAACATGTCGCGCAGCGCCCGTCCCAGGCTGATCCTATCGGATTGTCCGGCGGGTTTGTCCTTGCCGCGGATGACCAGGACATTGACAATACCGCTCAGGGCGAAGATCCCGCCGACCAGCCACAGGGCAGCCGAGGTCTGGTCCTTCTCGATCAGGAATGTGACGACCAGGATCGCGATGGTAGCCCCGATCAGGGTCAGCGCACCCTGGATACCGGAGGCCGCGCCGCGCTGCTTCTCGGGCACCACGTCCACCAGCAGCGGCCACCAGGCGCCATTACCGACATTAGTTGCAAACTGCATCCCACAATAACTTATGATGGTGATCGGCAGCGCGAGGGAGAGGAATACCGGACGAAGAGCCGGCGCCAGGAACAGCGTGGGCAGGCCGATCAGCGGCAGACCGAGCAGAGCGCCGATCAGGATAGCCGGGGTACGCCGGCCCCAGCGACTGGCAGTATGATCGCTCAAGATGCCAGCCAGGATACTGACTGTAATGGCCAGCAGGGTGCCGAGGAAGCCGATCAACCCGGTGACCAGTCCCTTGCCGGTCGTAACGATCCCTTCGACCAGGGTGGGCAGCAGCAGGCTGTTGTACGCCGTCCAGACCAGGTTGGCCCCCAGCATGAGCATGCTCATTCCGAACAGGAATCCGATCGAACGTTTTACCGTCGTACCTGATTGTTCTGTCATGGATGCCTCGTAGAACGCAAAAATGCCCCCCAAGGGATATGGTTTTCGAGGGGCTCAAAGGCAATCCTGTGAGTCCCCTTTGGGTGGTCGTGCCGGCTGGCTGGCACTTTACCTTATCAGGCACTTTACCTTGTCAGGCACCTTACCTTATCAGGCACCTTACCTTATCAGGCACTTACATCATAATCTTTTGCAGCTTCATCAGGTCTTCCATGGCGCCTTTGACCTGGATCTTACGCTGCATGTAGGCGGTGGTGCCATTGATCTTCTTGTCCATTATGCCGGCCAGAACATCGGAGGTCATTGTGACCAGGATATCGGGTTTTTCCAGCGTCTCCTGGGTCAGGGTGGCGGAATTACCATTGACGGCTTTGATCAGCCAATCTTCCTTCGTGTCGGTAAACTTGAACTGCAGGTTTTTGGTGAAGCCTTTCAGACTGGCCTGCACGGCGGGATTGGCGAAGCGGTCCACCATTTTCTGAAGATACGGTTTGATGTCTGCCATGAGAATTCTCCTTTTTAGATTTTAGATTGTAGATTGCTGATTGTTGATTATCGAATAAGGATCGTTAGACTTGCAGCAATACGTTACCGTTTCGCACCGATTCGTAGGCTTTCTCGATGACTTTGATCGCGTAACAACAGTCCAGGGGATCAACGGTTGGGGGCAGGCCGGCGCTGACGGTACGGACGAAATCCTTGACCTCCTCCACGATGGAGAAGTAATGCCAACCCATCGGGTCATAATCCACACCCTCGACCGGGCTGCCGTCGAAATCGACCGGCTCGGCGTAGAACTTGACCGGCGGGTTGACCAGCTGATCGACAATCAGCGAGCCGGTGGTGCCATAAACTTCCAGGCGCTCGCTGTGCGGGACCTCGGCGGTGAAGGTAAAGCTGGACAGGAAGTCCGCCCCGCAGACCAGCCGGCCGCGCACATCCGCGTTGTCCTCCACTTCACTGTCCACGTGGTACAGCTGGGAGGTGAAAGCGGCCAGTTCCTGGATCTCGCCGAACAGCCACTTGAGCAGGTAGAAGGTATGCGGGCCAGAGTCGATCAATGTGCCGCCACCGCAGGCGGCCTGCTTGCCCCAGAAATCGTCGCTCGACAGGCGCATGCGCTCGTTGGCGGGCAGGAAGGTGCGCACCAGATTAATCCCGCCAAGTTTTCCGGAGCGAATGATCTTCTCGGCTTCCAGGTAGGCGCGGATGAAACGGGTATTCTCGGCCACTCCGAAATGGATACCGGCTTTCTGAGCGGCGGCATAAATTTCAAGGGATTGCTGGTAGGTGACCGCCACCGGTTTTTCCAACAGCAGGTGCTTGCGGGCCTCGATGACTGCCATGGCTGCGGCATAGTGCAGGTGGTGCGGTAGAAGCAGGTCAACCAGATCAACCTGCGGGTCGTCAATCAACGCTTGATAATCGGAATAAATTTTGGCGTCGAACATGGTCGCCAGGTTCTCGGCGTTTTCCCGGTTCGTGTCGCAAACGGCGACAACCTCGACTTGATCGGGAAGCTCCTGGAATCCGGCAGCATGAATGGGAGCGATCAGCCCTGCTCCGACGATCCCTACACGGATTTTGGTGGGTGTCATTGGCTGCCTTTCTCTCCGGGGGGGAGAGGGGGAAGAGAAGAGAGTCAGAACTTCTTTTCGATGATATCGACCGGCAGAGTGCTGAGCTGCTCAGGGCCGGATTCGGTGACCAGGAAGGTTTCCTCATCCCCGATCATGACGCCTTCATCGCTCGGCGAATACAGCTCGATGTTCAGAACCATGCCAGGCTGGACCGGTGTTGGGTCCTCCGACATGATCCAATGCTCCTCCACCTGCAGTCCCAGGCTGTGGCCGACATGCAGGAACATCGGGTCGATGCCGGCCTGGGCATACAATTCGTAGGCATAAGCGTGCAACTCGGCGAAGGTTTTGCCAGGGCGCAGGGCTTTGCCCATTTCCGCCACCACCCAGCACAGCTTTTTGTGCAACTCCTTGAGCGTCTCCGGCACCGTCCCGGTATAGACCAGGCGGCGGTTATCGGAAACGTAGCCCTGGTAGACGGCGCCCAGGTCGAGGGTCACGATCTGGTCCGGCTCGAGGGGTTCATCCAGGGCGATCTCCGGATTGGCCGTTCCGAAAGCCATGGTAACATGGTCAACGCCATCTGCGCCGTTCTGGAGCATGCGCCATTTGGCTTCGCGGGTCAACTCCAGGCGGCCCATGCCCAGGCGCAGGTTCTGGGCCAGCTCCATCACGGTCCGATCGATGATGTGGGTGCTCTGGCGGATCAGCTCGACCTCCGCCGGAGATTTGATCAGGCGCAAGGCATAGAACAAGTCATCGACAACCTGGATATCCGCCGGTTTGGCGTGCTCCTCCAGCAACCGCACGGCATAATAGGGGAAAGTAGACTCGACCCCGACCATGCAGCCCGGCTTGAGCTTCTCGTCGATCAAAGCAGCCAGGTCGTCAAGCGCCATTTGGGCAGTGAAAGACATGCGCACGTCGTCGGCGCCGTAATCGATGCCCATCCCCGCCGGTCCCCAGCACAGCAGGACGATCTGCCCATCACTGCCAACATAAACGAAATAGGGGTCCATGTTGCGCAGCGCATGGATGATCGGGTTGCCGCTGCCGGGCAGGCACGGGTAACCGGTGGTATAAAAAACGTTTTCGGGGGAGGAAAGGAAGAGGCCGTCCAGCTTGCGTGCTTGCATCAGGGCGAGCAGACGGGCGCGGTCGAGGCCAACCGGTTTGAAGGAAACTTCAGACATATTTGCTCTCCATAATTGGCTAGTGGCCTACCGGTATCTACCACGAAGTACGAAGTGGCATGTGCCGGCTGGGTCGGACATTTCGCTACGGGCGGACACCCAGGTCCGTCTCTACATGGACACGAATTTTTTGGTTTCTATGGATCTGGCAACCGCCTCGGCCGCTTTCAGGGCATAGAGCGCATCCTGCGGGTCGATACGCGGCGGGCGGTCTTCGATGACGGCATGCACAAAGTCGCCGACCTCGGCAATCATCGAGTTGAACTTCCAGGCCATCGGGTCGAACGGGACGCCCTCGACGACCGTGCCATCGATGTCACCGGATCCCATGTAATACTTGACCACCGGGTCCACCAGCTGGTCGATGATCATGCCGCCCTGGCTGCCATAGATCTCGACCCGCTCGGTCCAGGGGATCTCGAAGGTGCAACTGGTATGGAGCAGGAACTCGGCGCCATTGGCCAGGTGTCCGAGGATCAGCCCATTGTCTTCCATCTCGCCCTCGGGGATGATCTTGGAGGCGAAACCCAGCACATCCTTTACCCCGCCGAACAGCCATTTGAACAGGTAGAAGTTGTGCACCGAGGAATCCAGGATCACACCGCCGTAGGGAGCCTTGCCGTGCCAAAGGTTGGGATCCTTGATGCGGTAGGCTTCGCTGCCGGCGATCAGCGTGCGCACACTCCAGATATCGCCCAGCAGGCCCTGTTTGAGGATCTCTTCCGCTTTCAGATACGCGGTAACAAAATGGGTGTTTTCCGCCACGCTGAATTTGAGCCCCTTCTGCTTTGCCAGGGCGATCAGTTCCTCCGCCTGGGAGGAAATGACCGTGATGGGCTTCTCCACCAGCACATGCTTGCCCTTTTCGAGCGCCGCTTTGGCAATCTCGTAATGCATTACGTGCGGTACGGTGATATCGACCATATCGACAGACGGGTTATCCAGGAGCTCCTGGTAGCGGGTGTAGCCTTTGGCCCCCGCATACATCCCGATGCGATTGTTGACTTCTTCTTCATTGATGTCGCACAAGGCGACGATTTGACAATCTTCCCCCAGTTCCGAATACCCAGCTTCATGCGCGTACGAAATGGATCCCAGACCGATCAGCCCAACACGAACCTTTTTCTCTGCCATAGGCCGTCCTTTCGGGTGACGATGCGATTATCGGATAAATCAAACTATAGCACAAAGAAAATTA
This sequence comes from Anaerolineales bacterium, assembly GCA_017882145.1. Lineage (GTDB taxonomy): Bacteria > Chloroflexota > Anaerolineae > Anaerolineales > Villigracilaceae > UBA877. Next base: position 7,107 of record JADGQB010000185.1, read on the forward strand.
GCGCGCAATAGATTTTGAAGCTGGTTTTCATTTTTGTGCTGTTCTTCAACATAGTTATGATTTATTCAACTTGCGCGTACCTGATTAATTGTGCTATAGTGAGTGCGTCCGATTCTGCATTCCCACCCTCTTCTGGAAAGGACACTCCCCATGCAACCTCTCATCATTATCGCCACCCCCAACATCTGCTGGCTGAAGCCGGATGTGGACTACCCGCGCACCCCGGAAGCCATTGCGGAGCAAGCCCGCCGTTGTTACGAGAACGGCGCGACTATTTTGCATACACATGCTGAAGGAAAATGGAAAGAAACCATCGCAGCGGTGCGTGCCAAAAGCGACATTATCGTGCAGTGCGGGATGTCCAGCCTGCCGATCGGCGACAGGATGGAGGTCTTCACCGAACATGCCGATATGATATCGATCATCCTTAACCATCACGATGAGGCTTTCGTTGGAGCCGACTTCAATGTGCTACACCCCAAGGACGAACTGGTCGAATATGCCAAATTGTGCCAAAAATACGGCGTGATCCCGGAATGGGAAGTCTGGCACGCCGGCTCGGTCTGGAACCTTAACTATCTGATCAAGCAAAACCTGCTCAAGCCAC
>JADGQB010000036.1 GCA_017882145.1 Anaerolineales bacterium
GCGAAAGCCCCAGTAGGTAAAAACCACCAGTGGGATGTAGTTCCCCGGTCCGTATTTGGCGACGTACTCCGGTTGCAAATCATCGATCCCGGGCACCTTACCGCTCAGTTGGTTGTAGTACAACAGGCTGAGCACACGCGGGATGCGGATCGCCCAGATCACACGCCGGCCGCTCAGATCGCCAATGGACAGGATCGAGAACGAAGCTGGATCCTCGGTCTTATACAAGGCTTCCGAAGAGGCAGCTTTCATGGGCTGGTTCTGCAGCAGCCACAAGCCCTGCTGGTGCCCACCGATGATGACCAGGGTGACGGCAATCGTCCCGATGATGGCAGCCATATTGAAAGAACGCTTGAAGAAATCAATCTCCTTTTTACGGAGCAGCTGGTAGGCGCTGACGCCCAGTACAAAAAAGGCGGCGGTGGTCAACCCGGAGGTGAGGGTATGTTCGAACATGACCCAGGCCTTGGGATTAAAGACCAGCGCGCCGAAATCGACCATCTCCGCCCGGCCGTTATTGATCACAAATCCGACCGGATGCTGCATAAAGGCATTGGCGATCAGGATCCATAAAGCTGAAAGCGAGCTGCCGAGTGCCACCAGCCAGATAACCGCTGCATGCAGCTTCCTGGAGAGCTTGTCCCAGCCGAAAATCCATAAACCCAGGAAGGTCGACTCAAGAAAGAAGGCCAGCAGGGCTTCGATGGCAAGCGGCGCCCCGAAAATGTCGCCAACATAATTGGCGTAACCGGCCCAGTTCATACCAAATTGGAATTCCAAGACGATGCCGGTCACCACCCCCATGGCAAAGTTGATCAAAAATAGCTTGCCCCAGAATTTTGTCAGCTTCCGGTAAATCTCGTTCCCGGTGCGGGCATACTGTGTCTCCAGGATGACGACGAACCAGACCAGGCCCAGGGTTAATGGGACAAAGAAAAAATGATAGATGGTTGTCAGCGCAAATTGCATGCGCGATAACACGACTGGTAGCATGCAGCCTCCTCCTTATTAATAAGACCTTCGTTTTTGGAAACGCCGTGATAGTGGGGAATATTGGGGGTGTTGGCCGGGGGACCCGGCCAACACCCCCATCTCATTCCCAAGCTGCGGCTATTTCCAATAGACAAGGTTTTTTTACTGACGCCCGCTGGTATCAGGCGTGTGCTTTCTCAAGTATACCGGATAGCCAAAAAATAGCAATGTCGTGAAACCGAACCACATGGATGCAAAGCCCGCATTCGTATCCGCGGGTGTCTGCTCGGGCGCCGAAAGGACCCGGAAAGGCAGTTCACTATTTTCCCTGGAGGCACCCTGCTGGATATAGACAGGCAGGATCGGGTAGGGCAGCTGGTCTTGCAAGCGCTGCAGGTTGACAAACTTCCAAAAATCCATGCGAGTCTGGCCCGGAGCCAGGGTTGGATCGGGTTGGCCGCCCATACCCGGTTTGGCCGGCAAACGCAGGATGCCGGTGACCGTGACCGCGCCGGCCACATCATACTTCCGCCAGGCGGCAGGCGTGTCGTCCTTGAGCGGGATCCAGCCGCGGTCGACCAACACCGCCGAACCATCCGGAAAGACCAGCGGAGTGACCAGGATGTAACCAGTCTCATTGCCCCAACTTTGCTCCCAGATCTGGTTCCGGACGGCGATCTGGTGGTCAAAATCGAAGGTGCCGGAAGCCTGCACCGGCCGGTATTCCATGCCGGTCAGGCCAACCGGTTGGGTTCCCCCGGCGAGCAAGAGAGGCTCGGCTACCTGCATGGCAGCCAGGTGATCGGCGAAGGTCTTGTTTTGATGGTAGCGGTCGACCTGCCAGATCCCCAGCCGGACCGTCACGCCGATCGCGACCAGGACCAGCAAGGTGGTTGTCCACCAGCGACGCGAGAACATTAATCGCAACATTGGAGTGGTATTCAAAACAGGTTAGCGGGTTGGGCTCATCAAGGCGTCACTACCGACCAACTGGTTTGGGCAGTCCTGGAATTGGGAATGCTGACAACGGCTTTGATGTTGAATTGCCCACAGTCGGTATTAATCACGTCACCGGTATCAAAGGTTTGGGTGGAGGCGGATACGAAGGCCAGGCTGGCATCATCCGTATGCGTGAGCAGCATTGTGCCGCCCGGATTGTAAACTTCCAGATGATAAGTCACTGTTGCGGGGCCGTTGGTGGTCATGGAGATTTTAAAGGAAGTCGGGTTGGTTGTGTCGCCGTCACAGGAACTATGGATGACTGCCGGGGCAGAAATGGTCAGAGCAGTCACCAGGCCGGAAGGGATTGGAGCGACGGGCACCTGGGAAAGGTCGCCGGAGCTGGTCACCGCCGAGTCTGAAACCCAGCACTGCGTTTTGCCGGAAGTTGGGATTTCGATTTTCCACCAGGTATGCTCGCGGATGGTCCCCAGGATTTGGGCTTTTCTTCCAAGCCGCAGCGTTGCAATCGAAGAAAAGGAGCTCCCTGGCCCGAAGCGACAGGCAGCATCTTCCGATTTGGGGGTTACAGCCGGGCCGGTGATGGGAGCCGGCGGCTGGCAGGCGGTTAAGAGCATGCACAAACAGGCGGCCGCGCCGGCAAAACTACCAACCAATCCTTTAGGCAGGTTTAGGCTGAGCATTCTTTAACGGCCGCAAGATCAAACTGTAAAGGCCAAACAGTATCCCCAGCGGGATCCCGGCGATGGCAATCCCTTCCAGCCGGGTAAACAGGGTCAAGGCGTCCGTTACAGTCAGGCCCTCATATTTCGTCGGTTGGAAAGAACAGACGTAGGACAGGTTCCCGATTTGTTTTAATGCCAGCCTGGCGGTACCGCCGGGTGGGACGAACAACGGTCCCAAAGTGTGGGCAACGGAATCGTGGTTGTTCACCACCAGCGTGTCGCCCAGGACGAAGATCATATCCTGAGGCAGAACGCTCGCGCCCTGGGCCACCCTGACAGAGGTCCCTGCCGGGATATCCAACACAACCGTTTTTGGCGGACGGCTGGTTGTATTGCCCTGCCAGTAAAAAGCCAGCTCGCTAAACGGAATGGCAATCAGGATCCCGGCCGCAATGCAAAGCAGGAAACGGATAAGCAAAGCCTTGCGCACGATCAGTTCCCTTTGAACAGTGTCTGCAGGTCGGCGGCGATGTCATCCGGGTTGCCAGGGTAGGCATAGGTCAGACGCAGGTTACCCTGCGGGTCGATCAAATAGGTGTAACTCGAGTGGGTCGTGCCGCCATCTGCAACGGTCACGCCGTAAGCGGCCCAGACCGGCTGGAGCTGCTTCGGCGTCCCGGTGCCGGCCATGAAGGTCGGATCGAAGCGGCTGACGAATTCCCCCATCGACTGGGGCGTATCATTGGCAGGGTCAGTGGCAACAAAGATCACCTGCACCTGACCGGCCTGGCTGCCCAGCAAGCTGCGAGCTTTGGCGAGGATTGCCATGGTTGCCGGACATTGGTCCAAGCAATGTGAATACCCGAAAAAGAGCAGCACGTATTTCCCGCGATAATCCGATAACCGGATGGTTCCGCCGCTCTGGTTGGTGAGCGAAAAATCTGCAGCCAGAGCTGGCGGGTTGAGTACCGAGCCGTGAAAGGTCACCGGTGCTTTCTGCAGGATGAGCGCGGTGCCGGCTGCCAACACGACCAGTACCAGGATGCCCGTTCCGATCCAAAAAAATTTCTTATCCATACAGAATACTTCCTTATCCCTATGGCGCTCCGGTTGTGCCGCCGCCTTCGACCTTATTTTGGCAGCGTTCCTATCAAATACAAAGCCGGATAGAAGAAAATCCACACCAGATCGACAAAGTGCCAGAAGACGACCGAGGCCTCCACCGCCCAATGTTTTTCGGCGGAATAGCGCTGGCGGACCAGGTTGCGCAATACAATCGACAGGAAGATCACCCCGGTCAAAACGTGGAAGGCATGGAAACCGGTCATTGTGTAGAAGATGGCGCCCTGGGCTCCATCGGCCGGGCCAAAGGGAGCGATCCGCCATTCGATACCCATCACGCCTGCCAAAAAGGCGACTCCCAGGAAGATCGCGACTGCCAGGCTGCGGATGGCCCGGCTGCGGTCGCCGTGCTCCATTGAGACTTCAGCCCGGTTGGCAAAAAATGAGGATAACAGCAGGAGCGAGGTTACCGTCACGCCCAGGAACTGGTTCACATCCGGGCGTGTCAGTCCAAGCAGGTTGAAGCGGGAAATGAACAACCCGCCAAATACAAAAGCATCCGAAAGTATGAAAAACCAAAGTCCGAGGCGATTGGTGGTGAGCTTATAACTGAACGACTCGCGATCTTCATCTTTATCCGACTCGAACAGGCGGGTAAAGTGCATGTAGTAATACATCACCAATCCCGCTTTCAGGACCGCCGTCAGAGCCAGCAAAGGCCAGACATTCAGGAATAACGCAAAGATGAACTCGCCAGCCGTCAAAATGGCAAGTATGACAAAAACCATCAGGCCCAGTTGCAATCCCGTGGGGCGCCTGCTTTGGGTAAGCTCTTTTGTTTCGACCATGTTAATCCTCCCCCACAAATTTCACGTAGCGTGAACCGGGCAGGCCGTAATCATAGGGTTCGCCGACCACCTCGAGTTCTTTCTCATAGTTATGAAGTGGCATGGGCGAAGGCACCTGCCACTCGGGCGAACGTGATTCCCAGATGTTGCCGGTCGCGATCTCGCCTCTTTTTCTCGTCAGGAAGACATTGATAAAGAATACAATCACGCTCAATCCGATCAGGAAGGCGGCGATGGTCATCACGATGTGGTAAGGCTGGAAACCCAGCGCAGGATCATAACCATCCACCCGCCGGCGCATTCCCAGCAGCCCGATGCGCATCATGAGCAGGGTCAAAACGATCATGGCGGGCCCCATCAGCCAGAAGTGCAGCTTGCCGAGCTTTTCGTTCAGCCGCCGGCCGGTCATCTTGGGCCACCAGAAGTAAATGGCGGCGAAGAATGGGAGCACATACCCGCCGAAAAGCGTATCATGGAAATGACCGACGATGTAGTAGGTGTTGTTCAACAAAAGGTCGGTCGAAATGGTGCCGTTGGGAGGACCGGATAGACCCCCCAACAAGAAAACCACGATCCCGCCCAGCACAAACAGCATCGGCGTCGGGAAGCTGATCTTGCCTTTCCAGATGGTCGCCACCCAGGAGAAAAACTTTACCCCGGTGGGCACTGCCACCAGCAGGGTGCTGTACATGAACGGCTCGCGCAAGTATTCAGCCATCCCGGAGGCGAACATGTGGTGGCCCCAGACCAGGAAGCCGGTCAGGGCAATCCCCAGGGAAGACATGGCCACCCACCTATAGCCGTAAAGCGGCTTGCGGACGAAGACCGGCAGCAGCTCGCTGATGACCCCCAGACCGGGCAAAATGAAGACGTAAACGGCCGGGTGGGAGTAGAACCAGAATAAATGCTCGAACAGGATCGGGTTCCCACCTTTGATCGGATCGAAAAAGCCCATGCCGAGCAGGCGCTCGAGCATGACCATCTGGAAGGCCAGCCCAATCAACTGAGTGGCCGTCAGGCTGATGATCGATGTGGCAATCGCCGCCCAGACGAAGATCGGCAGGCGGAAAGGCGTCATGCCCCGGGTGCGCAGACGGATGACGGTGGCAAGAATGTTCAGTGCGCTCAGGATGGAGGAAAAGCTGGAGAGCGATACGCCCAGGAAGAACATCTGCATGCCGAGTGGCGCCCGGATCGATAGCGGCGGGTAACCGGTCCAGCCGGTATCGAACCCGCCCAGGGCCATGCTCGAAAGCAGGATGATCCCGGCCGGTACGGCGATCCAGAAAGAAAAGGCATTCAAGCGCGGAAAGGCCATGTCGCTCGCCCCGATCAGCAGCGGCACAGTATAGTTCATGAAGGCGGAAATCCCAATCAGGATGCCGACAATCATGACGATCCCGTGCAGGGACATGAGCGTGTTGTATTCGATCGGGGACAAAAACTGCTGGTTCCCCGCCAGTTGCGTGCGGAAGGTCAGGGCAAACAGGCCTCCGACCGAGAAAAGGATCAGCGCCAGGGTCAGATACTGGATGCCGATCACTTTGTGGTCGTGGGAAGGGCCCCAGTAACGGCGCCAACCCCAGTCGGATTCGTCATGTTCGGGAGTCTCCTCGCCGGCCGCCCACTTCAGCCAGTCGTCCAGTACCCCAACCCCGTACAGGAAGAACAACGCGCCGAACAGCGCACCAACCACCACCGCCGGCTCCGTTTTCCAGGCCGGCAGGCGCATTAAAACCCGGATCGCGGTCACGAAACCCAAGCCGAATACGGTTCCGATAACCTGCCATAAGAGCCCGCGCAACAAGCCCAGCGTTTTGGTCTTTTTCATGCCGTCTCCGTTATTTCAAGCTCTCGATATAAGCGATAAGATCCTGGATTTGGGTTAGGGTCAGGGCCTGGGCAAATGTGGCTGGCATCACGTTCGGTGAAAAGCCCGAAACGATTTGCGAGTTGGGGTCGGTAATGGAATTGTTCAGATATTTCGCGTCGGCGGTCACCCTGGTTCCATCCGACAGCGCAACACTGGATTGATACAAATGCAGCCAGGTAGGCCCGACCTTTTTTGACCCATCCGTCGAGTGGCAGACCGAACAACCATACAGCGAAGCCAACTGCTCGCCGATCAAAACCGGGTCCTTGGGAGCGTTGGCAACCTGCTGTTTCGCCCAGGCTTGAAAATCGGCGTTGGTGACGACATACACATCTGCCACCATTGTGGTGTGATTTTTGCCGCACAACTGGGCGCATTCAACCGTGTAATGGCCGATCAAGGTCGGCGTAACGCGTAAATCAACCGTCCGGCCGGGCAGGATGTCCTGTTTAAGGCGGAATTCAGGCACAAAGAAGGAATGGGTGACATCCAGGCTGGTCATCTGCAAGTCTACCTGCTGTCCCACCGGCAGGTAGAGGCTCTTCGAGGCGAACAAATAATCCGGGTATTGGAACTGCCAGTTCCACTGCTCGGCGATCACCTTGACCACCATGGCAGACGGGTCCACCCGGCGGGTCTCGCTCAGGCTTTGGGCGCCCAGGTAAGCCAGGTAAAGCACGGCGATCAAAGGCAAAAGTGTCCAGGCGATCTCCAATTTGGAGCTGCCTTCCATATAAACTCCATCCCCGGTCTCGCCTTTTTTTCGGCGAAAAACAACAAAACTGTAAAACAGGGGCACGATGATCAGGGAAAAAACAAAGGCGATCGCCCAGGTGTATATCCCAAAGAGCTGGTCGATGGAAACCCCTTGAGCACTTGCCAGCCGGGGCAAAAGACCGATGGAGCCTAAACCGGTATGGATGGCAAGCGTGCTTGCAATCACCAGTACGGCAATAATAATGAAATGTTTCATGGTTATTACCTGTCAGCAGAGCCGGAGACTTTCAATAATCACAAACAAATACAAATATTTCATTTACACAATTAATGATATTATAATACTTGTATTCATACATTTGGATAAATTTGGAATAATTAGGCTCCTGGTAATTTAACCGGACAGATGCAAGCCTGACGGAACAGTTGGCAGATTCCATTCGGCGGGTCAACCTCCGGGAGGGCTAAAGAATGTCAATTTCAATGGAATATGAGGAATTTGCATGGGCAAATTTATCGTCCAACTCTTGAAAAAGCCTCTGGTCCAAGTGGGCCTGGTTATGGTCGGAGCCCTTTTGATCATTGGGATGGGTTGGGGGATCCACCTGACCCAGGTACCGCCATCTCAACCAATTCAATTTCCGCACAACATGCACATCAACGTGGGCATTCAATGCCTGTACTGCCATCCGGGGGCGCTGCGCGGTCCGTCGCCCGGGCTGCCGACCGAAAGTAAATGCTGGGGCTGCCACCAGCAGATCACTGTTCGTAATTCTGAGATCGACAAGCTGGCCAGCTTCGTCAAGCTGAATAAGCCGATCGCATGGGTGCCGGTTGCCATCCTGCCGGATTTCGTCTATTTCAGCCATCGGCCGCACATTGCAGCCGGGTTGAACTGCGAAAATTGCCACGGGGAAATCAGCCAGATGACAGTGGCCGAGCCACAAAAGATGAACATGGGCTGGTGTCTCAACTGTCACCGCACGCGCTTCAAGAATGATCCGGTCATGCTGACCAAGCTGACCGATTGTATTACCTGTCATAAATAACCGGGCATGAGAGGATGACGAGATGAGCAATCAAATATCCCGGCGTGATTTTCTCAAATTGGTGGGCGTCGGCGCGGCCACGCTGACGGTCATGACCGGTTGCGGCCCGGATTCGCGCTATGTCGTGCGTGAACCCTATACCAGGATGCCGGAATATACCTACAACGGCCTGAGCACCTATTACGCCACCACCTGCCGCGAATGTCCGGCCGGTTGCGGGCTGGTTGTGCGCACGATGCAAGGGCGCGCCCTCAAAGTCGAAGGCAATCCAAATAACCCCGTCAACCTGGGCAAGACTTGCTCACGCGGGCAGGCTGCACTGCAGGGCTTGTACAACCCGGACCGCCTCCAGCACCCGTTCAAGCATGCGCGCGGCGGCGGAAATCCGGCCGAGCTAACCTGGGAGCAGGCGGTGACGACGGTCAAGCAGGCGTTCGCTTCCAACCAGGCCGGCCAGATCGCTTTCCTGCTTGGGATGACCTCCGATCACCTGGCAGACCTGGTGACCGAGATCACAACCGCCCTGGGCGCACCAGCTCCTCTGAGATATGGGGCCTTTGCCATGTTCGAAGGGCGCACTACTTTGGTGAAAGCCTCAGAGCAGGTACTTGGCTCGGCATCCATTCCTTTCTTTGACCTTGGCAATTCTGACACGGTCTTTTCTTTTGGCGCGAATTTCCTGGAAACATACCTTTCGCCGGTGGCTTACGGGCGCGGTTATGCAGCTATGCGCAAAGGAAATTCCACCGGAAAACGCGGGATCCTGGTCCAGTTCGAGCCGCGTCTTTCCCAGACGGCAGCCGCCGCCGATTATTGGATCCCGATCCTGCCGGGCACGCAGGGATTGGCTGCCCTGGGCCTCGGGCGGGCAGTCGCAGAACTGCGCGGCGGGTCGCTACCGGCTGTCTATCAGAACGTGGACCTGGCAAGGATCGCCGAGGCGACCGGCGTCAGCCAGGATACGTTCAAGAAAATGGCCGGTCTTTTCACAGCCGCCGCCCATCCGCTGTCCATCCCGGGAGGTTCCGCCCTGTCCGCCAGCAATGGGTTGGAAGCCGGGCAAGCCATCCTCAACTTGAATGTGTTGGCCAACAACCTGGGAGTTCCAGGCGGAGTATTCACGATCTCCGGGCTGCCGATCCAAGCGAAGAGTCAGTCCCAAACCAACACCTTTAGTGATATCCAGGCGCTGGTCGAGGCAATGAAGAGCGGAAAAGTCAAAGTCCTCTTCATTCACGGCGTCAACCCATTTTTCGAATTCCCCGCCAGCCTGGGATTTACCGAAGCCGCCAGGCAGGTCTCCACGCTCATTTCGTTCAGCTCCTTTCCAGACGAGACAGCCCTGCAGGCCGATTACGTCTTCCCGGACCATACCGGACTGGAATCGTGGGGATACCAAAAAATCCCCACCGGTAGCGACCGGCCGGTCCTTTCGGGCGCTCAGCCGGCAGTGGTGCCGTTCTACAACACCAAAGCCACTGCCGATGTTTTACTGGCAGCCGTGCAGGCCAGCGGCGGAACGCTCGCCGCGGCGGTGCCCTATAAAGATGAGGTCGAATTCCTGCAAAGCTCCCTCCAGGGGCTGCTGCAGGAGCCGGGTTATTTCAACGCCCCGGATATCGGATCCTTCTGGGCCCAGTGGCAGCAGTATGGCGGCTGGTGGAGCCCCAAGCCCGTTTTGGCGCCAACCGGGGCAAACCCCTCCGCCCAGGTCCCGGCAGCCACTGCTCCCCAATTCGATGGAAAGGGTGATTATTACCTGTTCCCCTTCCCCTCTCCATTATTGAGCGACGGCTCCGGCGCCAACAAGCCCTGGCTGCAGGAGACACCCGATCCGACCACCACGGTTATGTGGAACACCTGGATCGAGATCCACCCGGATACGGCCGACAAGCTGGGACTTAAAGATGACGATGTGGTCAAGATCACTTCCGCCTTTGGGGAGCTGGAAGGTTCCGTTTACCGCTATCCCGCCATCCACCCGGACACCATCGGCATCCCGTTCGGGCAGGGTCACACCGCCTTCGGGCAATATGCCCAGGAGCGAGGCGCCAACCTGGCCAGCCTGCTTGGCACCCGCCTGAATGGTGCCGGTGACCTGGCCACCTCCGCCTTGAAGGTCAACCTTACAAAAACCGGCAAACGGCGGCCTCTGGCCCGCTTTGAAAGCGTGCTGGGTGTTTACGGTAACTTAAAGCCCTAAGGAGAATGAAGCATGCCTACATCCTTTGAGCAAGACAGCAACCCGACCGGCAAATGGGGCATGGTGATCGACCAGGACCTGTGCATGGGCTGCCAGGCCTGCGTCACCGCCTGTGCGATGGAGAACAACGTCGCCTTCGTTGGTGAAGAGGATGCCGGCTACGGCCGCGGCATGGCCTGGATCCGCATCGAGCGCTTTTGGAACGGGACTTACCCCGCCGTCTCAACCGGCTACCAACCCATGCTTTGCCAGCAGTGCGGGCACGCGCCCTGCGAACCGGTCTGCCCGGTCTATGCTTCGGTCCACAGCGAATCCGAACAGACCAACGTCCAGGTCTACAATCGCTGCGTCGGCACCCGTTATTGCGCCAACAACTGCCCCTACCAGGTGCGAGAGTTCAACTGGCGCGACTTCGTACGGCCGGCAACGTTTGACAACCAACTCAATCCGGATGTAACCGTCCGCCGGCGCGGGATCATGGAAAAATGTACCTTCTGCATCCAGCGCATCCGGCGGGTCGAGGACGAGGCCCATTCGGAAAATCGCAGCGTGCGGGACGGCGAAGTCCAACCGGCCTGCGCCCAGGCCTGCCCGGCCTACGCCATCACCTTTGGGCGGATCGATGACCCGAACAGCGCCGTCAGCCAGCTGGCCGACAGCAGCCGTAACTATAAAATGCTCGACGAACTCGGCACCCTGCCGAGAGTAACCTATCTAAAGGGAGGCGCGTCCCATGGCGGAAGCGGCTAATTCCATATCCCGGCCTTTATCACGCCCCGAGCAACAGGAAGAAGATCCGAAGGAACACCTGCTTCTGGATCCCCGTCCGCGCGGCGAAATGAACGATATGGTGATGGAATCCATGCACGTCACCAGTTGGAAGTTCTGGGGCGTGACCATCTTCCTGATCCTGACCGTGCTGGTCTGCCTGGTCACCGCCTGGGGCTATATGATCGCCGAAGGCCTGGGCGTGGCGGGTGTGACCCGCCCCGAGTATTGGGGCATCTTCCTGGTCAATACCGTCTTCTGGATCGGCATCAGTCACGCCGGGACGTTCGTCTCGGCCCTGCTGCGGGTGGTGAAGGCCGAATTCCGGCGCCCGTTCACGCGCGCCGCCGAGCTAATGACCACCTTTGGCCTAGTGCAGGCCGGATTGAGCATCTTTATGCACCTGGGCCGGGTCTGGCTGGCTTATTGGTTATTCCCCTATCCCAACGAACGCACCATCTGGCCCGACTTCCATTCGCCGCTGATGTGGGACTTCCTGGCCATCAATACCTACCTGCTGGCCAGCACGATGTACCTGTTCATGCCGCTCATCCCCGACCTGGCGATGGCGCGTGACCACTCGACCGGCTGGCGCAAGATCTTTTACCGTATCCTCTCCCTGGGCTTCCGCGGTTCCGAGAGCGAATGGACCCACCTTAAAACCGCCATGAATATCTTCGCTTTTGCAATCCTGCCGGTCATGTTCTCGGTGCACACCATCGTGGCCTGGGACTTTGCCATGGCCACCCGCCCGGGCTGGTCGTCCACCATTTTCGGTCCTTATTTCGTGGTCGGGGCGCTGCACTCCGGCCTGGCAGCCGTGACGATCGTGCTGTTCATTATGAGCAGGACGATGAAGAATATGAAATACTTCATCCGGCCGGAGCACTTCGACGGCCTGGGCAAATTGATGTTGATGATCACCATGACCTGGGGCTATTTCTTCTTCAATGATTACATCGTGGAGTGGTACGGCGGAGAGACCATCGCCCGCACCCTGCAAAAATTCCAGCAATTCGGCCCGCAGGGCTGGATGTTCACCCTCCTGATTACCCTGTGCTTCATCATCCCGATGTTGACTCTGTGGAGCAGGAAACTGCGCCGGACCCCCTGGCTGATGTTCATCCTGGGCCTGATCATAAACGTCGGCATGTGGCTGGAACGTTACATCATCATCCCGGGCGCCCTGGCCATCAACCGCATGCCCTTCACATGGCGCATCTACTTCCCGCGCATCGAGGTCTTCCTGACGATCGGGACGTTTGCCTTGTTCCTGCTGCTCTACATGCTGGCTTCCCGTCTGATCCCGCTTGTGCCGGTCTGGGAGGTGCAGGAAGGCCAGTTGGCGCATTCGCTGCGAAAATTCGGCCGGACGAAAGTCTCAACCAAAGCCGAGATCGAGTAGGGTTGAAAGGATTGCATATGGCTGAATCCACTACTCTGGTGGCACTTTTCCCGGATATCGACCCGGCTGCGGAGGCGGTCGAAAGCCTGCGCAGCCTGGGAGTGGCGGATGACCAGATCGAGATCATCTCCGGCATCCCTTTGCTCGAACCGGCTCTTGGACGGCCCAAGCGCCGCACCATGGTGCCGCGCCTGGCATTGGGCGGAGCATTTCTCGGATCCCTGCTTGGCCTTTTCCTGGCATATGGGATCCCGATCCTGTTTCCTCTGCGCGTGGGTGGACAGCCGATATTCCCCGGGCCGCCCGGAATCATCCTGGTCTTCGAAATGACCATGCTGGGGTTGATGGGCAGCGCCTTTATCGGTGTGTTCCTGGAAAGCTACTTACCAGCCTGGCGGCCGCTAAAATACGTTCCGGACGTGAGCAACGGAAAAATTGCCCTGCTTTTCAACTGCCCCGAAACTGACCAGGAGAAATTTATCCAGGCCATGCAGGCCCTGGGCGCCGAGAACGTTGAACCGGCGGTAGCGAGGCAGCTATGAGTTCCGATCTGTTCAAACGCATTACCATCCTGGTGGGGGTGGCGCTGCTCGCACTCGCATTCATCAGCATGTTTGCTTACGATGTGATCAAGCTCGATTGGGTCAGCTTCATGGAGATCCAACCGGCCTTCCAGCCGATGTATAATCCGCTGCCCGTCCCGGCCGGTTCGATCCCGATCGATGGATCGGTATATGTGCCCTCCGAGGGCGTGCCTGCCAATCCAATACCAGCCGAGGCGGCCTCGATCACGCGCGGCATGGAGTTGTATCACATCAACTGCATCCACTGTCATGGGCCGTTGGGTAAAGGGGACGGTACGGTGGCAATTTACCTGCAAAACAAACCCGCCAACCTGACCGGCCTGCCGGTGCGGGCCTTGAGCGACGGCGGAATCTTCCTGACCATCTCGGATGGCATCCAGGGAAAAATGCCGGCCTTGAATGAAAACCTGACCGTGCGCGAACGCTGGGATGTGGTCAACTACGTCCGGTCGTTGAAGTAAGGAGGCGAGCATGAAGCGGGATTTTAAATTCTGGATGATCTTGCTCGCCTTCAGCCTGCCGGTCTGCGCGGCGCTCTTCATCGGTACGATCTATTTCAGTAACTGCGGGCTCAACGCCGATTGTTCCCGGGGTTTTTTGGCGCCCGTTATCCATACCCCCATCCCAACTCTGTTCCCGGCCACCTTGCCGGCTCCCGCCCTGAGCGTACTCATTCCTCCCACCCTCACGCCAGCCGCAACTGACGCTTCTTCGGGCGATGAAGTTCCGGAACCCTCCATCCCCGGCCTGCCGGGCGCCGCCATCAACCTGAAAGGCGATGCGACCTCCGGGGCGGCCCTGTTCAAGACCAACTGCGCCACCTGTCATGGACAGCAAGGCATAGGCGGGGTACCCAACCCCGGTTCAAGCGATGGGACGGTGCCGTCGCTCAACCCGATCGATCCGCTGCTGAAGAACCCGGACCCCAAGGTTTTTGCCAGCAATATCGACCTTTTCATCCAGCACGGGTCAGTACCGGAAGGGCCGAGCCCGTTTCGAACCATGCCGGGCTGGGGCGATACCAATGAAATCACCCAACAGCAGATCGCGGATGTGATCGCGTACGTGATCAGCTTGAACAAATGATTTAATTCTTTTTATCTGGCTTATTTTCCGGAACAACCGGCGGTTGGACGGGTGTATTCGTCACCAGCACCTTATCCACCCGCTTGTCGTCCATATCCACCACTTCAAAACACAACCCATTCCATTCGAATTGGTCGGCAGGTTGGGGGATGCGGCCCAACTGCAGCATCACAAAGCCGCCCAGAGTCTCGTATTCTTCCTCGTCCGGTAGATGGCGCAGGTTGAATATTTCCTTGAAATCATCGCTGGGAAGCATTCCGTCCAGCAGCCAGGAACCATCCTTGCGCTGGGTAGCTTGAGGCGGTCCGCCTTCCATACTACCGACGATCTCCTCCAGGATATCCGCCAGCGTAACCAGTCCCTGCACCACGCCAAACTCATCCACCACCAGCATGAGTTCACGCTGGCTTTCCCGGAACATTTCCAGGGCGTGTGAACCAAAGGCAGTCTCCGGGATGTGGACCGCCGGGCGGACGATCTGCCGCAGATCGTTGCCGGTCTGGATTTCCGCCAGTAGCAGTTCCTTGGCCTTGATGACACCCAGGATGCTGTCCAGGCTGTCTTCGGCCACCGGGAAACGCGAAAAAGGACTCTCCCGGACTTTACGACGGATCTCTTCCACCGGATCGTTCACGTTCAGCCAGACGATTTCGTTGCGCGGGGTCATCAGGCCATTCACACGCTGGTCGGAGAGCGAAAAGACGCCTTCCACCATTTCCTGTTCGGCTTCCTTGAAAACACCCGCCTGGGTGCCCTGGTCGAGTTGGACCAGCAGTTCTTCCTCGGTTACAGGTGGTCCATCACTCGGTTTTACACCCAGCAGGCGCAGAATCAGATCGGAGGATTTTTCCAACACCCATACCAGCGGGGAAAAGAGCGTGGAAATAAAGATCACAAAACCAGCGATCCGCGAGGCGACTTTTTCGGCGTCGTGTAAAGCCAATCGTTTGGGGACCAGTTCACCGACCAGCATGGAAAAGAAGGTGATCAGGATGACGACGATCGCCAGGCTGGCAGAGTGGGAATAGGGCACCAGTGCCGGGATCCTGTCCATCTGGGCTGCCAGGGAATCTGCGAAAACTGCGCCGCCTACAGCTCCGGTCAGCACCCCGATCAACGTAATCCCAACCTGAACCGTCGGCAGGAAACGGTTCGGTCTTTCTGCCAGGCTCAAGGCCTTGAGCGCATTGGCATCCCCCTCATTGGCGCGCTGCTGCAGGCGCGCATGGCGGCTGGCAAGGATGGCGGTCTCTGACAAAGCAAACAAGCCATTCAACAGGATGAGAAAAAAAATGATCAGGATATCAAATCCGACGTTCATAGCAACCTTCTAGAATTATTCTACCAGACCAGCCATCCACTGGGTAGAACAGCCTTGGTACTATGTTCCTCCCAGGCTTACAGCACCTCGATCCCTTTCCCGGCTGCCACTTCCCCCACCACCCAGGCTGCCTGCTCCAGCTCTTCGGCGCGTTTCAGAAAATCCGTTAATTTTTTGCGCGGGACTGCCAGCAGCAGACCTCCGCTGGTCTGCGGGTCGAAAAGCAGGTTCCGAGTCTCTTCGGAAATTTCCGGTCCAAAGCGCACCTGCGGCCCAAAGTGCTGCTGGTTATCATACATGCCGCCGGGGAAAGTGCACATCTCGGCATATTTGCGGGCGCCGGAAACAAATGGGAGTGTCTCGACAAAAAACATGAATTTGACGCCCGAGGCGGCCGCCATTTCAGAGCCGTGCCCAAGCAGGCTAAAACCGGTTATATCCGTAGCGCTGCGCAGGCTGAATTCCAACGCCAGTGTGCTGGCATTTTTATTCAGTTTTTTCATCCACCTGACCACTTCGGCCAGATCTGTTGGGGAAGCTTTGTCCTGCTTCAAGGCCGTGGTGGTCACGCCAAAGCCGAGCGGTTTGGTCAGGACGAGCGCATCCCCGGCCCGCGCGCCGCCTTTGGTGAGCATTTTTTTCGGGTCAACAAAGCCCAGCACCACCAGGCCATACTTCGGTTCCTTGTCCTGGATGGTATGGCCGCCCGCAATGACCACGCCCGCCTCACGCGCTTTCTCCGCCCCGCCGCGCAGGATCTCAGCATTGAACTCCGGCGGCAGGTCCGGTATCAGGGCGGCAATGTTAAGCGCCAGAAACGGCTGGCCGCCCATCGCGTAAATATCCGAAATGCTGTTGGCTGCGGCAATACTGCCGTAGTCGTACGGATCGTCCACCACCGGCGTAAAGAAATCCGTCGTCACCACCAGGGCGCGTTTTGCGTCAAGCCTCCAGATGGCGGCATCGTCCGGCTCGGACAGGCCGACCAGCAAGTCCGGATAGTCCTTAGAATCAAAGATATTTCCAACCGGGCGCAGCACCTGCGCCAGCGTCTCCGCATTCAGCTTGGATGCTCAACCCGCGCAGTTCGAATAACTGGTCAGGCGGATCTGGCGTCCGGTTGGGTGTACGGCTGACATTTAACCTCCGTAAAAGTCTGTCCAGAAAACAACCGCGAAGTCACCGATGCGCAAATAACTACCGGGGTTTTCCCCTTTGCTTTTTAGTGACTTCGAGGCTTCGAGGTTAAGAACCATTGTTATCAGATCGATAAGTTAAGGCGCGGGGGTAGTTGGTACGACCGGTGTGGTTGGGGCGACCGGGGCGGCCGGAACGACTGGGGGTGTGGTTGGATTGACAGACGGCAGCAAAAGCGGCGTGCCGCTCGGCAGGTAAATGACCTGCATATTGGGAGCGATCTTCTGGATATATTCGTAGGTCAGCATCTCGGGGCTATTTTGTAGAACCTGCGCCAGCGCCGCCCAGGCCAGTGCCTGCGCCTTGGCCTTGATCTGGATGGACTGCGCTTCGCCATTGGCGGCGATCACCACCGAGTCGGCCGCACCTTGAGCAGTCTGGCGGACCTGCTCGGCTTCCTGCTTCTTCTGCTCGACCACGAACTTGGCCTGCAAGGCCTGCTGCTCGGCGATCTGCTTCTGTTCCACCGCTGCAGCATATTCATCGCTGAAGCGGATGTTCCGCAGCAGGAAGTCATCCATGATCAGGTTATTGGCTGTCAGGCCCTGTTTGATTTCGTCGCTGATGGTGGTCTCCAGTTCGGCCCGCTTGGTGCTGACGATTTCTTCCACACCGTATTGAGAGACCGCATCCCGGATGGCCGATCGCACCACCGGTCGCACCACGTTATCTTCATAGCGGCCCTGCCAGGTGATGTGCAAATTGATCAGGAATTTTGGGTCGATGGAATAGATCACCGAGGCATCGATGAATACCTGCTGGCCATCCTTTGTCCGGCATTGGATCGAGTCATCGCCCGCCACCGTCCCTTCGGTGCTGGCGGTCGCCATGGTATAGGTTTGCTTGGCGATCGAGTAATCCTTGACGTTCTCGACGAACGGCACCACCCAATGCAGACCGGGGGCCAGGGGTTCGGTGCGATAGCCATTCGGCTGGATGGCCGAGATTACCACGCCATACTGGTCGGCCTGCAAAAATACCAGGCCGGCGCTGACTGAAGTCAACACTACTGCAAAAATGATGACTCCAATCACGATTGAAACCGCCCCCTTCAGCGGTCTGCCCCGGCTGGCGCGCACCACAGCCAGGACGATAATACCGACGACAACCAACCAGGAAAAAGTGGCCACGCCCTGAAGCACGCTTGCAATATTCATACATTACTCCTCGAAAGCTAAATAAATTTTGTAGCAAACTCCATTATCCCATAGATTACCTCGTAGGGGCGGGCTCCATGCCCGCCCTGCTTGTGCACGCCTTTACAAATTTTCCCAACGCAAGCCCCCTAAGAATCTCCGAACTACCGGGACAGGCGATGACAAAGGTTGCAGATAGGCGAATACCCTAGCGGGTACGATTGTTTTCTCTGCGATCTTTGCGGACTCTGCTGTAAAGATCCCCGCGCCTCCGCGCTGAAAAGCTCACCATATGTGCAAAAATCGATGCACCATAAAACTCCGGCACGCGGAAATCGTATATCTTATAGGTTGTTAACACAATCCATTCAAGATGGTTGTATAATCATTTTGGGTATTCCGGAAAGGATTTCCCCATGGAACTATTTCTAAACGCGAATATTGCATACCTGCTGCTCATGTTCGGCTCCATCGCAATGTTGATGGCCCTCGTGACACCAGGCACCCACCTTTTTGAAGGTGGCGCTTTGCTCCTGCTGGCCGCCGCCGGGTATGAGGTCTACAAGCTGGGCTTCAACTTGTGGGCGATGATCGTGCTGGTCCTGGCGCTCGTACCCTTCATTTATGCCATCCAGAAACCAAAACGCGAATGGGCGCTGGCACTAAGCATCCTGGCCTTGATAGTCGGTTCACTCTACCTGTTCCCCGGGACAGGCTGGCTGCCGGCCGTCAACCCGATCCTGGCTGTGGTCGTTTCGGTGTTGAGCGCCGGCTTCCTGTGGATTGCGGTCCGCAAAGGCATGCTGGCGCATCGCGCCCGCCCGCTGCAGGATCTGCAGGGTCTGATCGGCCAGACCGGGCAGGCCAAAACCGAGGTGTTCGACGCCGGCTCGGTGCAGGTGGCCAGTGAGTTGTGGAGCGCCCGCAGTGAGAAATCCATTCCAGCCGGCAGCCTTATCCGGGTGATCAGTCGTAACGGATTTACTCTGGTCGTCGAGCGCGACGATCAGTCGAAGTAATCGGATTCCGTTCTTTTTCCAAGGAGGAAAAAATGAATCTAACCTACGTGTTGTGCGCCGTCGCCTTCGTGGTGGTGGTGTTGGTGGTACTGGTGGGCAATGCCATCCGTATCGTCAACGAGTACCAGCGCCTGGTGGTCTTCCGCCTGGGCCGCTGCATCGGGACCAAGGGCCCCGGTCTCGTCCTGCTCATCCCAATAGTTGATCGTGCCGTAAAGGTGGATTTGCGCGAGCAGATCCGCGAAGTACCGCACCAGGTCTCGATCACCAAGGATAACGCTCCCATCTCGATCGACTTCCTGTGGTACTACAAAGTCCTCGACCCCACCCTGAGTGTTGTGGGTGTCGGTAATTTCGAGCTCTCGGCTGCCGGTATGGCCACCACCACCCTGCGTTCCGTCATCGGTGGCATCCCGCTGGACGAAGTGCTCTCACAGCGTGAACACATCAACCAGACCTTGCGCACCAAGCTCGATGAACTCACCGAGCGCTGGGGTGTCAAGGTGCCCAACGTCGAAATCCGCGAGATCATCCCCCCCAAGGACGTCCAGGACGCCATGAACAAGCAGATGTCCGCCGAGCGTATCCGCCGCGCCGTGGTGACCGAATCGACCGGTACGCGTGAAGCCGCCATCAACGTAGCCGAAGGTGAGAAGCAGGCTGCCATCCTGAAAGCCGAGGGTGGAAAACAGGCCAACATCCTGGAGGCCGAAGGCCTGAAGC
>JADGQB010000007.1 GCA_017882145.1 Anaerolineales bacterium
TTGATCTTCTTGTGGGTGATCCTCCTTGGGATCATCTCTTATTCAGTGTGGGGATTGATCAGAGCCTTTTTTGATCCACTCCAAAAGGGTAATGACATGAAAGGCCTGCTTACCCGCTTTGGATTTTTTGCCAGTGCTTTGGGTTACGCATTCCTGGCGATTACCACCTACGGCTATATTAAGGGTGCTTCGCAATCCGCCGGTGGATCCCAAACCAAGATGCTGTCCTCGGTTATGGCAATGCCATTCGGCCGTTGGGCGATCGGCCTCCTGGGTTTGATTGTCGTGGCAGTAGGTTTGTACCAGATTTATCTGGGATTAAAGGCCGGTTTCGAGAAACAATTCCAGACTTATAACCTGACTCCGAAGGAAGTAAAGGTGGTTACGGACATAGGACGATTTGGCACCGCCGCGCGCGGGGTTGTCTTTGCTTTGGTGGGAGGCCTAATATTCCTGGCGGCTTACAATGCCAATCCCAGCCAACCGGTGGGCATAGATGCGGCCCTCGCAACCCTGGTGAAGCAGCCTTATGGTATTTGGCTCCTGGGCGTAGTCGCACTGGGTCTGATGGCATTTGGGTTCTATTCCCTTCTAGGCGCATTGTGGTTCCGGTTTAGGAAGTAAGTGAAGGATATTCAAATGACTACCAATAAATTGGTTGCTTCCCCTGTTAGAGTGCGCCAACTTCGTGATTTAGATAATTCTGGCGTGCGCTCTCCGGGGCTGTTGGCGAAGACGCCGATGATCGGATTGCTCATGTTCCTTTTCGGTGGGCTGTTATTTGGCGCGCTTTACTATAACTTGCGTGTCCAGGGTCCGCTTCTGCAATGGGATCGGGCGCTTGCAACTGCTTTGCCGGCTATTGGCTTGCAGAACCCGACCACTCTGAAACCCATCATGGATGCCGGGTATTATCTGGGGGGCTGGGGGGTAATTATTATCTCGATTCTTTTTGGGATTTACTTCATTGCCAAACGATACTGGCGGGAATTGGCGATGCTGGCGGTCGGGATGGGAGGAGAATCGCTGCTCTTTTTGGTGCTGTCAAATTTGATTGGACGCGTGCGCCCGCCAACGCAGATCTGGATCATCTTGAAGATCCCGGGATTTCCGAGTGGCCACACCATGGCCTCAGTGGTGTTGTTTGGGTTTCTGGCTTATCTGTTAGTGCCGAAAATGCAGTCTGCTTTTGGAAAGGGCTTCGTAGTTGTACTGGCGATCCTTATCATGCTTTTTATTGGCTTTACCCGGGTTTTCACAGCCGCGCATTATTTGACGGATGTAGTCGCCGGTTATGCCATGGGGATCGCCTGGTCCGGTGCAGTGTATACGTTGGTTGAAATTTATTTCAAAAAAAGACAGAGTCAAAATGTCAAAAGATAATAAATCCATCCAAACGGGTTTTAATATTATTCCAGGCTCAGCGTGTTCTGGCGCCGTACTAAAAGATTGGTCGCAGAGATAATTTGATGACAACTCATGAAGTGCTGGCAACCCATATTCGAGATCAACACCTGCGCAAAAACGATTCTACCGGCTTGTACTCTTCAGGCCTGCTTGCAAGGGTGCCCTTGATTGGTCTGCTCATGTTCCTTTTTGGCGGACTGGTGTTTGGTGCCCTCTACTACAACTTGCATGCCCAGGGCCCCATTTTGCAATGGGATAAGTCGCTTGCAATTTCTTTGCCGCCCATTGGTTTACAGAACCCGGCAATTCTGAGACCCATCATGGATGCCGGTTATTACCTGGGAGCCTGGGGGGTGATCCTTCTTGGGATAATTTTTGCCATTTACTTCATTGCCAAACGGTACTGGCAGGAATTAGCAATGCTAGTGATCGGCAATATAGGAACATCATTGCTCTTTTGGTCTCTCTCGAACTTGATTGGCCGCCTCCGGCCGCCAAACCAGATCTGGATCATCTTAAAGATTCCGGGTTTTCCAAGCGGACATGCCCTTTCTGTGGTTACTTTCTTCGGGCTGTTGGCTTACTTGCTGGTACCGAAAATGCACTCTGCCTTTGGGAAGGGCTTCGTGGTTGTCTCGGCGATCCTTATCATGCTATTTGTTGGCTTCACCCGGGTCTTCACAGCCGCCCATTATTTGACGGATGTACTCTCCGGCTATGCACTCGGAATCGCATGGTCCGGTGCGGCTTACACGTTGATTGAAATCTATTTCCAAAAAAGAAGGAGTCAAAATGTCAAAAAAGAATAAATTCATCCGTGTCAAATTGATCGTCAACCCGGGCGCCGGGAGCGCCATCGATGCAGACGATAACCTGAAGCTGGTTACCGGCTATTTGAAGAAGAATGGTTTAAAGGCAGATGTGGCCCGGGCCAAACCAAAAGTAAAAGCCACTCCTCTCGCAAGGAAGGCTATAAAGGATGGCTATAAGATTGTAATTGCCATGGGGGGTGACGGTACTGTCGAAGCGGTCATGCGTGGGATGGTAGGGTCCAAAGTCCGCCTGGGTATTGTCCCGGCCGGGGTGGAGAACAATATTGCCAAAAGCCTGGGCATCCCCGTGAACCTGGAAGAAGCCTGTGCCCTGATCGCCACCAATAAGACCCGCAAGTTGGATGTGGGTCAGGTGAAAACCGGTAAAGGCAAAAGTTTCCCATTCTTCGAGATGGCTGGCATAGGATTGTCGACCGCCTTGTATCCCGCTGCCAATCTGCCAGCTGCCGGAGAACCATCTGGCCTCCCGTCTGCTCTACCCACTTCTGTCCGACCGGAGACCAGTCCGAAGGTTATTTTGACTTTGGATGACAAGGATCAGATTGAGGTCGACAGCATGTTGGTGGTTGTCTCGAATACGTCTGTTTTTGGGAAAAAATTCCTGGTAGCTCCAAATGCTTCTTTACAGGATGGTTACCTGGATATTTCGATTTATCAGAACTTCAGCAAAACCGATCTCAGCGGATATTATGCCAGCATGATGGAAGGAGGCTACTCTGGTAATGGCAAGGTTCTGCGTTATCAGGCGCGCAAACTGAAGGTGAGATCCCTCCCCAGGTTGAAAATAATGGCGGATGGGATCGAGCAGGGCAAAGGTACAGTAACGATCAAGATGCGATCCGGTGCCCTGCGAGTAATTGCAGATAAGAAAAGCTTATGGCTGGAAAGCCCGGCAAAAGCTGAAGGTGTCCCTATTCCGGCAAGGGATGCGGCTATCCCGGTTGTTGCACATGATGAGTTAATCCCGGTTTCTGCTTCGGATGCGGTTGTACCGGTTACCGTACAGAATGAAGATCTCCCGGCACCAGTGGAGCAATCCCGGTTTCAGCACGAGCCGCATGATGAAGGCGAGAAATTATCAGCATCTGATCCTAAGACTAAGAAATCGGCTCCCCGTGAAAAAGGATAATCGTACTATTTCATAAGGATAGGATAAAAGTACAGAATGTCAGCACAAACGAGCAAAAAACCTCATGCAAAGGCAGTTACTAAGCCTGTAATAAAACCTGTTAAAAAAATCAAAGCAGGAGCCGACAAGGTTGCGGGTGCCGCGCGTGCCGCTACTGCGCCGGCTCCTGTCCGGCGCTATCGGGCTTGGCTGTTTCTTGTAGTGCTGTTGATCATAACAGCCGCCTTTGGTGTTTTGACTTTCCTGGTCAAAACGACCCCTTCTTTCCCCCTTGACCTCCAAATAACGTTAGGCATCCAGTCAATTAATATCCCGTTTTTTGGAGAGGTGATGACTGCCATAAGCTGGTTGGGTTTTTCACCGCAGTCGGTGATCATTACTGTGGCGATCATTTTATTGATCCTTGGTCTTGGACTGCAGTGGGAAGCGCTGGTAGCGTTAATCGCTGCGCTCCTTTCCATCGGGCTGAATGTGCTGGTAAAGGATCTTATCGCGCGTCCGCGGCCTGCTGCCACCCTGGTGCATGTGCTCGCCACGCTGAAAGATTTCAGTTTCCCAAGCGGCCACGTTATGTACTATACCGGTTTTTTTGGTTTCATCGTGTTCCTGGCTTTCACCTTGCTGAAACCATCTTTGAAACGCACCCTGTTGGTGGTGTTCTTTGGCTTGCTTGTGCTTCTGGTTGGCATCTCACGCATTTACGTGGGTGAACACTGGGCCAGCGATGTGGTGGGAGCCTACTTGTTGGGCGCCCTCACACTCGTAGCTATCATCCAGCTATATCGCTGGGGAAAGCCTCGCTTCTTCGTTAGGCAACCAACTGCAAAGGCTGAATCGGCGAAGGTATAAAGAGATCGATAAAACTTGTTCCTTCATTAGCTTGAACCTGCTGCCAGACACCAATAAATTGCCTGTGAGGAGAATTTGCCATGTCCAAGAAAGATAAACCTATGCGTGTAAAATTGATCGCCAACCCCGGCGCTGGGGATACGCGCTTGGCGGCCTCGCGCTTTGAGGAAGTTACAAATTATTTAAAGGATGCCGGAGTAAAGGTGGATGTGGCATTTGCCAAACCCAAAAAAGAAGCCATCCCGATTGCACAGAGGGCCGTAAAAGAAGGCTACGATGTTATCATCGCCATGGGCGGGGATGGCACGATAGGGGCGGTAATCCGTGGAATTGCAGGCTCGAAGGCCCGCCTGGGAATTATCCCGGCCGGAACTGAGAATGATATTGCCAGGAGCCTGGGGATTCCAGAAGACCTTAAGGAGGCCTGTGCGATTATCGCCTCGGGTAACACACGCAAGGTGGATCTGGGTTGTATAACCACCAAGGACGAAAAAAACCACTATTTCTTTATGATGATTGCCATTGGCCTCACGGCTACTCTCTATCCCATGGTCAACGATGTTCCCAACGGCAAATTCGGCGGCGTCATGGAGGCGATCAAGACCATTTTAAAATATAAACCAAACCCTATCGTGAATCTGACCCTGGATGATGACAGTAAGATCGAAGTCGAGACAATGTTGGTGACAATTACAAACACTCCGATTACTGGAGTAAAAAACCTGGTAGCTCCGGATGCTTCTATGGAGGATGGATTACTGGATATTTCTGTATATCCGGGTTTTACCAAAGCTGAATTGATTAATTATTTCGTCAAGACAGCCAATGAAGGTACAACTCCGGATGGCCGTATCCAGCGCTATCGGGCGAAAAAAATCAAGGTGAAAACTTCCCCCAAGCTTGATATTTCCTCAGAGGGCATTATCGTGGGGAGAGGCACAGCCTGGATCAAGCTGCTTCCTGGAGCGATGCGGGTGATTGCCCCAGACCCGGGCGCAGGTGCGGAGAAACCGCAAGAAAAGAATGTCAAGAAAAAGCCTGCCCCCGTTTCGCCGGTTTCCGTTTAATCTTGATTTATTGGAGATCAGGGTAATAGCTCAAGCATAAATCCCGATCACCACACAACCTCCGGCGAAAGCTGTCGAGATTGCCAGGGATGTCCACCCGATTGAGAAAGCATTGGTATTTGACAAGCCGGCCGATAAGAATCCTGAGGCAACACCAAAATGTGGATACGCCGAGGGTTGGCGACCATATTGTAGGTTTTCAAGGAACAAATTTTGTTCAAAGGGCAGCGCAGACTGGAAACCCAGATTACCTGCTAAAGCCCTATACCCGGCAATTTTGCCCAGGCTGGTTTTTTTGAATGAAAGAAGAAATGAATACCAATTCCAATGATTTTCAGGTAATAAAAAGTGAAACGGTCAAACTCAAAAAATGGCCGACGCGGATAAAGGCTGGCTACAAGTCCAAGGAACAATATCGGGAAATACTTAGTGAACACATACGTAAACTGAGTGCCCAGCAAAGTCTGCTCTATGCATCTAATCACTATTCGCTGCTCTTGATATTTCAGGGCATGGACACTTCGGGTAAAGATGGAGTCATCAAGCATGTGATGTCCGGAATCAATCCGCAAGGTTGTGAGGTTTTCAGTTTTAAACAGCCGTGTGCCGATGAACTGGAACACGATTTTCTTTGGCGCACGACCGGTAAACTTCCGGAACGGGGACACATTGGAATTTTTAATCGTTCCTATTATGAGGAAGTGCTGATCGTTCGCGTACATCCGGAGATTCTCCACAGCCAGGGGCTGCCAGATGAATTAATCGAGGCGAACATTTGGGAGGAACGCTATCGCTCCATCGTAGATCTGGAAAATCATCTCTATCGGAACGGAACCCGGATCCTCAAATTCTTCCTGCACCTGTCGAAAGGCGAACAGAGCAAGCGCCTGCTCGCGCGCATTGATGATCCCGAAAAGAACTGGAAATTAAGCCTGGCTGACATCCAGGAGCGGAAATTTTGGAATCATTACCGCAAGGCATACGAAGCGTGCCTGAGTGCAACCAGCACAAAGAAAGCACCTTGGTATGTAATACCTGCCGATGATAAAGATAATGCCCGTTTGATCGTTTCCCAAATTATCCTTGATACGCTGGATGAACTTGGAATGGCCTATCCTGTAGCGGATAAGGCTCACATTAAAGAATTGCGGTCCATCCATAAACTACTTTTGAATGAAGGCCAGGATGCAGAGTAAAAGCAGGTAAGATCCACAAAAGCCTGGCCCGATTCCATGATAACAAAAATGGTGAGCCGTATCCAAATTGAGGCAACCCGATCCGTCATCCTGGCAAATTCATGAAGTTTGATGCCTCCCCCAAGTGGCGGAGGCAAACATTCCCCGGCAGGTGGATGCGGCCGGGGAGTGTTTAGTATAAGATATGAATGTGTGAAGAATCGAAAGGATTAGCCATGTTCGACCCTATTCTTGTACCGTTGGATGGTTCGCTACTTGCAGAATGCGTCCTGCCGCAGGTAATCGCGATAGGCCAGGCTTTCAATGCAAAAATAGTGCTGTTGCACGTGATGGACAAGAACCCATCGGATGCTTCAGATAAATTTATTGACCTATTAAACTGGCAAATCAATAAAACGGAAGCAAAGCTGTATCTTGAAAGAATTACTGATCGGCTTGAAAAAGTGGGATTGCGGACAAAATCAATCGTCCTGGAGGGGCCAGTGGCTGACTCAATCACAGAATTTGCCCGTAGTCAGGGAATGAAATTGGTAATCCTGAGCAGTCATGGTTCCGGCGGGGTGAGAAAATGCGGAATAAGCAGTGTCACGGATAAAATAACCCTCAGCGCACCAACATCAGTGCTCATCGTCCGGGTGCATCAAACGCAGGAACAACCTTTAAGGCGAATATTGGTACCATTGGATGGCTCCTGGCGGGCAGAATATTTGCTGCCAATGGTCTCACTATTGGCGCGATTCCACAATTCACAGGTTCAAATTGTACATGTGGTGAAAACGCCGGAAATGGCCCGCCATCTGCCTATCGCGCAGGAAGATATCGATTTATCAAATCGTGTGGTAACACGCAATCGGGAAGAAGCGTTGCAATATCTGGAACAGATCCAATCGGTTTCACCCCTGGCTGCCATCGATGTAAAAACCCAATTGATCGTCAGTGACAACGCGCCGCTAGCCATCCATGAAATTGTCGATCAGCAGAAAATTGACTTGGTAGCATTGAACGCACACGGTTATTCGGGAAATAACCAGTGGCCGTATGGAAGCATGGTCAATAATTTTATCCTGTATGGAAAAGTGCCTTTGTTAATTGTTCAAGACCACCCCATCAAAGAAGAAACAAGTCAGGTGCAAATCACAGTAAGAGAACAAACGATGCATTTACCTATGCAGGCGGATCTTAGTGGTATTGCTGCCAGGCCAGTCCAAGGGCAGAATTTCGACTGAATGCCCGGGAGATCGATCAACCGGAAATCCCAGCCCGGTCTCCCCCAAGTGGCGGAGGCAAACACTCCCCGGCCGAAGGATGTGGCTGGGAGTGTTTGTCATAAGATAAGGTGAGTTGCCTAACGACGGAGGAACCGATGAATATCAGCCCTCTAGCAGGAATGCCTGTTGACCCTGCCGCGCTGGTTAATGTACCCAATCTCATTACAGCCTATTATTCGGAAATTCCCGATCCCTCGGTTCCGGAGCAGCGGGTTGTATTTGGCACTTCCGGACATCGTGGTTCGGCTTTTGAGAAATCTTTTAACGAATGGCACATCCTCGCCATAAGTCAGTCCATATGCCAATATCGAAAACAGCAGGATATCGATGGTCCCCTGTTCCTGGGTATGGATACGCATGCACTCTCGATACCGGCGCTGGCCAGTGCTTTGGAAGTGCTGGCTGCCAATAATGTCGAAGTAATGATCGCAGAAGGGGACGAATATACCCCGACCCCCGCAATTTCGCTCGCCATCCTTACATATAACCGAGGTCGCAAAACCGGCCTGGCCGATGGAATCGTCATCACACCTTCCCATAATCCACCCCATGACGGCGGTTTTAAGTATAACCCGCCCAACGGCGGTCCGGCGGAGGACGTCATTACCGGTTGGATCGAAGCCAGGGCAAACGAGTTTCTCGAGCGCGGGTTGAAGGGGGTAAACAGGATTTCCCTGGAGAAAGCCCGACAGGCTGCCACGACTCATCGCTACGATTTTCTCAATGCCTATATCGCTGATCTCGCCAATGTTGTGGATATGGATGTGATCCGCAATGCTCAGATCAGCCTGGGGGTCGATCCTCTCGGCGGCGCAGGGGTTCATTATTGGGGACCGATCGCCGGACACTATAAGCTGGACCTGACGGTCGTCAACCGGACCGTCGATCCCACCTTCCGATTCATGACGGTGGATTGGGATGGCCAGATCCGCATGGACCCTTCCTCCCCTTATGCGATGCAGCGGTTGATCGGAATGAAGGATCAATATGTAACCGCTTTTGCCTGTGACACGGACCATGACCGGCATGGGATCGTCACACGTACGAAGGGGTTGCTTCCACCCAACGCTTACCTGGCTGTGGCCATCCACTACCTCTTCCAGCACCGGCCGAAGTGGCCCGGCACGACTGCTGTTGGCAAGACGCTGGTGAGCAGCCAGTTGATCGACCGCGTCACCGCAAAGCTTGGCCGCAAGCTTTACGAGGTACCGGTGGGCTTTAAGTGGTTTGTGGATGGCTTGCTCGACGGCTCGCTGGGTTTTGGCGGCGAAGAGAGTGCCGGCGCATCTTTTGTTCGAATGGATGGCGGCGTTTGGACGACAGACAAGGATGGAATCATCCTGGCTTTACTGGCGGCGGAGATCACTGCCAAAATGGGGCGCGACCCTGGTGAGATCTATGACGACCTAACGCGTGAGTTTGGGGAACCGTTCTACGAGCGCATGGACGCTCCGGCTACGCCTGAACAGAAAGAGATCCTGGCTAAACTTTCGCCGCAGCAGGTACAGACCAGGGAACTGGCAGGCGAAAGAATCCAGACCATCCTGACCAGCGCGCCGGGTAATGACGCTCCGATTGAAGGGTTGAAGGTGGTGGCGGAGAACGGCTGGTTCGCAGCACGTCCCTCCGGGACTGAAAACATCTACAAGATTTATGCAGAAAGCTTCCAGGGAGCGGACCATCTGCATCGCATCCAGGAGGAGGCGCAGGAAATAGTCAGCGCTGCTCTTGCAGTCGGTGCAACACCGGGAAATGCTTTGAGGAAAGACCTATGAGCGGCCATAAACTAACGGTCGAAGCCGAGCTGGAAAAGCTTCAGCACGTTTCATTCAAATACTTTTTGAATGAAACGAATCCAGTCAACGGGTTAGTGCGTGACAGGGACGCAGCAGATTGGCCTGCCAGTATTGCCGCCACAGGTCTGGCTCTGGCATCTTATCCGGTGGCTGTCGAGCGCGGATTTATGTCGCATGCCGCGGCAGTGGAACGGACGCTGGCAACGCTGCGTTTCTTATGGAACAGCCCGCAAGGCCCTGAACCGGATGCCACCGGTTACCGCGGATTTTATTATCATTTTCTCGACATGCAGACCGGCCGGCGCGCATGGCAAAGTGAATTGTCAACAGTGGATAGCACTTTTCTGTTGGCAGGTGCTTTAACGGCGGGAGTTTATTTCAACTCTGATAAACCCGAGGAGCTTGAAATCCGAACCCTCGCCGACGCCATTTATCGCCGGGCGGATTGGCAATGGGCGCAAGACCAGGGCAGAACGGTTACACACGGTTGGAAACCAGAAGACGGATTTCTAAAGTACTGTTGGGAAGGGTACGATGAGGCAATGCTTCTTTATATCCTTGGGCTGGGCTCGCCAACTCATCCGTTGCCTGAGAGCAACTACGCAGCCTGGGCTTCCACATACCGCTGGGAACACTGCTACGGATATGAATATCTTTTTGCCGGGCCGTTATTCACCCACCAGCTCTCGCATATCTGGATTGATTTTCGCGGCATCCAGGATGAGTTCATGCGCGCAAAAGGCATCGATTATTTCGAGAACAGCCGTCGCGCCACTTATGTCCAGCAACAGTACGCAATCGACAATCCGCTCAAGTTCACGGGCTATAACGCGTGGTGCTGGGGAATTACAGCGAGCGATGGCCCCGGCCCCAACACGCTCAAAGTGAACGGTGTCCAACGCCAATTCTTCGATTATATGGGACGTGGTGTGCCATACGGTCCTGACGATGGCACGATCGCGCCATGGGCAGTCGTGGCTTCACTGCCGTTTGCACCCGAGATCGTGCTGCCCACGCTGGACTATTTTATTAACCAGGCTAAATTAACAGAAGCAAACCCCTACGGCTTCAAAGCGACTTATAACCTCACCTACCCGGTAAAATCCAACAATCCCTCAGGCTGGGTATCACCCTGGCATTATGGGCTCAATCAAGGGCCGATCGTTTTGATGATCGAAAATTATAGTACCGGGCTGGTATGGCGATTGATGCGAGACTGCCCATACATCGCCAACGGCTTGCAGCGAGCCGGTTTTAGCGGGGGTTGGTTATGAACCTTGTATTACTGAAAAAGATTATTTTCCCTCCGCTCTGGAGGAATCAAAAATTCATCATCGCTGACACTTTGGCGGTTTTAATGCAGCATACCAATAGCGCGGTTCCCTTGGAGGCTCTTCAAATCCCATGGCAACGGTGAAACAAGCTAACCCACGCATCCTAACTATTAATGGCGGCTCATCGAGCATCAAGATGGCACTGTTCGAAGCCGGCGACTCGCTCCGAAGGACCCTGGAGGGCGGGATTGAGCGGATTGGACAACCAGAAGCCAAATTTGTAGCGAAAGGATCAAACCAGGCAGACAATTTTACCCGGTCAGTGACTGCGGCGAACCACAGCGAGGCTGTTGGGATACTGATGGATTGGATCGAGGAACGATTCCGGCGCGGGGAGTTAACCGCAGTGGGGCATCGCGTGGTACATGGTGGCCCGAAGTATAGCGAACCGCAGCGGATCACAACGGAAATGGTTGAGGAGTTACACCAGCTTCAGCCTTTCGATCCCGATCATTTACCGGAAGAGATCCTGCTGACCGAGGCATTTCATCACCGGTTTCCAGACCTGGTACAAGTTGCATGTTTCGATACGGCTTTTCACCACGAACTGCCGCGCGTCGCACAGTTATTGCCGATCCCGCGCGTTTATGAGGCAAAGGGCGTACGCCGGTACGGGTTTCACGGATTGTCGTATGCGTATCTGGTGGAGGAACTGTCGCGCCTGGCTGGGCCTCAGGCGGCGCGCGGCCGCCTCATTCTCGCCCATCTTGGCAACGGGGCGAGCCTGGCTGCGGTTTATGAAGGCAAATCTGTGGATACCAGCATGGGTCTAACGCCGACCGGAGGTGTGCCGATGAGCACCCGCTCGGGAGATCTCGATCCCGGCCTGGTCTGGTATCTGGCACGCACCGAAAAAATCACTGCGAAAAAATTCAATGAAATGGTTAATTTCCAGTCGGGGCTGCTGGGTGTTTCTGAGACCAGCTCCGACATGCGTGACTTGCTTGACCGTGAAACACGGGACGTACGGGCGGCCGAAGCGGTCGCCGTGTTTTGTTACCAGGTGAAAAAATGGATCGGCGCATTTGCGGCAGCATTGAGTGGATTGGACACACTGGTTTTCGCGGGCGGCATTGGAGAGAATTCCCCAAAGGTTCGGGCCCGGATCTGCGATGGGTTGGGATTCCTTGGAATCGAACTCGATGAAAAGCGAAACGCGTCGAATGAAGGCTTGATTTCAACGGTGGCCAGCCGGGTCCCCGTTCGCGTCATGCACACGGACGAGGAATGGATGATCGCAAAGATGGTCTGTGGCGTTCTCGGCCTCGGAGCCCCAAAAGAAAGTTCAAGCATGAAAACAAGGTAATCATTGGAGATCCTACCGATGAAAAAAGATTTTAAAGTTGGAGATCATGTGGAGTGGAACTCGGAAGCCGGCCATGTCCGAGGAACAATCAAGAAAAAAGTCACATCGGCCATCACGTTCAAGGGCTACACAGTCCGCGCCTCGAAGGATGAGCCACAATATTTGATCAAAAGTGACACGACCGACCATCTGGCGATGCATAAGGGATCGGCGCTCAAGAAAATCAGGAGCAAACCATGACGAAAAACACGCTCACCCCTGAAATGCTGCATAGCATGAATGCTTACTGGCGTGCCGCCAACTATTTATCGGTCGGTCAGATTTATTTGTACAACAACCCACTGCTTAGAAAGCCGTTGAGGCTGGAAGATGTGAAGCCGCGCCTGATGGGCCATTGGGGTACCACACCGGGTTTGAACTTCATCTATGTCCACCTCAACCGGATCATAAAGGACTTTGACCTTAACATGATCAATGTCACCGGTCCTGGTCACGGTGCACCGGGGATAGTTGCCAATGTATATCTCGAGGGCACTTACAGCGAGTTGTACCCGGACATCTCCCAGGACGAACAGGGTATGAAAAAACTCTTCACCCAATTTTCGTTTCCTGGCGGTATTCCAAGTCACGTCGCGCCGGAGACGCCCGGTTCCATTAACGAAGGCGGCGAACTCGGCTATTCCTTAGTGCACGCTTACGGTGCCGCGTTCGACAACCCAGGCTTGATCGTTGCCTGTGTCGTGGGCGATGGAGAAGCGGAAACCGGCCCGCTGGCAACCAGTTGGCACTCGAATAAATTCTTAAATCCCGTCCAAGACGGGGCCGTGCTGCCCATTCTGCATTTGAACGGATATAAAATTTCCGGACCAACTGTGCTGGCCCGCATTCCCCGCGACGAGCTCGAAGCGCTTTTTCGCGGCTACGGTTATACCCCGTATTTCGTGGAAGGCGATGACCCTTTGAAGATGCACCAGCTCATGGCCGCCACGCTTGACAGCGTGATCGCAGAGATTAAACGCATCCAACACGAGGCCCGCCACAACGGGTTTCACGAGCGTCCACGCTGGCCGATGATCATCCTGCGGTCGCCCAAGGGTTGGACTGGCCCGAAGGTGGTTGACGGCAAACCGGTCGAAGGGACATTTCGCGCCCATCAGGTGCCGGTGGAAGAATTCGCCACCAAGCCTGAAAATCTAAAAATACTTGAGACATGGTTGAAGAGCTATAAGCCCAGGGAATTATTTGACAAGAACGGCAGACTCCTTCCAGAACTGGCTGAACTGGCGCCCAAGGGTGAGCGGCGGATGGGAGCGAACCCAAACGCCAATGGAGGCATCCTGCTTAAAGAGCTGAAAATACCGAACTTCCGTGATTACGCGGTGAAGGTTTCGAAACCCGGTGCCGTGATCAGCGAGTCAACGCGCATCCAGGGTCAGTTCATCCGTGACGTGTTCCAGGTCAACGCCGGGGCACGCAACTTCCGCATCTTCAGCCCGGATGAAACCAGCTCGAACCGTTGGAATGCCGTGTTCGATGCGACGAACCGCTGCTCGACTGCAGAAATCCTTCCCACCGACGAGCATGTCGCTCCCGATGGCCGGGTGATGGAGATGTTGAGCGAAACACAGTGTGAGGGTTGGCTCGAAGGATACCTTCTGACGGGCCGCCATGGCTTTTTCTCTTGCTACGAAGCGTTCATTCACATCATCGATTCGATGTTCAACCAGCACGCCAAGTGGCTCGAGGTGTCGCGCCACGTTCCCTGGAGGCGGCCGATTGCTTCCCTGAACTACCTGCTATCGTCGCATGTGTGGCGACAGGACCACAATGGATTCAGCCATCAGGACCCGGGCTTTATTGACCACGTAATGAACAAGAAGGCAGACATCATCCGAGTGTATCTCCCGCCTGACGCCAATACGCTGCTGTCGGTCACCGACCATTGCTTACGAAGCCGCAATTATGTCAATGTCATTGTGGCGGGCAAGCAGCCGGAACTGCAATGGCTGGACATGGATGCGGCCATCAAGCATTGCACGGCCGGGCTGGGGATCTGGGAATGGGCCAGTAACGATCAGGGAGGCGACCCTGATGTAGTGATGGCTTGCTGTGGTGACGTACCCACGCTGGAGACACTGGCCGCGGTCGAAATCTTACGAAAGAACTTCCCGGACCTGAAAATCCGAGTCATTAACGTGGTGGACCTGATGACGCTCCAGCCGCAGAGCGAGCACCCGCATGGTCTGAGCGACAAGGATTTCGATGTGCTCTTCACAAAGGACAAGCCAATCATATTCGCCTTTCATGGGTACCCCTTGCTGATCCATGAGCTCACGTATCGCCGCACGAATCACGACAACATGCATGTGCGCGGTTTCAAGGAGGAAGGTACTACAACGACACCATTTGACATGGTGGTGTTGAATGAACTGGATCGTTTCCATCTGGTCGGTGAAGTGATCGACCGGGTGCCAAGTCTGGGCTCACGCGGTGCCTACGTTAAACAGGTTTTGCGTGACAAACTGCTGGACCATAAGGCTTACATTCATAAACACGGCGAAGACATGCCTGAAATTCGCAAATGGCAATGGAGCTTGCCCAAAGCGGGCAACCAATGAAAATTACCCCTGGACCTTCTTCCAACAAACCCTCCGCGAAGGGACAAAAGGTTGGCCAGGCGGCTCCAGCGAACTATTGGAACATAACGCCCGAGCAGCTTCTCACCACGTTGCATGCCACACCTGCCGGACTCCAACAGGCAGATGCTGAGCAGCGCCTTAAGCAATATGGGCCAAACACAATCAGGGCACAGCAGCGAACAACTGCATTGCGTCTATTATTGAGCCAATTCAAAAGCCCGCTTGTCCTCATCCTTATCTTTGCCGCCATTGTCTCCGCCTTTGTAGGAGAATGGGTGGATGCCAGTATTGTGCTTGCCATCGTGCTTGGAAGCACAATCCTCAGTTTTGTCCAGGAATACACTGCCGGCAACGCCGTCGAGAAATTGCGCTCACAAGTCACCATCAAATCCAGCGTGCTGCGAGGCGGCCAGCCGCAGACATTACCATCAGAACAAGTGGTGCCTGGCGATGTGGTGGTGCTATCCGCGGGCAGCCTGATCCCGGCGGATGGCATCGTACTGGAAGCAAAAGATTTCTTTGTAAACCAGGCTGTGCTGACGGGCGAGACCTTCCTGGTTGAGAAAAAGCCGGGAACCGTACCGGCAAATGCCAGTCTGGCGGAAAGGACCAACTGCGCCTTCACGGGAACCAGCACGGCCAGCGGAACGGCGCACATGTTGGTTGTAGAAACGGGAGAGACAACAGTATTCGGCCAGGTGGCGGAACATCTGAAACTGCGCCCGCCGGAGACTGAGTTCGAACGCGGCATCCGTCACTTCGGTAACCTGCTCACGCAGGTTATGCTGGTGATGGTAGTCATCGTTTTGGGAGTCAACATCTTCCTGAAAAAACCATTCCTGGACTCTATTCTCTTTGCGCTGGCACTGGCAGTCGGCCTGACGCCTGAACTCTTGCCCGCCATCATCAGTATCACGCTCTCACACGGCGCTCAAGAGATGGCCAAACGTGGGGTGATCGTACGCCGCCTGACATCGATTGAGAACTTCGGCAGCATGGATATCCTGTGCACCGATAAGACCGGCACGCTGACCGAAGGGGTCGTTAGCCTCGACGGTGCGCATGACGCGCAAGGGCAAGCCTCAGATGCAATTTTGCGCTATGCCTATCTCAACGCGCACTTCCAGACCGGATTGACCAACCCGCTGGATGATGCGATTCAGGCTGCTGCTCAGAAGGCCAAGCTGGACGTCAGCGCCGAGAAAAAAGTGGATGAAATCCCCTACGATTTTTCCCGCAAACTATTGAGCGTAATCACTGCCAATGACAAGGGGGAGCATACCCTCATCACCAAGGGTGCACTGGATAACGTTCTGGCGATCTGCACCAACCTGCAGTCAGGGGATGGACTCCACCCGCTGGACGCTCCAGCGCGGACAGAGATTGAAAAGCGCTTCAGCGAATGGAGCGAACAAGGCTTCCGCGTTCTCGGCTTGGCAACCAAAAGGATAGATGGTCAGCATGCAGCCTATTCGCACACCGATGAAAATGGGCTCACCTTCACCGGTTTCCTGCTTTTCTTCGATCCCCCCAAGACGGATGTGCAACAAGTCATCGCAGATCTGACAAAACGCGGGGTACAACTCAAGATTATCACAGGTGACAACCAGAAAGTGGCTCGCCACGTTGCCGAGGCGGTGAACCTCCCGCTCATGGGAGTACTCACTGGCAGAGAGCTGAACGGTTTGAAGGATGAGGCTCTCTGGCATCTAGCCGAACGCACCACCCTCTTCGCGGAAGTCGATCCCAACCAGAAAGAGCGCATCATTCTCGCGCTAAAAAAGACCGGGCACGTAGTTGGCTATATGGGTGATGGCATCAATGATGCGCCGGCTTTGCATGCTGCCGACGTGGGTATCTCCGTCGATACAGCAGTGGATGTGGCCAAAGAAGCCGCCGATTTTGTGCTGCTTAAGAAGGATCTGGCTATTTTGAAGCAAGGCATCGATGAAGGCCGCGTGACGTTCGCCAACACGATCAAGTACATCCTCACCACGATCAGCGCCAGTTTTGGCAACATGTTCAGCATGGCCGGGGCTTCTTTGTTACTCTCATTTTTACCAATGCTCGCTCCGCAAATCCTGCTTGAAAATTTCCTTTCTGATATTCCTGCCACGACCATCGCGGGTGACAATGTGGATCCGGAAATGGTGGAAAAGCCGCACCGTTGGAACACCAAGTTCATTCGTAACTACATGGTGCTATTCGGTCTGGTCAGCTCAATCTTTGACTTCCTGACCTTCGGGACTCTGCTGTTCCTATTCCGAGCCTCGCCGGAGGTGTTCCAAACTGGCTGGTTCATCGAGTCTTTGTTAACTGAGTTGGTCATCGCTCTGGTGGTCCGAACACGGCATGTCTTCTTCCGCAGTCGGCCGGGCAAACTATTGCTGGTGAGTTCGTTGATCTTCATTGGAATTACCCTCGTTTTGCCGTATCTGCCATTCGTCTCGGTGTTCGGTTTTGTCCCGTTGCCTTTACCGCTCATGCTGGCAATGCTCGGGTTGACGGCGCTCTATGTACTGGCCACTGAGTTGGCCAAGAAGTATTTCTACTCCATACTGGCGAATGCTAATGCTTAGGCTGGGTCCATACCAGGGATTCGTAAAGTACTTGAGAGTGAGGTCCATAATGACGAGTGATAGGTCAGAAGCGCGATCAGCGCAGCACATCCGCCATGGAATTCCAATATTCACAGGCTTTGTGGAGAGAAGAATGAATAAATCGATGCGGAGCAATCCTAAATGAATACACACGAGCTTATCGATACCGCGAGGGAACTGGTCGCCGGCGATAAGGGCCTGCTGGCAATGGATGAAAGTAATCCTACCTGTAACAAACGATTTGCCGGGTTGGGGATTCCCCAGACCGAGCAGGCCCGGCGCGCTTATCGGGAGTTGATTGTGACCACGCCCGGTCTCGGTGAGTGTATTAATGGCGCGATCCTCTTCGATGAAACGATCCGCCAGCAGAAGAAAGATGGCACTCCCTTTGTTAAAGCCATCAGCGATGCAGGGATCATTCCCGGCATCAAAGTTGACAGCGGTGCAAAGGATATGGCAGGTTTTCCTGGTGAGAAGATCACCGAAGGCTTGGATGGTTTACGCGAACGCCTGGCGGATTACTCTCAAATGGGCGTCCGTTTTGCCAAGTGGCGCGCAGTCTTCGCAGTGGGTGATGGTATTCCGAGCCGGGCTTGCATCGAGGTCAATGCACAGATTTTGGCTTGCTATGCTGCGCTATGCCAGGAAGCCGGACTGGTCCCCATCGTCGAACCGGAAGTGCTCATGGAGGGTGAGCATACCCTGGAGCGATGCCGCAATGTAACAGAGGAAGTCTTGCGAACGGTTTTCAGCCAGCTTTACACACAAAGGGTATTGCTGGAAGGGTTGATCCTGAAGCCCAATATGGTTCTACCGGGATTGACCTGCCTCAAGCAGGAAGGGGTGGACGAGGTGGCCGATGCCACGGTGAGCTGTCTTTTACGAGCTGTCCCCGCTGCCGTTCCGGGGATCGCATTCCTATCGGGCGGCCAATCCCCTGAACTGGCCTCGGCTCGTTTGAATGCCATGAATCTCAGGTTCAAGTCACGCCTGCCTTGGGCGTTGGCGTTTTCGTTTTCGCGTGCCATCCAACAACCGGCCCTGGAGATTTGGCGGGGCCAGGATGCCAACGTTTCAGCGGCACAGCAGGCTCTGTACCATCGAGCCAGTTGCAACCGGGCTGCACGACGAGGCGAATATAACGCCGCCATGGAAAGAACATGATCATGATAACTACTTCAAAGCTTGATACAGGTCAATTGGATCGTCTATCCATCAACACGATCCGCTTTCTATCCATCGATGCAGTCCAGAAGGCCAACAGCGGGCATCCAGGCTTGCCGATGGGCGCGGCCGCTTTCGCATACGTTTTGTGGACACGCTTTCTGAAGCACAATCCATCCAACCCACAATGGTTCGACCGCGACCGATTCATCCTCTCGGCCGGCCATGGGTCGATGCTGCTGTACAGCTTGCTTCATCTCACCGGTTATGACCTCTCCATCGACCAGATCAAGCAGTTCCGGCAGTGGGGCAGCCTGACTCCCGGTCACCCTGAACGCGGCCTCACCCCAGGAGTCGAAGTGACTTCCGGACCCCTCGGCCAGGGTGTTGGAAATGCCGTGGGGATGGCGATGGCTGAAGCCTTTCTCGCAGCCCGTTATAACCGGCCGGGGCATAAGATCATTGATCACAATACCTATGTCCTGGCGAGCGATGGCGATTTGATGGAAGGTGTGGCGGCGGAGGCCGCCTCGCTGGCCGGCCATTTGCGGTTGGGCAAGCTGATCGCTCTCTATGATGACAACCACGTAACCTTATCGGCTGCCACCGATCTCACTTTCACGGAAAATGTTAAGCAGCGCTTCAGCGCTTACGGCTGGCATACTCAATCCGTGCAGGATGGGAATGACCTGCTGGCGGTTGAACTCGCCATCCGAAATGCACGCAGAAATAAACAGCGCCCATCGCTCATCTTGCTGCATACTCATCTGGGGTATGGTTCGCCCCATAAACAGGACACTTTCGAAGCCCACGGTTCCCCCCTGGGCGAGGCGGAGGTGCGCCTGACCAAGCAAAACCTTGACTGGCCGCTCGAGCCGGCTTTCTACATCCCGGAGGCCGCCCTGGCGAATTTCAGGACGGCTATCGAAAAAGGCAGGCAGAGCGAAAGGGATTGGGAGCTACGATTTTCTGCCTACGAAGAAGCTTTTCCAGACCTGGCTCAGGAACTACAGCGGGTGATGCAAGGTGAATTACCCGAAGGATGGGATAAGGATATTCCGGCGTTTATTCCGGAGGCCAAGGGCATGGCCACACGTGTCGCCTCCGGGAAAGTTATGAATGCAATCGCATCCCAATTCCCCACGTTTATTGGCGGTTCGGCAGACCTGGATCCCTCCACTTACACCGCCCTGGCAGGGAAGGGCGACTTCGAAAGCCCCCGGGAGACAATCGACGATTCGCAGGGGTCTGTAGGAGGCGGCTGGCAGTACGCGGGCAATAACCTCCATTTTGGGGTGCGGGAACACGGGATGGGATCGATCATGAACGGCATGGCTGCTCATGGAGGATTGGTTCCCTTTGGAGCTACCTTCCTGATCTTCTCTGATTATATGCGGCCTTCGATGCGCCTGGCTGCCCTGATGGGTCTGCACGTGATCTATGTTTTTACGCATGACAGCCTCGCCCTGGGTGAAGACGGCCCCACGCACCAACCGGTCGAACAGTTGCTGGGGCTGCGTTCGATCCCGGGCTTTACCGTCATCCGCCCGGCCGACGCCAACGAGACTGCTGCAGCCTGGCAAACCGCCATCGAACATATGGACGGACCAGTCGCTTTGGTCCTCACCCGCCAGAATCTTCCGATCCTGGATTTGCAGAGCTACCCCCAGCTCCCTCTCGGTGTCCATTCCGGCGGCTACGTGCTTGAGCCGGCCAGCGGGAATGCGCCTGCCGATATCACATTGATCGCCACCGGTTCCGAGGTGCAGTTGGCGTTGGCAGCGCGTAAAAAACTGGATACGCAAGGCGTCAGAGCTCGCGTGGTCAGCCTGCCCAGTTGGAACCTTTTCGATGTTCAGCCAATCGAATATCGAGAGGCAGTCTTGCCGCCGGAGGTGCCCATGCTGGCCATCGAAGCTGGGACTCCTCTGGGTTGGCGACCTTACGTGGGCCCGGGAATCGCAGTAATCGGAGTGGACCGCTTCGGGGCTTCTGCTCCCGGAAACGTAGTGATGAACGAGTACGGTTTTAATATCGATCAAGTCGTCCGGCAGGCTCTGGCAGTAGTAAAGCAGCAGAAGAAAACCTGACGTTTTCTGGAAGAGGCTAAAAATGCAAATCGGATTTGCAACAGACCATGGTGGTTTTGTCTTGAAGGAACCCATCCTGGAAGTATTGCGTAAGTCCGGGCACAAGGTGCAGGATTTTGGCGCTCAGCATCTGGATCCAGAGGATGATTACCCGGATTTTGTCATCCCGCTGGCCCGGGCGGTTGCACAAGGGAAAGTAGAGCGCGGTATCGCCATTTGCGGCAGCGGAGTGGGTGCAAGTTTCGCTGCCAACAAAGTGATCGGGGTCAGGTCCGCCCTGATCCATGAGAGTTACTCCGCCCACCAGGGTGTCGAAGATGACAACATGAACCTGCTATGCCTGGGCGGGCGCGTGGTCGGTTTTGCGCTGGCCTGGGAGATCATTCAAATATATCTTGCAGCTCATTACGCCCGGGCCGAGCGGTTCGAACGCCGTCTGGCGAAGGTGGCGGCTATCGAATGCAAGGAGCAAATATGACGATTCGCTATCACACTGATGCCAGATTTCCTGCCCGACTATTCATGAGATGACGGATTTGTATGATATATCAAAAGCTGCCTGATTCAGAGAAAGTAACTCAAGTTTTACCTGAAGGGAAACAGTTACCGCTTGAGGGACTGTATCTTGGCCAAAGATTGGCCGCGAAGTCCGCAAAAATCGGGAGATCCCTGGTGATCACCGATTTCTTAACTGACAGGAATGGGGTTATTGCCAAAGCGGACGAACATCATCATTTTCAGGTTCCTGTTGAATTAAAAAACGCTTCCGATTGGAGGCTTTCCCAAGAGTTAATGGCCCAAGCGGATATCATTATCAGCGGAGGGTCTTATATCAAACGAGTTTCAGTTCCCGGTAACCATGCTGAAGACATCCTCTATCAATTTGAACCGGGGGGAGAATTTGAAAAATTAGGGAAATGGAGACTGGAAGCGGGCTACAAAAAAAGAAGTCCGGACTTGGCCATCGTAACCCGCAGCCTGGATTTTAAGATTCCCGAAGAAGTGCTGAGAATGGACCGAAGAATTGTTATCTTTACTATTTATGGAATTGCCAATTCTGCCAAGGCCAAGGCATTAACAACTTCGGGAACGGTTGTGATCGGTGCCGGCGATGAAGGGATTGATGGTAACCGGTTAATCGATACCCTTAGTAATGGAATGGGCTATCGCGTCATCATGATGGCAACCGGGCCAAGTGTGCTTGAACTTTTACTCGAAGCAAATCGCCTGGATCTATTTTATGTGACTGAGGCTCAACGTGAAATCTCATTTGATGATTCCTCCACTGTGAAGACAATTTTACCGAACGGTGAAAAAGTTAATGAGCTCAAAGAGTTTCTTATTACCCATCGGTATATCCAAGAAAATGTATTTACGGAAGATGGCTCACGCATATCCCAGTTTTTTATCAGGTATGACAAAAAGGGCATCTAGGCCGGCCGCTAATGAAACAATTCCTGAATCAATCTCCAGACTATGCCACCTTCGTAGGTCAGTCTGGTTGAATAAGATAACTGCAAGAGATTGCAAGGAGATTACAGAATGAATAAAAACCCTTTATTGGACCTTGAGAGCTTTGGACAGAGCATCTGGCTCGATTTCCTGCGCCGCAATGCCCTGGATAATGGAGAACTTCAACAGTACATAGACCAGGATGGAGCCAGCGGCCTGACATCGAATCCTTCCATTTTTGAAAAGGCCATCGCGGGCAGCCATGACTATGATCAGGCGATCCGTGCCTTGTCTTTGGAGGGCAAAAGTATCCAGGAAATCTACCAGGCGCTGACTGTGGAAGATATTCAACGCGCCGCCGATCTCTTTCGCCCCAGATACGACCGGCTGGAAGGGCGGGACGGGTTTGTGAGCCTGGAAGTTTCGCCTCAACTGGCGCAGGATACCGCCGGAACGATTTCAGAAGCGCGCCGCTTATGGGAAGCAGTCGACCGCCCCAATCTGTTCATCAAGGTACCTGCCACCCGGGCGGGCCTGCCGGCCATCCAGCAATTGATTGGGGAAGGGATAAATGTCAACATCACTTTGCTCTTCGGGTTGCCGCGTTACCGGGAGGTGGCGGAGGCCTACCTGCTCGGGCTGGAAACGCTGGCGGCACGCGGCCGGCCCTTGGACAGGATCGCTTCGGTAGCGAGTTTCTTCCTGAGCCGGATTGATGTCCTGGTCGACCCCATCCTGGAGAAATTAATGCTTCCGGGAGGGTCCGTCGCAGAGAAAGCAGCTGACCTGCATGGGGAGGTGGCAATTGCCAGTGCCAGGGTGGCTTATCAGATCTACAAGGAAATCTTTGCAAGCGAGCGTTACCAAAAGCTCTCCCGCCAGGGTGCCCGTACCCAGCGGCTGCTGTGGGCCAGCACAGGTACCAAGAACCCGGAATACAGCGACGTAAAGTACATTGATACGTTGATCGGCC
Organism: Anaerolineales bacterium; assembly: GCA_017882145.1. Taxonomy (GTDB): domain Bacteria; phylum Chloroflexota; class Anaerolineae; order Anaerolineales; family Villigracilaceae; genus UBA877. The sequence continues at coordinate 23,104 of JADGQB010000007.1, forward strand.
GGGACACCATTAACACTATTCCGCTCGAGACCCTGACCGCATACCGGGAGCATGGCAAGCCGGCTGCGCGTTTGGAAGAGGGTACGCAGGAGGCCCGGCATGTACTGGATGGTTTACTCCAGGCCGGGATTGACCTGGACGCAATCACACAGCAACTGGAAGATGAAGGTGTGAAGAAATTCAGCCAGGCCTTCGAGCAATTAATGGCTGCATTGCATGAAAAACAAACCGTCTCCTTTCAAGAGCCGCTGGACCGGCAGGTTTTCGGATTGGGAAACTATCAAAAAGCTTTTCATGAGCAGATTGCCAAGCTCGAAGCGACGCATTTCAGTACCCGTTTGTGGCGGAAGGATCCGGCCCTCTGGAAAAGTGATCCAAAAGAGCAGGATGAGATCCGTAATAGCCTGGGATGGCTGCATGTAGCCGAAAAAATGGAAGAAAACTTGAGGGAGATCAGTACATTCAAGGATGAGATTCTTAAAGACGGCTTTCGGCACGTCGTGCTGATGGGTATGGGCGGCAGCAGCCTGACTCCACTGGTCTTTGAACGCACATTTCCACCGGATCCGCAAGCGTTGCCCCTGACAGTTTTGGATTCCACCGACCCTGCCACCATCCTGAAAGTTGGACGAGCGCTGCCCATCCAGGATACCCTGTTCATTGTCGCAAGCAAATCTGGCACCACCGCTGAACCGTTGGCTTTTGCAGAGTATTTCTACCAGAAGGTGAAGAAGATCAAGGGCGAGCGCGCCGGTGAGAACTTCTGCGTGATCACGGACCCGGGCACCCCATTGGTGAAAATGGCCCGCGAGCGGTCTTACCGTAAAACTTTCCTTAACTTTGCCGATATTGGCGGTCGATACTCCGCCCTTTCGTATTTCGGCCTGGTCCCGGCTGCCTTGATGGGGGTGAACGTTAGCGAACTGCTGGCGCGTGCCCTGCGTATGCGGCACGCCTGTGACTCATTCGTTCCAACCCGGGAAAACCCGGGATTGATGCTCGGCGCTGCGTTGGGCGAACTGGCCTTGAACCATAAGCGCAACAAAGTGACTTTCCTTGTTCCCAAAACGATCGCCTCCCTGGGGATATGGCTGGAGCAGCTCCTGGCCGAAAGCACCGGGAAAGAAGGCAAAGGGCTCCTACCGGTGGCCGGGGAACCGGTTGGTGAGCCGGAAGTCTATCGAAATGACCGGGTCTTCATCTACATCCGCATGAAGGATACGACAGATAAAAACTTGCAGACCAGTGTATCCCTTCTTCGTGAAGCCGGCCAACCTGTGATCACCATCTTTTTGGATGATCTTCTGGATCTGGGTCAGGAATTCTTCCGTTGGGAGATTGCCACCGCCACCGCCGGTGCGATCCTGGGCATCAATGCATTCAACCAACCCAATGTCCAGGAAAGCAAGGACAACACGAACCGCCTTCTGGCCATGGTGCGTGCTGAAGGTAAATTGCCCGAAGAAAAACCATCGCTGGTCAAACGTCCCCTGAGAATCTATTTCAAGGAATCCGCCTCCACCGTTCCGGCAACGCTGAGACAGTTTCTGGCCAAGGTCCGCCCGGGAGACTACCTGGCATTGATGGCGTATATTGCCGAGAACCCGGTCAATCAGCGGGCATTGCAGGATATCCGCCGCATGTTGCAGGAACGCCTGCACCTAATTACCACTCTGGGCTATGGCCCGCGCTTCCTGCATTCCACCGGACAGTTCCATAAAGGCGGCCCAAACAAGGGTCTGTTTTTGCAATTGACTGCCGGAGATGCCCGGGATCTCCCGATCCCTGGCGCACCCTATACTTTTGGAGAATTCAAACGCGCCCAGGCGCTGGGGGACTTGGAGGCGTTGCAGAAGCATAGGCGGCGGGTCGGGCATATAGATCTTGGACCGGATATTACCCTGGGGTTGGCAGCCTTGAGAAAAGCCCTGGAGTCTGCTTTGAAATCCGTGCAGGTGAAGCCATGAGCTCAGCCTCCCCGATCACAACTTTATTCCTGGATATCGGTGGGGTCTTGCTTACAAATGGTTGGGACCACCATGAACGGACGCTTGCTGCTGAAAAATTCAATCTGGACTATGACGAGATGAACGAGCGCCATCACCTCACCTTTGACACGTACGAAGAGGGCAAGCTCAGCCTGGACGAGTATTTGGACCGGGTCGTCTTTTACCAGGCGCGCACGTTCTCAAAGGAGGAATTCAAAGCATTCATGTTTGCCCAATCCCGGCCTTTCCCGGAGATGATCGAACTGGTGGGCAAGCTGAAGAATCAATATTGTCTACAGGTCGCAGCTGTCAGCAATGAAGGACGCGAGCTTACGGTCTACCGCGTCCAGCAATTTAGACTGGGCACTTTCATTGACTTCTTTATCTCATCCTGCTTTGTTCACTACCGCAAGCCGGATGCCGACCTTTACCATATTGCTCTTGACATTGCACAAGTGAATCCTGAACAAGTGGTCTATATTGATGATCGGGCCATGTTTGTCGAGGTGGCCCAGGGGCTGGGGATAAAAGGCATTCTCCATACAGGTTACCCCGCAACACGAAAGGCCCTTGAGGGTCTGGGACTTTTGCTGGCGAGCTGATAGTCCGGGTGATATTCAGGATAAGGAGCGACTCACATGACAACTTCTGTGGAACCGACCATTCTCGTAATCTTTGGCGGTATGGGTGACCTGACATGGCGCAAGCTGGCTCCGGCTATCTTCAATCTATTGCTTGACAAGGTATTGCCTGAGCGTTTTGCTGTGATTGGATTGGATATCAAGGTCGGCAGCCCGGATGAATTCCGACTGCGCTTGCGGGATGGCGTGAATGGCTTCTGTGAATGTGGGAAGATTGACGAGAAAATCTGGAACAGGTTTTCCGCTAATCTTACGTATATATCAGGTGACTTTGCCGATCCGGCTACCTACGCAACATTGAGCGCTCAGCTTAAGGCCCGGGAAAAAGAGTGGAAGCTTCCGGCCAATCATATTTATTATCTGGCTACCCCACCAGGGATCGTCGGAACCATTGTTGAAGGGCTCGGCAAGGCTGGCCTGGCTCTGGACAGACAACGCGTCCGGATTGTTGTAGAGAAACCTTTTGGCCAGGATCTGCCTTCGGCAATTGCCCTGAATGGCGTGCTCACGGCGGTTTTTGATGAATCCCAAATCTACCGGATCGATCATTATCTGGGCAAGGAAACCGTTCAAAACATACTTGCCTTTCGCTTTGCCAATGCGCTCTTCGAACCGATCTGGAACCGTCGTTACATCGACCATGTGCAAATTACGGTTGCGGAACAGGTGGGCGTGGAGCACAGAGGCGCGTATTACGAGCACGCCGGGGCTTTGCGCGACATGATCCAGAACCACCTGATGCAAATCCTGACCCTGATCGCTATGGAACCAATGGTCTCCTTTGACGCAGATGAAATTCGCAATAAGAAAGTGGACGTACTAAAGGCCATCCGTCCGACTTCCAAGGAGCAGGTTCAGGAGCTGGCCGTGCGCGGCCAATATGGGGCAGGCCGGATGGCAGGGAAAAAGGTGCCCGCTTATCGCAGCGAGCCGGGCGTCAAAAGCGATTCGTCCGCCGAAACATTTGCGGCGATCAAGTTATATGTAGACAATTGGCGCTGGCAGGATGTCCCGTTTTATCTGCGGACAGGTAAACGGCTAAAGACGCAGGCTTCCGAAGTGACGATCCAATTCCGGCCTGTTCCACACCAATCATTTCCAAAAACGGCCACATCTGGCTGGCAGCCCAACCTCCTGACCATTCATATCCAGCCCCAGGAAGGGATCGTATTAAGCTTTCAAGCCAAGCAGCCTGGTCCAACCCTGCACCTGAGTCCCGTGGATATGCACTTTTCCTATCAGGAAGCCTTTAAATCAAAGTCGCCTCAGGCATATGAAACCTTGCTGGCGGATGTGATGCTGGGAGATGCAACCCTCTTCATGCGCGCAGATCAGGTTGAAGCTTCGTGGTCAGCCCTCACACCGATCTTGAATGCCTGGGCGGATCTCAAGCCGGTTAACTTCCCCAATTATCCGTCCGGTAGCCGGGGCCCGGAAGCCGCGAATGCGCTGATTGCAAAGGATGGCCGGAGCTGGTTTGAGCCCATCCTCAGAGAAGATTAGGAAGATGATTAATTCGATAGCCCCTCCCCCAACAGGGGGAGGAGAACACTCCCCGGCGGGTGGATGCGACTGCGGTAGTTCCGTCGTATGATGAATACATAACTGGTCCTTTGGTTTGACCCAACCGGGTAACGTATTCTAGGGATCCGGATAATTTGATTTGGTATGGAGGTGCAAAGTGGATATTCCTTTAAATGCTCAGGTTGAATGTACGGACGGTGTCTGTGGTCGTTCAGAGTACGTACTGATAAACCCCGTGATCGACCAGGTGACCCATTTGGTAGTGAAAGAAGATTCGTCTCCCAACACAGAGTATATCGTGCCGGTGGATTCTATGGCTGAAACGGTCGCCGGAACGATCCACTTGCGCTGCACCAAGGCAGAATTGGAAAAGATGGATCCGTTCATAAAAACGACATTCATCGAAGAGAAGCTGCCTGTAATAAATCCTGGCTATGGGGCTGGTTTGGGAACATACTTCTACTTACCTTTAGTTACTCCCTTAGAAACCGTGCAAGTGCCCGTGGAGAATAAACAGGTCCCGGCGGGCGAGCTGGCTGTACGGCGCGGTACACGTGTAGAGGCAACGGATGGCTACGTTGGCAAAGTGGACGAATTCGTGGTTAATCCAGAGAGCGGCCACATTACCCATTTGGTGATGCGGGAAGGACACCTGTGGGGAAAGAAAGATGTGATCATTCCCCTTTCCGCGATGGGCGATACGCATGCGGATACCGTATTTCTGAAGGTCGATAAGCATCAGATCGAGTCCCTGCCGACCTTCCCTCTGCACAGGCGCTGGTCCTGAGGTTTTTGATTGATGGAGGATTTTTATTATGCCTAGTTTTGGATCACCGTTTTCTGGTTTTGCGTCCGAGCACAAACTGACCAAAGAAGAATTGGTCCGAGCCGTTCGCTTCCTCGTGGCTTCAGAGTACGAAGCTACGCAGCTATATACACAGCTTGCTGACTCGATTGACCATCCCTTTGCTCAAGCAGTGTTGAAGGATGTCGCCGACGAAGAGCGGGTCCATGCCGGACAGTTCTTAAAACTCCTCTATCACCTTGCCCCTGATGAGGAGAAACTTTACGAGAAGGGCGCCAAAGAAGATGAAGAAATCCTGAAAAAAGTGAAGAAGTAACGCGCCAAGGAGAATCGATATGACTCATTATAAATATTTAATCATCGGTGCCGGCATGACCGCAGATGCTGCAGTTAAGGGTATTCGCGAGCTGGATCCAAATGGAAGTATCGCTTTACTTGGGAATGAAAGCAATCCACCATATGACCGCCCGCTATTAACTAAAGGCCTGTGGAAGGGAAAGCCGCTTGACAGCATTTGGCGTAAGACGGAAGAACATAAAGCAGATCTATTGCTTGGACGAAAGGTTCTTTCGATCGACCCGCAAAAGAAGCAAGTACAGGATGACCACCAGGAGAGTTATACCTATCAAAAACTGCTCCTGGCAACCGGCGGAACGCCCCACAAATTGCCGTTTGGCGGAGATAATATCATTTACTTCCGTACCCTGGAGGATTATCGGAGGTTGCGGGGTATGTGTGGACAAAACCAGCATTTTGGTGTGATCGGCGGTGGTTTTATTGGCTCAGAGATCGCTGCAGCTCTGACCATGAATGGTGAAAGAGTGACCATGCTGTTCCCCGAAGAAGGAATTGGGGCACGCGTTTACCCGCGTGAGCTTTCCCTGTATTTGAATGGTTTCTTCTGCACGAAAGGGGTGGAACTGTTGCCCGGTACGAATGTCAAAAGCCTGAAAAAAAGCAATAATTCAAATCTTCTTATTACCGACCAGGATCATCAAGTTCCGGTTGACTGTGTGATTGCCGGGATCGGGATCCTGCCGAATGTTGAGCTGGCCCAATCTGCTGGTTTAAAAACTGGAAACGGGATCGTCGTGGACGAAATGTTGCGCACCAACGAACCTGAGATTTATGCCGCAGGAGATGTGGCGGAATTTAACCAGCTTGTCCTGGGAAAACGCCTGCGGGTCGAACATGAAGACAATGACAACGAGATGGGCAAACAGGCCGGGCGAAACATGGCTGGCGCCGACGAACCCTACCATCACCTTTCCTATTTTTACTCGGATCTATTCGAACTTGGGTATGAGGCGGTTGGCGAGCTCGATCCCCGAATGGAGACTTTTGCGGATTGGGAGGAACCCTTCAAAAAAGGGGTGATCTACTATTTGGCCAATGGGAGGGTACGGGGGGTGTTGCTATGGAATGTTTGGGATACTGTACCGGCTGCCCGCCTCCTGATCGCCGAACCAGGTCCATTCATTGCGGCTGACCTGAAAAAACGGCTGCCCTAAGATCTGAGCCAATGGTGTCGATGATTAGCCCAATTTTTTATTATCGTAAAGAGATCCCATGGATGAATTAGCGCAACTGCATTGTAGTCGCATAGAAGCGACCACACCACGGCTTAGCGAACCTGAGGCACACCAATTAATGGCAAAACTGCCTGGCTGGCAGATGCCCGAAAAAGATGGTGAACTGCGCTTGGAGAAAGTTTTCAAGTTCGAAGATTTTCGTAATGCTCTGGCTTTCACCAACCAGATCGCACAATTGGCCAATGAAGAGGACCATCATCCTTCTATTCTTACTGAATGGGGAAAAGTAACCTTTTCCTGGTGGACCCACAAAATAAAAGGTCTGCACCAGAACGACTTTATCATGGCCGCAAAAACTGAACAAATTTATGGAGGCCGGTATGCAAGCCATTCTTGAATATAAAGAGGAAGAACTCAATGAAGTGGTCGATCTGATAAAACGTAAAATCCCTGAGGCGCAGAAGCGCAAATTTGAAGGTTATGCGGCCGAAATCCTTGGCGCCCTCGGTATGGAATTGAACACTCCGAGTACAGCCGATACCCCCTGTCGTTTCATTCAGGCGTTAATCGATGCCACAGAGGGGTACGACGGGGATCCAAAGTTGATCAAAACCTTCCAGACTGAATGCCGCGGCGAACCGGACTGCCATCTGAGCCAGGTGATCGAAGGTCCAATCCGTTTCTTTTCTTTATGCGAGCATCATGCCTTCCCTTTCTTTGGCGATGCATATGTCGGTTACATCGCCCACGAGAACATCCTTGGCATCTCCAAACTGACTCGGCTCGTGCATCTATTTTCCAAACGATTCGCGGTCCAGGAGAGGATTGGGCAGCAGGTGGCCGATACCCTTGAAGCGATGCTCCATCCACACGGCGTTGCAGTGTATCTGGAAGCGCATCATCTCTGTGTTCAGATGCGCGGGGTCAGGGAATTGGCGCCTCTGACACGCACCACGGTCTGGCGGGGATATTACGCCAATGATGCCTCCCTCCGGGATGAATTTTTTACCAGCTGCGGTTTGAAACGATAAGCATTCACCCGGCAGGGATATAGCATGAAAAATCAGGAAGATATGTCCCTCAATGGAAAAACAATCCTCATTACCGGAGCAGCCCTCCGGATCGGCCGTTCGCTGGCTCTGGCAGTTGCCCAGGCTGGCGGTGATGTTGTAATACACTACGGAAAATCACAAAAAGAAGCGGAAAGCCTCAAGTTGGAGATCCAGGCAGCCGGCCGGAAGGCATTTATCCTGCAGGCGGACCTGACAGACCCTGCCCAGGTGGTGGATTTGATTCCAAGAGCCTGGAAGTATGCTCCCATATTTGCCCTTGTGAACAATGCCTCGGTTTTCGAACCGATCGGCTGGGAGGATACCAGCCTGGAGCAATGGAACCTGGCCATGATGGTCAACCTGACGGCGCCATTCCTGCTCAGCCAGGCCTTCGCCCGCTCTGTGGAACCCGGAGGGGACGGACGCATCGTCAATTTGATCGATTGGCGCGGCCTTCGCCCCGGGCCTGATCACCTGCCGTATACGATCAGTAATTCCGCCCTGGCCGCCCTGACACACTCTCTTGCCATCGCCCTGGCACCCCGCATAATCGTGAATGGGCTGGCATTGGGAGCCATTCTGGCCCCAAGCAACGGGGCGCCCACTAAAGTAAACCTCGATCTGATTCCTGCACACAGATGGGCCAACCTGGAAGAGGTGGGGCAGGCTCTGATCTTTTTGCTGGACGGTCCGGCGTATATTACTGGAGAGATCATTCATGTTGATGGGGGTAGACACCTGGTATAGGACTCGATATACCTCCCCCAAGTGGCGGAGATAAACACTCCCCTGCGGATGGATGCGGACGGGGAGTGTTCGTTGTAATATGAAACTATGACACGCGTATATTTAGCCGATGCCCAACACGAAGAGCGCTCTGCACTTCACCTGTTGTTGCTGGACCTCAACATGGTCGTGGTCGGTGAAGCCGCCGATTGGACCACTACTTTGGCCCAGGCCCCAGCTACCTTACTGGATATGCTGTTGGTGGATTGGGACTTGCTGCCGGTTAGTCAGGGAGTGCAATCCCTGGCAGAGTTGCGCCAGGCCTGTCCAAATGCGATCGTGGTTGTCCTCATCAGTCATATGGATGCCCGCCATCAGGCCGCCCTCTCCGCCGGCGCGGATGCATTTATCAGCAAAGGAGAGACTCCTGAACGCGTCGCCGAACGCCTGCGAGCCGCGGCAGAAAGCATCCGCATTTAGGTTTTGCCGGGCGAGTCTCAAAACGGGTAAGTGGTTTGAAAAACCGGCGCAATAAGCTGCCCCGAGCGCCGGCGCAAACTGGGACAGCTTTTTCAAATGATCGGAGGATCAAACGATGAACAAAGATATATTAACAGGCAAATGGAAACAAATCCGAGGCCAGGCCAAAGGCTGGTGGGGCAAACTCACCGACGATGACCTGGACCGGGCCAATGGCAAGCTCGACGTCCTGACCGGCCTTCTTCAGGAAAAGTATGGCTATACCCGCCAGCGCGCTGCCGATGAGATCGATAAGCGAATGAAGGAGTTTGAGGCCGGCTTGAAAAAGTAAACGCCACCCGTTCTCGCCAAACGATCGGAGATGCGCCATAACCCCTCCCTCCGGGAAGGTGAATGATTGATTACAAACATACACGGTATTCCGTGCAATCTGGACCTACTCATTGGAGATACGAAAATGAATATCATCATCTACTTAATTGTTGCCGCAGTGATCGGTTGGATCGCGACCGAGCTCATGCATGACCGTTCAAACCTGCTCATTAATATCGTTGTGGCCGTCCTGGGTGCATTCCTGGCCGGTTACTTCCTCAGCCCCATCTTCCACGTTGGGACGATCAACCAGGCCATCACCATTCCGACCATGCTGTTGACCCTTGCGGGTGCCGTCATCCTGCTGTTTGTTGTCAATCTCTTCCGCAGAAGCAGCCGGCACTCACGCTAGTTCTTTAAGTATCCTGGAAATGCAGGCCGGTTGCATCATTGCAACCCTCGTAAAGGATTGTACGGAAAGACCGGCCTGTATGCTTTCATTGGTAAAGGAGTTCAAAATGGCAATCAATACGGTATCAGAAGTTCAAACGACCCAAAAAGAACCCGAACGTGAACGACGAATTTTCACCTTCAAAGCCACCCAGGTGGTCTGGCTGTTACTCAGCATATTCGAAGCATTGCTGGCGCTGCGCTTCGTCTTGAAACTGATCGGGGCCAACCCGGCCAGCCCGTTTGCGGTTGCTCTTTATGGTTTCACCGGCCTGTTCCTGTTCCCCTTTACAAGCTTGATCGGGGCACCTGCATTGGGCGGCATGGTATTGGAAGTCTCAACCTTGATCGCCATGCTGGTCTATGGCTTGATTGCATGGGCGGTTGAAAGAATAATCTTTGTGATCTTCTATCGCCCGCGCGGACCCGTCACGGAAACCACCACCACCGATCAGCACTCTCAATAAAATAAAGGGAAAAGTATGGACAATCCGTCTGATAATTACAAATCGAATCCGGGTACCCAATCGGGCCCCTTACAGACCTTATTAGGGACTATCGAAAGCCTCATCAGACCGGTGATCGGATTATTTACATTGACAGATGATGAGCAAGCCAAGGCTGGCATCTATCTGGGCGGCGAAGGCCGTGATTTTGATCAAGGAGATGATTAAATGGAAAACAATACCGAAGAGAACGTCTACAACAAGTTTGGACCTTTGGCCGTATTAATTGGCGCATTGGTCGGCGGCCTGGCCGGCGCGACCGCCATGTGGCTGTTTGCTCCCCAATCCGGAAGACGGACACGCGCCCAAATTCAAAACAAAACCATCCAGTTGCGTGACCAAACGACCAAGAATATCAAGAAAGCAGTTGCGCAGGTTCGTACTGAAACCGACAAGCTCACAGCTGGAGTATCGGAGAAGGCCGGAGAACTGAAACAGCTTGGCCAGGATAAGCTCGTTCAACAGATGGACCGTGTGACCGCAGCTCTGGACGCCGGCAAAACGGTAGTTGAGACTGCTTGAGATCAGATAATCCATATCCGGCCTGGCGGTTGACAAGGAACGCTGACCTGAAAACCGCCATTCATTTAGGTTTGAGAGGAGCACCACTATGAGATTCACCAAAAATATAGGCTTCCTGTTGTTAGCAATCTTCCTCATCCTGTACGGGCTGATTGCATTGTTCAGCTTGAGCTTCGCGGGCCTGGGCGTGATCATGGGGCTGCTCGCCATAGCGGCTGGAATCTTCATCCTGCTGGGCCGCTAATCGACCTCCACCCGGCATTGAGCCGGGACCTACTAGTGACCGATAAAGGAGAAACCTTATGATTTGGACCATCATTGTAATTCTATTAATATTATGGCTGCTCGGCTTTTTCGGCCGGAGGATCAGCCCAAGCTTCCCGCAGACCGGCGGGTGGATCCATATTCTGATCGTTATTGTGGTCATCCTGGTGATCTTGAACCTCCTGCATGTCATTTAGTTCCGTGCTTCGACGATCAAACCGGATCTGTCGAAGCGGATGACCTCTTCATTTTGCCAGTCCGCAAAGCAATCTGGCCACCCAGTCTAACGGCTGGGTGGCCAAGATTGTTGGACGGTATTGATTCCCGGCCTGCCGGGAGATTATTCCTATTCAAAAGAGGAGAACTAGAATATGAAGAAATGTGAAGAAGTAATGACAAAAAAAACCGTTTGCTGCCTGCCAAATGACATGGTGGCAAAAGCGGCACAATTGATGAAACGCGAGAACATCGGTGCGATACTTGTAATTGAAGATCAACAGACTCAAAAGTTGGTCGGTATCGTAACCGATCGTGATCTGGCTTTGAAGATTGTGGCTGAAGAGCGCGATGCCAAATCCACGAAAGTGGAGTCGATAATGTCGCGCAAGGTGGTGACTTGCCGCGCTGAAGATGATTTGCAGAAAGCGCTGGACGCGATGTCCGAGCATCAATTGCGCCGCATTCCAGTTGTGGACAACGGCAACAAGATTTTGGGGATTATTGCCCAGGCGGATGTGGCAACTCGCGTTAACCAACCGGAAAAAACTGCCGAAGTAGTAAAGCAAATTTCGCAAGCTAACGAGAAGTAATAAGCTTGTTATCGTCAAGAAAACGATTGATAAGCAAAAGAGATAAGAAATGACTGACAAAAGAATGAGCAAGTCCCAGTTCGTGGCAGCCCTTTCCGAGAAAAGTGGCCTCACTAAGTTGCAAGCCACCTCCGCGCTCGATACGATCAACGCGATCGTGGCCGAGCAACTCGGTAAGCGCGGACCCGGCGAAGTTATCCTCCCAGGCCTGCTTAAACTCAATGTCGTAGACAAGCCGGCTACGCCTAAGCACGAAGGCATTAACCCATTCACCAAGCAGCCGATGACCTACAAGGCAAAAGCGGCCAGCAAAGTGATCAAGGTAAGGCCTCTCAAAGCGCTGAAAGACTCCGTATAAGTATCTGCCAACTGCCTGCCTTCTTGCAAGTGCGGTTGGCGACTTCTTTTCTTGCCGGACAGTCAGATAAACTGCGACCCGGTTTTCTAGTCGGGTGGCCAGGGGTGTTTTTCTACTTCCGGGCCATTTACATGTAATTTGTAGGAGTTGCGGCCTCCCCCAAGTGGTGGAGACAAACACTCCCCGGCGGATGGATGTGGCCGGGGAGAGTTTATTGTATGATAAGTTTATGCTTTACATATGGAAGGCTAGAGTTGTCTCGATGCATCGACATCTGTCTATTGCCGTTATTTCGGCATTGATACTGCTGTTGGTGACCCTGGTGGCCTGTGGAACGATCCCGCCAGCTTCACCCGCGCCGGTTGTGGTGATACTCCTGGGTACACCTGTCGGAGCGAATGACCAGGTAACCCTGGCAGCTCTACTGACCCAGGAGCAGAATAACACCGATTTCCAGGCTGCAGCAACCGCCGAAATAATGCGCGCCAATGCCCAGGCAACCTTGAATTCCGCCAATGCAACCTTGAACGCGGTTCAGACCCAGAACCAAAACAATGCCAATCTTGTTGCAGCCCAGATTGCGGCTACAGCCCAAATCGTACGCGCCAATGCACAGGCAACCCTGGTTGCAGCCGGTTCAACGCAGAGTGCCGCCCTAACCCAGGACGCGATGCGGCAGACTCAGACACAATACGAATTGCAGGTTACGCAGGCAGCCGGGACACAGAGTGCGGATGCCATCCTGGTCCAGCAATATAAAAACGATCTTGCCTCAGGCACCCAAACGGCCGTTGCCAATAATATCGCCACGCAAACCCAGGTGGCCGTGGTGACAGCCCAATTTTATGCCGACCAATCGCGCCAGGTCTCTGCGCAAAGGCAGGTTCCACTCACGTTCCTGTTGGTGTGGTGCCTGCCGGCATTTCTTGTGCTGGCAGCGGTTGTGGTCATCTGGGGAATCTGGCGCGGGATCAGGATTCAGCAGGCCAACCAGCGGATTCTCGACAACCCCATTGAAAAGTTACCACCCCCTGAACGACCTCAACAAGATGATTCCTCGGTGTATTCTGATAGTGACATTATCGATAGTCACTTTAAACTCACAAAGCCGGTCGACCAGTCACGCCGGTGGATCGATGAAGTCAAGCGCAAGCTGCTGAGCAGCGATAAGAAAGATGAAGATGATCATACCGACGATTGATCCACGTCATTTCGATCCTAAGGTTCGGCGGATCCGGATGCACGTATCGGCAGTCTTGAGAAAACGGGGATTGCTGCCCCGCTTTAAACGCTGGCGGTTGACTCAAGATCCAGGCACTGGAATGATGGTACTGTTTGGCATCCTCAATAACAAATATATTGCCACGCATACCTCGATCCCTTTCAGTGATTACTTCGATCCGCGCTTGTTGCATGATCTCGCCAATGATCTGCAGATGGAAATAGTGTCTTGCAACAGCGATGGTCTCCGTTACGCCTTCATCCTGGAGCGGGGCTCACTGGTCAAATTACCCACACACATCGATTATCCCTTCCTGGAGGGTGACAGGCTTTTTGTCCGTGTCGTCTATGCGGATCAGCCGGTAGCGGAATTGATGACCCCTCAAGTCAAGTCTGTTCCACCCTTTACTGTCGATAGTGTTGAAGATCGAACCCTGGTCAACCGGGATGTAATTGCTTTCTTGAAAGTTTTGGATGATATTAAACTAAAGGAGGAGGCTGCCTCAAAACTTGCGGCTCAAGGTCTGCCCGATGTTGTTGCGATAGATCAGGCAGAATTCAATAAACGGGTAGCCGAGCACAAGCTCACTTGGCAGAAGAGCCACCCATCCTAGAGGATAGCGACGATTGTTTGGATTTACCCAATCGTTTTTCTACCATGTAAAAAACACAGATCGTTTGCATGACCTCAGTCAAAACATAGCCTCCCTTCAATAAGTAAGGGAGGCTGCAAAAAATAGTACAAAAAGAAAAGGAGCTCAGAATGGGAATACTTTCCTGGATTGTCGTTGGTTTGATCGCCGGCTGGTTGGCCGGGGTGGTCGTAAAAGGGGGCGGTTACGGGTGCGTTGGTGACATCGTTGTCGGCGTAATTGGCGGATTGTTGGGCGGCTGGATTGCTTCCCATTTCTTCCATATGGGCGACCCGATCTCAGGCATCAACCTACCATCCATTTTGGTCGCATTTGTCGGCGCGGTGATCTTTGTAATCATATTACGCCTGCTAAGTGGTAGGAGGGCCTAGCATATCGAAGTATTGGGATTTTCCGATTTAAAGTATAGAAAGTATAGAGACGCATGGCATTCGAATCACCTTCGCAACTATATAACTGGACATTCCGGCGGGTCGTGTGGGCCACCCTCGTTCTGGTTCTTGTTGCGCTTGGATTCTGGCTGCTTTACCGGTTTAACCAGGTTGTATTCATCCTGTTCATCGCCATCGTCCTGGGCACGGTCATCCGGCCGGTCGTAACCTGGCTTCACCGGCGCGGACTCCCTCGCATGCTCGGGCTCATTCTTGTTTACATCCTGCTGCTCGCCCTGTTTATCGGTTTCGTACTTTTATTGGTTCCATTGATCCTCAAGCAAGGCACTACGATTACAGCCGCGGTCCCGGGTTACTATCAAAGCCTGCGCGCATGGATGGCTAATTACCCCAATCAGTTGATGGTGCGCCTGGGTGCGTTTCTCCCGGCGACATTACCAAGCCTGATGCCGGCACTCCAGCCAACCGGACCTCAGGTGCTGGCTAATGCAGAGCAGGCACTGGGTTATATATCCATGACGGCCAGGAGCATATTTACGACCATCGTTATTCTGGTTTTGGCCTTTTACTGGACTCTGGATGGACCGCGTACCATCCAGTCCTTGTTATTATTGGTTCCACAAGGCCAGCGCGAGAGCATTAGCAAACTTATATTGGCCATGGAAACCAAGGTGAGTTCCTTCATTGCCGGACAAGGTGTCCTGTGCCTGGTCATAGGCATCCTGGCGCTGGTTGCCTATCTTATCATCGGCTTGCCCAATGCCCTGGTGCTGGCGCTAGTGGCGGGCATTATGGAGGCCGTACCGATGATCGGGCCTTTGCTTGGCGCCACCGCCGCAGGGCTGGTTGCGTTGTCCATTGCGCCGATCAAGCTGGTTTGGGTTATTCTCGCGACAGTCATTATTCAGCAATTGGAGAACAACTTGCTGGTGCCACGCGTTATGCGTAAGGCAGTCGGGGTCAATCCTTTTGTCACCCTATTGGCGTTTTTTGCTTTTAGCTCCTTGTTCGGCATAGCCGGCGCACTTATGGCGATTCCCATGGCAGCCATTATCCAGCTCTTGCTGGATCGCTTCGTCTTTCATACAGCAGTGCTCGAATCGGAGGTTTCGTCCGGACGTGATTATGCCAGTCGGCTGCGTTATGAAGCCCAGGATCTGGCTCAGGACCTGCGTAAACAGGCGCGCCTCACGAAAGGCGGCTCAGATCTGAGGATCAAGCAGATTGACCAGGTTCTGGATGAAATCGAGACCATTACTACCGACCTGGATGCGCTACTGGCTCAGGTCCACACAACAGGCGCATTATGACGAAGCACATAATCCGGATCGGCGCAGCCGTCATGACCACTTTGCTGGCGCTGGTGGTGCTGTGGCAGTTCCGGATGGCTGTCGTTTATGTATTGATCTCGCTTGCGCTTGCGGCTGCGCTGCGCCCTTTGGTTAACCGCCTGGTCGGGCGTCGCTTCGTTGTACGCGCGGCCTGGATCCTTCTGTATGTGGTGGCTCTGGGCAGTTTTGGTTTCTTGATCTTCCAGATCGGTCAGGCCGTGGTCAGCGAGATTCAACATTTGGCCCAAACAGTATCGGTGCAGGATGCGTGGAGGCTGCCGGAATGGTTGCAGGGCAGCGCTTTCCAACAGACGTTGGTTGGGCGGCTGCCACCACCGAGCAAACTCTTCGAAGCAGTGACCGGCAGTCAGGGACAGCTCGTTCTTCCGGCGGTACTCGGCTTCACACAGGGCATTGGCGGGGTTGTAAGCGCTGTACTGGTCATTTTGCTCTTGAGCCTGTATTGGAGCATCAATCAAATCCATTTTGAACGACTCTGGCTGTCACTCCTTCCACCGGGCCAGCGCAAACAGGCGCGTGGCATTTGGAGAACGATCGAGCCTGACCT